>SXON01000187.1 GCA_005778355.1 Pseudomonadota bacterium | reverse complement strand
GCCTGCGAGCCACTCCCCGCGCCACGACGCGGCGCCGCGACGCGACGAGGTCATCGCCCGGTGGATCTGCATCGCCACCGGCACGGGGCCGTCGAGCTGGATCTCGCCCAGGGCGCCCGGCAGCAGCAACGCCCGCCGGGTGGTCGCGGGCACGGGCGACTGGCCGAGGCGTGGCCCCGGGCCCAGCGACTCGCCCCGGCCGGGCGAGACACCCACGCCGCAGCCGGAGTCACGACCCCGGCCGGGCGCCTCGCCGCGAGCGAGCGCGGCGAGCAGTCCCTCCGGCATCGGCGGCGGCGGCACCGGGCGCGACGAAGATGCCGCTCCCGAGCAGCCACAGCTCGTCCCGGTGGCGCTCCCACAGCCGCAGCCGCAGTTCCCCACCGCTAGCTCTTCGCCACCAGATCGATGTTGACCACCGGGCCGCCGGCGAAGCTGCCCGTCCCCGTGGCGGCACGGATGAACCGCGAGAAAGCGGGGATCTCGAAGAAGGTCGCGCCGGGGGGCGCCGCCGAGTCCACCCGCACGGAGGAACCCACGTCCACGAACGCGCCCTCCTCGTTGACGGCGGCCGTTTGCAGCTTGACCACGGTGTTGGCATCGGTGGCGGTGCCCGCCTTCAGCACCCGCACCGTGACCGCGATGACGCGGTGAGTGCCGAGGTCGAGCACCTCCGGGCGAGGGGTCACCCAGTTGGGTACGAGGGTGGCGGCGTCGACGATTCGCACATATTGGGCGGACAAGCATCTCTCCAGATTTGTGAATGGATGTTATCAACCCCCCCCCCCCACAATGTCAAGTCGCGACGATGTCACGATGTGTCACCAGCACGCCTGGGCGCCCCGCCCCGGCTCTCGGGCTACACCGAGAAGCCTTGTACCGCCTCGCCCGCCCCGACGACACCGCCCTCCAGTCGCTCCTCGACCACGCGCGAGTGGCCCCGCACAACTACGCCGAGGTGGGCCAGTCTCGGGGTGACGAGCCCCCGGTCGGCTACTGGCCCAACGGGGGACAAGCCACGCTCCCCGTGCCCTTCGAGCGCGCGTGTGACGCCCTCCTGAGCTTGCAGATGTTCGACCTCGGCTGGCTCCGCGCCGTGGGCCGCGTGGCCGAGGGGGAGCCGGTCGCCGTGACGACGCGCCTCTTCGGCGTGTGGACAGCCCAGGCCTGCCGCGTGATCTACGTGGAACGCACGGCAGAGCGCCTGCGCTGGGGCTACGGCACTGTAGCGGGGCACGCCATGGCGGGAGAGGAGCGCTTCGAGCTGCGGCGGGAGGGGGGCAGCGCGGTGTACGAGGTCTACTCTTACTCGCGCCCAGCAACCCTGTTCTCCCGACTGGTGCTCCCCCTGGTTCGCCCTCTGCAACGCCGCTTCGCCATCGACAGCGCCGAGCGGATGGCTCGGTGCTGATCGGGCTTGGCGCGCTCGCCTGGCTGTTCACGACGGGCGATGTAGTGTCGCGACTGGTATTTCTCTCGATGTTGGTCTACGTGCCGCTCTCAGCGCGCTTGTTGCTCGGTGCCAGCACCTCGCGCGAGTTCCTCGCACTCGCCACCGCCACCGCAGCCGTCTTCGGTCAACCCGACGCCGCCTATCTCTGGCTCGCCGCTACCCTCGCCATTGCCTTCGGCGCGGTCCTGTCCACGCGGCGGGAACTCTCGAGTTGGCTCGCCCTCTTCCCGCTCGGCTACCCCGTCGTTGGCGCGGGCTGGTGGCTCGCCGCGCGCCAGGATTGGACCCCGCTGGGCTTCACCGAGCCCATCGTGTCACTCACGGCGGCGCATTTCCACCACGCCGCCGTCACCCCGCTCTTGAGCGCGGTGCTCCTCCTGCGACAGGGCGGCTCCCGGTCGCTGGCCATCGCCCTCTGCTTGCTCCCCCCGCTCGTGGGGCTGGGCATCACCTTCTCCCCCGGGCTCGAGCTCGTCGCCGCCGTCGGCTTCGCGGGCGCGCTCGTGGCCCTGTCGATCCAGCAGCTCGCCTACTCCCGCAAGGTCTTCGCGGCTAGCCAGTTGGCGGGCGGACTGCTCGGCGCAGGCGCGCTCTTCCTCGCGCTCGGCATGGCCCTCGGTGCCTGGTACGCCGTGGGCCAGTACACCGGGCTCGCCGCCCCGAGCATCCCCACCATGGTGCAAACCCACGCGCTCTTCAATGGCGGCGGATTCGGCGCCACCACGCTGCTCGGCTGGTGGATGGCCAGCCGCGTACAAACCCCGGAGAACGCATGAAGATCCTGGTCGCCGGCTCCTCCGGCTTTGTCGGCGGTCACCTGGTCGCGGCACTCGCGGCACGCGGTGACGAGGTGATCCGCCTGGTTCGCCGCGCCCCCGGCGTCGGCGAGGCCCATTGGGACCCAGCCGCTGGCCAGCTCGATCCCAAGGTGCTTGAAGGCGTCGACGCGGTGGTGTCACTCGGCGGCGAGAACATCGGCGGCGGGCGCTGGACCGAGGCGCGCAAGCGCCTCTTGACCGAGTCGCGGGTGGGCCCGACGGCGCTGCTGTCGCGAGTCATGACGTCGATGGAGCGCCCACCGCCGGTGTGGGTGAGTTGCTCCGGCGAGGGCATCTACGGCCACCGGGGTGACACGCCCCTGCCGGAGACCGAGCCCCCCGGCGATGGTTTCCTTGGGGAGCTGTGCAAGGCCTGGGAGGCCGCCACGGGGCAGCCCAAAGGCGTACGCGTGGTGCACGCGCGACTTGGCCTCGTGATCGGCGACGGCGGCGTGATCGAGAAGATGAAGCTTCCCTTCTCGCTCGGCCTCGGTGGCCCGATCGGCAGTGGCGAGCAGTGGATCCCCTGGGTGAGCATTCACGACGCGGCGCGTGCTTTCATCGCCTGCGTCGACGACGCCGCGCTCCAGGGCCCCGTCAACCTCGTGCATCCAGAACCCGTGCGCCAGCACGAGTTTGCGCGGGCCCTCGGCGTGGCGCTGGGCCGTCCTGCCTTCGTGCCCACCCCGGGCTTCGTCATCTCCACGCTCGTCGGCGAGATGGGCACGGAGCTGATCCTGCACGGCAAGCGCGTGGTGCCTCAGGTGCTGCTCGACCGGGGTTTCACCTGGCAACGCTCGCTCGCCGACGCGCTGCTCGAGGCCGTCACTCCACGGTGAATCGCCAGGTTTCCACGAGGTCGTCGCCTCCGTCGAGCACGTCGTCGAAGGCGCTCTCCACGCGCACCTCCACCTCGTGCGACTGGCCGCCGTAGTCGGCGTTCGACATCGACAGGCCATCGGTTTTCTCGCCGTCCACCCAGAGACTCGCGGTTGCCTCGACGCGCAGCCCCTCCACGGCAAACTCGATACCGGACCCCGTTTCTGACACCGTCACGCCGGTGGCGGGGTCGAGGAACCGGAAGAACCGCCGGTAGATCTGTTCCTGGCACACGGGACAGAAGGCATCGTTGGAGGATCCACTCATCCGACAACTCATCGCCGGACGGTAGAGGTCATCGCAATTGTAGGCGCCCTCGAAAGCGCCCACGACATCGTTGTACTCGCTGCGATCGGGCGTGGGGAGCGGCGTGTCGCCTTCGATCCAGTGCGCCCACGGTGGCGACTCGGGCTCGTCGGTGATGTTGACGGGCAGGCCGAGGGCGTCGGAGCGAATGCAGTCGTCGACGTTGTACTCGTCGCCGAGCAGGCCCACCACGTGCGCAAGCTCGTGCACCGCCACCTCGTCCCAGTTGCCGTAGCCCTTGGCCACGCTCGCGTAGTGCACCGCGAAGCCCCCGGAGTGCTCGGTGTTCACCAGCACCAGCACGAAGTCCCAGGGCACGCGCGAGGCCGCCTGGGCCACGCGCCACTGGTCGGTCTGGAAAACCGCCGTGGTGCGGTAGGTCGTGCCCAGGAGCGCGTTGACGATCTCCAGCGGGAATACCGACTGGTAGGCGGTGTCGCGGGTGCGGCACTCGTCGACACAATCGTAGGAGGCACCGCTCTCCGCGCTCACCGCGTCGAGACGGTGGATGTTGAGGCCGCTCGAGAAGTCCGCGAAGGGGGCGGCGCCGAGGATCGACTCGGTGAGCGTGTCGGCATCCGCCTGCCAATCGGCTTGCTCGTCGGCCGTGTAGCCATCGCCGAGCAGCACGATGTCGAGGGCCGACTCCGGCGGACCGCCTTCCCAGAGCGTGGCTGCCCCGGTCACGAAGTCGGCCACGCCCCGGTCGTCGGCCAGGGCTAGTCCCAGGGCGTAGCTGCCCTCGGTCTGGTAGGCACCGTCGCCATCGCGGAGCTGGAGTTCCACGCTCGCCGCCCCGTCCAGTATCGGAACCAGCACGGGGAAGGCGCCGAGCGGCGGGTAGAGCTCGAGCAGGTCGAAACCCGAGGACTCGCCGTAGTACTCGAGGAAGTCCCGGACGATCACCGGTCCCGGGGCGCTGCGCTCGTAGAGCAGGTCGCCCGACTCGTCGAGCACGCGGTAGCGGAAGGCGTCGCGGGTGTCGGTGGGCGCGTCGAGGTCGACCCAGAGCTCCGACTGCACCGTGCCCCCCACGCTGATGCCGCCGTCGGCGCCGAGCTGAGCGAGGAGCACAAAGGCCGGCGCGACCTTGGGGAGCGTGTCGGCCGCAGTGGCGTGGATCGGCAGCACCGAGGAATCGGCGCCGTCGGCGGTACAAGCAAGCAGAGCGTACACGAGCATGGCGCGAGCCCTCGGCGAAGGGGGGCGGAGGTTAGCCGGCGCGCGATGCTCACGCTCCTCCTCGTCCTGTCCTGCGCCCCGAAGTCCCCAGAACCCATGGCCGTGGTGGCCGAGCCGCCCGCGCCGCCGCCGCCGCCCGCCTGGGCCCAGTCGGTGCTCGACGCGATGAATCCGAGCGTGAGCGCCTGCGAGGACTTCTACCAGTACGCCTGCGGGGGCTGGATCGCGAAGAACCCGCTCCCGGCCGACAAGCCCGCGTGGAGCCGCTTCTCCACGATGCGCGACAACAACCTCGAGACGCTGAAGAACATCCTCGAGAAGGCCGCCGCCAACCCCACCGCCGGCGATGGCGACTGGGCGAAGATCGGCAACTACTACGCCGCGTGCATGGACCAGCCTGCCCTCGACCAGAGCGGCGTCGCCGCGCTCCAGCCGATCCTCGACAGCATCGCCAAGGTGAAGGATCAGAAGTCCTTCATGCGCGTGGCCGCCGAGGTGGCCGCAGTCGGGGGCGACCCGCTGGTGAGCGCGTGGATCGACGGCGACTACAAGAACCCCGATGAGTCGATCCTCTACATCTCGCAGGGCGGCCTCGCGCTGCCCGACCGCGACTACTACCTCAAGAGTGACGACGAGTCGAAGGCCCTCCGGGCCGCCTACGAGAGTCACCTCGCGACGATGCTCGGCTTTGCCGGCGAGAAAGACGCGGCGAAGATGGCCACCGCCGTGCTCGCCCTGGAAACCCAGCTCGCCGAGGCCAGCGTGCCCCGCGCCGAGCTTCGCGACCCCGACAAGACCTACAACAAGATCGACCGCGCCGGCCTCTTGAAGCTGACACCCGGCCTCGATTGGAACGCCTGGCTCGAGGTGAGCGCCGGCAAATCGGTCGACATCAGCGTGGAGGTGCCCGACACGCTCAAGAAGTTCGAGAGTATCGTCAAGAAGACCAAGCCCGAGGTCCTGCGTGCCTACCTCCGCTGGCAGGCCATCCACGCGATGGCCACCCAGCTCGGCACCCCCATCTACGACGCCCATTTCGACATGTTCAACCGGACGGTGCTCGGCCAGAAGGAGCCGGAGGTACGCTGGAAACGCTGCGCCAAGGAAACTGACACCGCACTCGGCGAGATCACCGGCAAGTACTGGGTGGCGGAGAAGTTCCCCGGCGAGAGCAAGGACAAGGCGCTCACGATGATCAAGGACGTTGAAGACGCCTTCGTGGCCGGCTTGCCGTCGCTCGCGTGGATGGACGATGCCACCCGCACTCGCGCCATCGAGAAGAAGGACAAGATCACCAACAAGATTGGGTACCCCGACAAGTGGCGCGACTACGCCGCGCTCGCCGTGACGCCCGGCGCGCACGCCCAGAACGTCATCGCCGCCCGGCGCTTCGAGCACCAGCGCAAGATGAACCAGATCGGGCAGCCGGCCGACAAGACCGAGTGGTACATGACCGCCCAGACGGTCAACGCCTACTACAACGCCACGGTCAACGAGATGGCCTTCCCGGCGGGCATCCTCCAGGCGCCCTTCTTCGACAAGGCCTTCGCCACCGCGATCAACTACGGCGGCATGGGTAGCATCATGGGCCACGAGCTGTCCCACGGATTTGACGATCAAGGCCGCAAGTTCGACGGCACCGGCAAGATGACCGAGTGGTGGAGCCCCGAGGTGGCCCAGGGCTACGAGGCACGCGCCGCGTGTGTCAAGAACCAGTTCGACCAGTACCAGGTCGGCGAGCTCAACGTGAATGGGTCGCTCACCCTCGGCGAGAACATCGCCGACCTCGGTGGCGCGCGCACCGCTTTCCGGGCCTACAAGACTCGGCATGGCAACAACCCGGCGACGGTGTCGAGCCTCACCGAAGACCAGCTCTTCTTCGTGGCCTACGCGCAGAACTGGTGCTCGGTGGCCTCGCCGCAGTGGGAGAAGATGTTGATCTTGTCCAACCCGCACAGCCCGAGCGCGTTGCGCGCGAACGGACCCTTGTCGAACCTTCCCGAGTTCGCGGCGGCCTTTGGATGCACCGAGGGCCAGCCCATGGTGCGCAAGGACCGCTGCGAGGTGTGGTAGGCGGTGGATATGCTTGGGGGGTGAGTTGGCTCATCCTCGCCTGCACCACCGACGTCCAGGTCGCTGCGACCGACGAGGCGCAGTCTACCCAGGCGCGCCTCGGTCTCACCAACGACGAGGTCGCCGACATCCTTGATTTCCTCAACGACTGCGAGGCCAGCTTCGACGTGCTCGACACGAGCGTGGGCCTCGACAGCGACGCGGCGGAGAACCTCGTCGAGCACCGTGACGGCGGCGACGCCAAGTGCGGCACGCGCGACGACGACGCCTACGACACCCTCGACGAGGTCGACGCGGTCACCCAGGTGGGCGACCAGACCATCCTCGACATCCTCGATTACGTCAACGGCGGCGCCGACGGCGCGGGCGAGTGGGAGGGCGTGAGCTTCACCGCCGCCCAACAGGCCGCAGTACTCGAGATCGCCAACGGGGCCACGCTCGCCGAGCTCGACAAGGGTGCCGACCTGCCCAGCGACACCGCCGAGAACATCGTCGACGCCCGCCCCATCGACACCATGGACGCGCTGGCGAGCGTGCCCGAGGTGGGGGAGAGCGCGCTCCAGAAGCTCAAGGACTACATCGCCGCGTGGCCGGGATGAAGGCGCTCCCCGCCATCGACCTGGCGCTGCGCCTCGCGCGCGGCCTCGTGAAGGCGTTGCCTCCCCGGGTGCGCAAGTCGCTCGACGACCGCTGCTTCGGCGCGGTTTTCCAGGTGACGCGGGTCACCAACGACGCCTACGGCCGCAAGCCCCCTCCCCCCGGGAACGGATGACCTTCTCCGAGCGCCTGTCCGCCTCCGTGCGGAGCACTGATACATGCCTGTGTATCGGTATCGATCCCTGGCTCGACCGCCTGCCTGGCCGCGCTGATACCTCTGATACTGTATCACTTGTATCAGCGTTCTCGCGGGCAGTGGTGCTGGCTGCGGAGGGTCAAGTACCTGCGGTGAAGCCGCAGTTTGCCTTCTTCGAGCAGCTGGGGCCGCCGGGCATGGTGATACTCGCTGATACATGCCGCTTGGCTCGCGAGCGGGGCCTCCTGGTGATCGGCGACGCCAAGCGCGGCGACATCGGCAGCACCGCCGCCGCCTACGCGAGTGCCACGCTCGCGCCGGCGGCGCCATTC
>SXON01000186.1 GCA_005778355.1 Pseudomonadota bacterium | reverse complement strand
GGCGGCCGAGCGCGCCGAGCGTGTCGAGGGGCGTCCGAGCGCCCGTGTTGTCCAGGCCCAGGGGGGGGTGGTTTCGGCCCCCGCCCGTCGCGACGCGACCCGTCGCTCGGGTCCGCTGTCGTGGGCGCGCTCGGCTGTCGCCGACGCCAGCCTCGTGGCCAGTGCCGCTGCCAGTGCCGCAGGCACCGCCGCGCGCGGGGCGCCCGCCTCTGCGGCGGCGTCGGCGAGTCGGGTTGCGACGCGCGCGTCGCGCTCTGGCCCAGACGCCGTCGTCGCTCGTCGCGACACCGGATCAGGGCCGGGCGTCGGCGCGGTGCTGCCCGTCGCGGCCCCGAGCACGCGCGCCATCGTCGAGGAGCTCTCGGCCCGGGGACTCCTGAGCAATCGCTACAGTGCCACCACGCCGGTGCGTACCCCCGATGGTCGCTACGTCGCCGCGCGGGTGGCGGAGGCCCTGCCCGGCCTCGCGGTCCTGCCCGCCCTGGCGGGTCCGATCGCCGTGGCCACCGAGCCGGCCCGGCGAGCGCCCGGCTTCCGCACCCCGGAGGTCCGATTCGTTGGCGCGCCCGTCAGCGCCACCGGCGAGGGCGCCTACACGGCCGCCCGCACCGCGCGCACCCGCCCCACCGACTGGGTGGCGGCCCGCACCGCCGTCACCGAGGCCACCGCTTACCGGGGGGCGATTGGCGTGGGCACGCCCGAGGCCACCTTCCGCTCGGCGCGGGTGGGCACCACGCCGGTCACCGAGTTCGTGGGCGCGAGCACCAGCGTCGGTGCGGCAGCCGCTCCCTCCGTCCGCCGCGCCCGCAACGTGGCCCCTGCAGCCACCCCCGTGGCGCCGACTGCCGCCCCGGTGATCCCAGCGGAACACCAGTCTGCGGCGCCGACGGCTCGTCGCGCGCGCCCGGCGATGGAGTCCACTCTCATCGACATGGCCTCCGACGCGGAGCCCACCGCGGCGGCGCCTAACTGGGTGCAACGTGCCGACGGTCGGCCGCTCGTGCGCTCGGCCCAGGGCCTGTTTGACTCTCTCGCACGGGCCACCACGGCCGAGCAGGTGGTGGCGGTCATCGCCCAGCGGGCGGGTGGCTTCGCGGGCTCGGTGCCGCTCACCGAGCCGATGCGCGAGGTGGTCGCGCAGATCCGCCAGGAGATCTCGGCCCCGTCCGAGGTGGCCGAGCCGGTGGTGCTTGCGACCCGGGCACCGGAGGTCGAAGCGCCCCGGGCCACGGTGCTTCGCGGTTCTCGCGTCGATCCGGCGCGCGGCAGCGCCCGGACCAGTCGCGGCACGGTGCGGCCGGTGCGCTCCACGGCGGTGGTTCGGGGCCCGGGCGGCGGCGACGACCGCATCAGCAAGCTCGTCAAGCGGCTGACCGACCTCATCCACCTCGCGGAAGACCAGCGTCGCCTCTCCGAGGCACAGAGCCAGGTCCGGATGGCGGAAGACACCGCGGCGGCCCGTGCCGAGGGCTCGGCCCCCATGGGGCAATCGGCCGCGGGTGGCGTGAAGCTCGATGTCGAAACGTTCACGCGCGAAGTTCTCGAAGTCGTGAACCGTGAACTTGAACTCCGTCGTGAGCGACGGATGGAGGACTCCGATGAGTCAGGCTGGTGGTAGCGCCTCGAAGGCGATGTTCAAGTCTCTCGACGACGGTGTCACGTTCACCGTCCAATACAACCCGAAGGAATTTCGGGTGGAAAAGTCGCTGACCTGGGAGGAAGCCAAGACCCAGGGCCAGTCGACGAACCCCATCCAGTTCCAGAAGGGCGCGCCGATGACGGCGTCGTTCGACCTGTTGTTCGACACGACGGCCGACACCCCGCCGAAGAACGTGCAGCAGGTGTGGGTCGACGCGCTCCTCGCGCTCACCAACGCCGACGTCAAGCCGTCGCAGGGCGAGCCGGAGGAACTCAAGAAGCAGCGTCCCCGCTCGCTCCTCTTCACCTGGGGCACGTTCTCGATGAAGTGTGTCATCGAGAGCGTCAACGTCACCTACTTGATGTTTGCGTCAACCGGCGAGGCCGTGCGTGCTCGCTGCTCCGTGAAGCTCAAGGAGTGGCAGACCGCCACCTTCGCGGGCTCCGGCTCCTCGAGCACGTGGGACAGCGAGAAGATCAAGCTGGTCGACGTGAAGGGCGGGCAGACGGTGTCGCAGGTGGCCTCGGCCAATGGCTCCGACATGCGCACGGTGGCGGCGGCGAACGGCATCACCGACCCTCTGGCCGACCTCACCGGCCAGGTGCTCAGCATCCCGTCCAGCACCGCCGTCAGCGCCGCCACCGCCGCTGTCAACGCGGCCGCAAAGGCGGTCACCAGCGGCAATGCGTCGAGTGCCGGCAAGGCGGCCGCGAGCGCGGCCCAGTCCAGCGCCACCTCGGCGGTCACCGGCGCGGCGAGCAAGGCCGCTTCCGACGCGCTCAAGAAGCTTTTCTGATCGGAGGGCAGAATGTCCGCCTCGTCCCACCGCAGCAGCACCAGCTACCAGGTCGTCCTGGGCGGGCAGACTTTTACCCAGCCCGAGAACGACGGCGTCGAGTCCATCGTCGTGGAAGACCACGTCGACATGGTCGAGTCGCTCAGCCTGCGCCTCGCCGGGAGCGAGGGCACGCCCAAGTTCGAGGCTGAGATCGGCCAGGCCGTCGAGGTCAAGATGGGCGAGGGGGGTCGCCAGCTCTTCAAGGGCGAGGTGATCGCGATCGAACCCTCGTGGTCGGTCGACGGCATGGTCACCATGACCATCCGCGCCCTCGACCACGCGCACCGTCTCGCGCGTGGCCGCAAGACACGCTTCTTCAACCAGAAGAAAGACAGCGATGTGGCCTCGAGCGTGGGCAGCGAGTGCGGGCTCTCGGTGAGCGCCGACCCCACCACCGAGACGCATGACTACATCCTGCAACGGAATGAGTCGAACCTCGCTTTTCTCAAGCGGCTGGCCGCGCGCAACAACTTTCAGGTGACGGTCGACGAGGGCACGCTCTACTTCAAGAAGGCGAGCTTTTCCACGAGCCCCACCAAGATCACCATGGGCAGCAACCTGCGTTCGCTGCGCATGAACTTCAACAGTCAGGACCAGGCCACCAAGGTGGTCGTGCGGGGCTGGGACATTCGGACCAAGAAGGAGATCGTCGGCACCGCCACGCACTCCGACGTGGAGACCATCGGCGGTGGCTCCGTGGGCGCCAGCGTCTCCAACTCCAAGTTCGGCGAGCAGATCGCCTACATCACCGACGTGCCGGTGGGTTCGCAGGCCATGGCGAACGACCTCGCCAAGGCCGAGATGAACCGCCTCGCGCGCCAGTTCGCGCGCGGCTCCTGCGTGATCGACGGCAACGACCAGCTCTACGCCGGCGCCCTCGTGGAGTTCGAAGGCCTCCAGGTGCCTCACAACGGCAAGTACTACATCATCAGCACGCGCCACGTGATCACCGCGCAGACTGGGTACACCACCGAGATGACCTTCTGCGGGAACACGCTCGGCACCTGAGCTAAGATCGGCAGATGCGCATCAACCCCAAGGAGTTCCTCGGTCGCGGCTGGAGCTTCCCCTTCGGCTTCGACTCGGTCCAGGGGGGGGTTGCCTACTCCGAGTACGAGGAGAACATCCGGCAAAACATCACGATCATCCTGGGCACGCGCCCCGGTGAGCGGCAAATGTTGCCGGCCTTCGGCTGTCGCATCCACGAGCTGATGTTTGCGCCCAACACGCGCGCCACGTCGGCGATGGTGGCGCACCACGTGGAGGAAGCGCTCACCATGTGGGAGCGTCGCATCAAGGTGCTGAAGGTCGACTCCCAGCCCGAGGCCAGCGGCGCCATCCGGGTGGACGTCGAGTACAAGATCCTCGCGACCGACCAGGTGCAGAACCTCGCGCTCGCGCTGGCTGGTCGGTAGCGGGGGTTCGGTAGCGGGCGGCTAGCGGATCGCCTCGCCGGTGGCGTCGAGGCCCCAGGCGATGGCCTCCCGCACCCGGTCGTTGGTCGACCTCACCTTCTGGGCCATGTCGACGAGCAGCGCCCTCGCCACGTGCGCGAAGAGTCGCCGGTCCGTCACCAGCATGCGGCGGAGGCGCTGGGCCTCCAGCACCAGCACCGTGCCGCTCGTCTCCGCGATCACCGAGGCGCTGGCTCGCTCGTCGTCGACGAGATCGACCTCGCCGGCGTGTCCCCCGGGGCCAATCCGGGTGACGAGCGCCTCGGGGTGCCCGTCCACGCGCTTGGCCACCACCAGGCTGCCCGTGGCAACCACGAGGAGGATGCTCGCGGCTTCGCCTTCCTCGATGAGCACCTCGCCCGGGATCACCGGTCGTGACACGAACCAGCCTGCGAGCCGATCGACCGCATCCGGGGGGAGGGTGGCGAAGAGCGGGGAAGCCGCGAGCAGGGGACGGCGATCGACCATCAACCTTCTCCCGGCTCGGTGCTGTCGAGCGACCAGCGGACCGCCTCGGCGAGGCGCGCGTTGGCCATGCGCACTTTGCCCGCGAGGGCCTTGAGGAGCACCCACGCCACGTCGGGGTCGCCCACGAGGCGGTGCAGACCATCGCGGTCGACACGCCACAACACGGAGCGTTCCTCGGCGGTGACGGTGGCCGCGGCGGGCCGCGCGTCGATGACGGCAAGCTCGCCGAAGGTGGCGCCGGGGCCGAGCTCCGCGAGCACCGACTCGAGCTCCCCCCGCACGCGCTGGGTGACGCTCAAGCGGCCGTGGAGCACCACGTAGAAGGCATCCTGTTCGACACCCTCCCACACCACAACTTGCCCGGAAGCAAGCTGCACCTCGGAGGCGTAGCGCTCGAGGGCATCGACGAAGGAGGGGTCCATTACCGGGTGAGATCGGAATCCCTCCCCGGTGCCATGAGCCTACGGCCCGGTGTCGGTGACGCCGCAGCAGGTGAGCGTGTAGACCACCGTGTCGGTCGACACCTCGCCCGTGCAATCGGTGACCGTCAACTTGAAGCGGTACTCGACGTCTTCGCACTCGTCGGGCTCGGTGGGCTCGGCATCCGACAGCGTGACGGTGGTGCTGAGCTGGCTCGGGTCGGAGATGGTGGCGGAGCCATCTTCAACCGACCACACCATGGTGTAAGGGTCGCCGTCGGGGTCGGAGGCGCGCGCGTCGGCGCCAAGGGTGACGGTTTGCGAGGCGCACTCGTCGCAGTTGTAGGTGTAGCCGCTCTCCTCGCAGGCGGCGGTGCCGCCCGAGATAGCGAGGTCGCTGCCCGCGTCGGCCACGGGCTCGGTGTTGGAGCGGCGCTCGTCGGCCTCGAGGGTGACCATGTCGGGCGTCGACCAGGTAGCGCCGTCTTTCACCGCGCAGGAGAGCACGTAGGTGCCGGCGATGTCGGGGAAGAACTTCGGCTGGGCCGACTCGCTGTCGGGGCTGAACGAGGTCTCGTCCCTGGTGGCCGAGCCGGTCGGCTTGCTCTGGATCGCCCACTTGTACGTGAGGACGTCGCCGTCGGGATCGGAGCTGCCCGAGCAGTCGAGCTGCACGCTCGTGCAGTCTTCCACGTCCTGATCGGGGCCCGCGTTGGCGGTCGGCGCGCTGTCTTCGCCGGTGACGGTGATCACCACGGCGTCGGCCGATGAGCTGGCGAGGCCGTTGTTCACCACCAGCGCCGCGGTGTAGTTGCCGCGGGCGTCGGGGATGAAGGTGGGGTTGGCGGTCTCGCTGCCGGTGAGGCCGCTCAGCGCCGAGGCCGTGGGCTTGTCGACCAGCGTCCAGGCGTAGGAAAGGTCGCGACCGGTAGGGTCGTAGGACTTGGTGCCGTCGAGCGAGGCCATGGAGCCCACTTCGCCGGTGGCATCGTCGCCCGCGTTGGCCACCGGCAGGTCTTCCGGCTCGTTGACGGTGATGATGACGAAGTCCTCGGCGCTATCGACCGTGCCGTCGTTGACCACCAGGCTCACGATGTACGTGCCGGTGCGGTCGGGCATGAAGGTGGTTTGCGGCGTCTCGCTGTGGTTCGTCGTGAACGGGCTCTCCTTGGAGGCGAGCTCCGAGCCCTCGGGCAAACGGTCGAAGCTCCACGTGAACGTGAGCGCGTCGCTGTCGTCGTCGTGCGAGCCGGCGCCGTCGAGCGAAACCGCCGCGTCGGCGGTCTGGGTGATGTTGCTGCCGGCCTCGGCCACCGGGGCGTGGTTGACCGCCGTGGTGGTGTTGCCGGAGTCGCCGTTTTCCTTGGTGTCGCCTGTGCAGCCGACGACAAGGAGCGTGAGCGGAATAATAAAGCGCATCTCTGCTCCCTAAGGGGTGTACTGGCCGGTGCAGGTGTAGGTGATGGTCACCTGGTCGGTGTTGGTGTCGGCGCAGTCGTTGACTGCGAGATCCACGGTCCAGGTCTTGGTGATGGCGGTGTTGTACTCCGCCGCGAAGGCGCCCGCCGTCAGCTCGGTGGTGGGGCTGAAGGGCGCGGCGATGGTGAGCTCGCCGGTGGCCTCGGTCCAGTAGAATTCGAGCTCGTCGCCGTCGTCGTCGGTCGACGCGCTGGCGTCGACGGTCACGCTGTCGGAGGGGCAATCCTCGCAGGTGAACACGTAGGAGGCGGTCTCGCAGTCGGGCTCGTTGGTGATGGTCTGGTCGTCGCCGGCGTTGGCCAGGGGGCGCTCGTTCTCGGTCACGTCGACGAAGGTGTAGGTGACCACGTCGGGGGCGCCCCACTGGTCGCCGTCGTTCACCTGGAGCTGGAAGGTGTAGTCGCCCACCACGTCCCACTGGAAGTAGGGGTTGGCTGCGGATTGGTCGTTGAAGGCGGTGTTGTCGGCGGCGGAGCCCATCGGCGTGCTGATGACGGTCCAGTAGAAGCTCAGCTCCTCGCCCTCGGGGTCGTAGCTGCCCCAGCCGTCGAGCTGGTACTGCTCGTTGGTGCAGGGGCTCAAGACCTCGGAGTCGCCGGCGTCGGCGATGGGCGGCTGGTTGTCGGCCGCCACGGTGATGGCGCACTGGCTGGGCTCCGACCAGTTCTCGCCGTCGCTCACGACGAGGCTCGCCAGGTAGGTACCGTCGCAATCGGGGACGACGCTCGCGAGCGCGGTGCTGCCGTTGTACACGTCGGCGGCATCGAGGCCCGAGCAGGCCGGCACGCTTGCCAGCGCCCACTCGTAGCTGAGCTCGGCGCCCTCGGGGTCGCGTGAGGCGCTGCCGTCGAGATCGACACGGTCGCCCACCTTCGCGGACTGGTTGTCGCCGCAGTCGGCCACGGGCGCGTCGTTGTCGGAGGAGCAGTCGATCACCGCGTAGACGGGCAAGGAGCTGCCACCGCCATCTTCAGCCACCGCCAGCGACACCACGTAGGTGCCGACGGCGTCGCACTCGAAGTAGGGCTGCCAGACGTCGTCGATGTTGAGCGAGCCCGCGTCGACATCAGACTCCACGGGGACGTTTTCGACGGTCCACGTGGGCGTGAGCGCGGCGTCCTCGGTGCAGGGCTCGCCATTGCCCTGGAGCGTGATCCGGTCGCCGACGGAGGCGGTGAGCGACTCCTCGGTGAGCGAGGCGGTGGGCTGCTCGCAGGTGTTCTTGTCCTGCTCGACAATGTCGGTGTCGGACTCCTGGATGCAGCCAGCAGCGGCAAGCAGGAGGAGGGTGGAGGAGAGTCGCATCATGGGAAGGCACTCCGTTCGCGTTGGACGCGAGGCACGGCGCATGTGAATCAGGCGGAGCCGCAGCGTACGCAACCCCATGGGCCATCGTCAACAGACTTTGACAACTCACCACGCACTGGGCGCTCGCTCCGCGCTCGCGACGGGGCTCCTGGTGGTCCTCTCCTTACCCGCTCAAGCTGCGGAAGGATGGCGGGTGGAGGCCGGGGAGGGCTGGACGGCGTCCGAGGTCGCCGGCAACGGGGTGTTGCTGGAGGGCGACATCCGCATCGGCAACGCCTGGTCGTTCGTGCCGCCCTTCAGGGCTGGCGCGCGGGACCGGCTGGCCCTCGGCCTCGACAACACCGCTGCTTTCGGTGATCGCGTGCGCCTCGGAATCTCGGGCGAGTGGATTCGTGACACGACGTTGGCGGGCGAGCCGGTGGCGGGATTCGGAGACCTGCGCCTGGGCACCACGGTGCGCCTCGCTACGGTGGGCCCGGTGTCGGGATTCCTGGGCTGGGAGGGCAAGATGCCCAACGCCAGTGACTCAGGCGAGCTCGGCACCGACGAGACCGACTTCCTCTTCGGTGTGGGACTCCTGGTTCGCCAGGGCGACGTCTCGGCGGCCGCCCACGCCGGCCTTGGCATTCTCGGCAACCCGCTGCGGTTCGCCAACCAGGACGACGTGCCGCTCTTGCGCGGCGATCTCGGCTACGCGCCCGGACCCTGGCGGGCCCGTGCCTTCGTGAGCGCCGACCTCGCCACCTCGCGCAACCCCGCGCGGGTGGAGGCCGGCGGCGCCGCTCGCCTCGGCCGCACCTGGTTCATTGAGCTCGAGGGGGCGGCTGGCCTCAGCCCGGCGGCGGCCGACGGTCGCGTCTGCCTTCGTCTCGGCCTCGCCGCGGCCCTCCCCGGCACGCCTCGCGGTGAATAGCGTTCGCCCCCCTCGAGGCGTCGCTTGGCCTGGTACGACATTTTCACTGGAAACTCCATCACCAAGCACGGTCGCCGCGTGGCCGACCGCGATGCCAACCAGGACGACCGGCTCGCTTCGATGCGCTGGCTCGCCGACGAGGGCACCCCCGAGGCGCTGAGCGCCTTGTGCAAGCGCTTCGAACTGCAACTCGACCACCAGCTCAAGGACCGGACCGAGAAGGAGGAGTGCACCGAGTTGCTCGCCGAGAAGGCGGGCCTCGGCACGGCGGCCGCTCGCGACTTCGCGAGGAAGAGTCCCGCCTTCCAGAACGTGGTTCGCCTGATCGAGCGCGTTGAGGGCGTGAGCGCCGCCAACGCCCTCTTGCTGGAGCTCCTGGCCGGCGAGTCGGTGGATAACGAGTTCAAACCTGAGAAGAAGCGCAACCTGCTGGTCACGCTCGCCGAGCGAAAGGATCCCCGCATCGTGGCTGCGGCCGCGCCCTTCTTGCTGGACTTCGACGAGGGCGTGCGGCACGGTGCGGTCGAGGCAATCGCCGCGCAGGAGGGCGATGCCGGTCGTGAGCCTCTCGGGCAGGCGCTGGCGAACCCTCGGGAGGAGTCCACGCGCATCCGCGGGCGGCTCGCCGAGATCTTCGCCACGCGCCGGTGGACCGCGCCGACCGACGACTGGCTTCGTGGACACCTCCCGGCCGGCTGGGCGCTGGTGGGCGACTACATCGCGGTCAGTCGCTAACACCGAGGCGTCGCAAGGCGGCGCGGGCCCGGGACGCGTTGGCGCCGCCCGGATCGACGCGCAGGTAGGCTCGGAGATGCGCCGCGGCCTTCTCGGGGTTGCCCGCGCCCGCCCACACCATGCCCAGGTTGAAGTGGGCCATCGGGTCGTCGGCGCAGGTGCGGAGGGTGGCCTCGTAACCGGCGAGGGCGCCTTCCACGTCGCCGGCCCGCAGTCGCAGTCCGGCTAGGTTGTTGAGGGCGGGACAATGTCCCGGCTTACGACGAAGTGCCTCCTCCCAGGCCTCCCGGGCGCCGGAGACGTCTCCCGCCTCGGCGCGCGCGATCCCGGTGTTGACCAGCGCGTCGACTCGCGAGGGATCGATCTCCAGCGCCTTGGCGTAGGCACTCTGGGCGTCGATTCTAAGTTTCTCGGCGCGGAGGGCGTCGCCGTAGGCGTACCAGGCATCGGCGCTGCCCGGCCAGCGCTTCACGGCGCTCTCCCAGGTGGCCACCTCCGAGGTCCAGGCCTGGTTGCGCGACACGGTGCCGACGAGGAGCAAGGCGGGCAGCGCCCACGTGAGCCGGGTTTCTGGCAGTTTCCACGCCACGAGCGCCGCGAGCGCGAGCCCGGCGGCGTAGGCGCGGTGCTCGGCCATCGTTTCCTTGAGCACGAAGGTGCTCGAGACGAGGAGCGGCAGCGTCCACCACGCCGCGAGGAGGCCGTAGATGCCTCGCCGGTAGGCTGCTAGGGCGAGGACCGGCACCCAGGCGAAGAGGCAGAGGCCCGCGAGGCGGCTCAGCTCGGCCGGGACCGGGTGGAGGATGGACTGCCCCACGGGCAGTAGCCAGAGCTGCACGTAGCGCGCCCATACCTCTGCTTGCGACGCGAGGTGGGCGAGGAAGGTACGTGGCACCTCCGGCACCGGCCAGCCGCTGAGCCCGAGGCGAGCCATCACGCCGAGGCCCAGAACCAGGACCACGGGCGCGTAGCGCCGCTTGTCGAGCAAGCGCAGGTTCCACCCAGCCACCAGGGCCAGCTCGGCCACGCCGGCCAGCACTGGGGTCGCCACGGAGCTCTCCTTGGTGAAGAAGCCAGCGAGCATGGCGACGTAGGCGATGGCGCGGTGGCGGGGCGAGGGGCTTCGCGCGTCGACCACCCAGCTGTGAACGGCCAGGAGCGCGAACAGGGTCACCAGCGCGTCGGAGCGCCCGCTGATGTAGCTCACGCCCTCGGTGGTCATCGGATGCAAGGCCCAGAGCGCCGCCCCGAGGCGGGCCCGGCCCGGTGACAGGAAGAGCCCAAGGAACCGCCAGGCCAGCACCGCGTTCGCGGCGTGGATCGCGATGTTGAGCAGGTGGTAGCCGAGCGGGTCGAGGTAGCCGAGGCGCCAGTTCAGGGCGTAGGTCAAGAGGAGCAACACCCGGGCGGGGTTGTAGCTCCACATGGTGTCGAGTCGCGACACCTCATGCACCGCTGGGTTCCCCACGATCTCGATGAGGTCGTCGTACACGAAGGGACCGCGCACCACGTTGGCCCAACCAACGAGCACCGCCACCACGAGAATCCAGGGAAAGGCGCGAGTCATGGGCGGCAGGCGTCCTCGTACAGCGCGGTGTAGTCCGCCGCCACGCGGGCGGGCGCAAGGTGCTGGGCGACGTAGCGACGGCCGCGCTCGACCATCGCCTCGGCGACGACCCGATCCTCGAGCAAACGTCGAATCGCCGAGCGAAGTCCGTCCACGTCGCCGTGTCGCGACAAGAGCCCCGCCCCCGCCTCCACGATCAGCTCGCCGCAGCCGCAGTCATCACCCACCACCACCGGTGCGCCAGCGAGCAGACCCTCGAAGGGCACGAGCCCGAAGACCTCGTCGCTCGACGGGTAGGCCACGACGTCGGCGTCGGCGAGCAGGGCGAGGCGCTCACGACCCTCCAGCGTGCCGGTAAACACCACCCCCGGGGCACTGGGGACGCTCATGCCACGCGCGGCCCCGGCCACCACCAGCGTGGCGGGCGCGAGGGCGCCGTGCGCAAAGGCCGCCACGAGGTGGTCGACCCCCTTCCGGGGGCTCACCTGTCCCAGGTAGGCGACGATCGGCCCGCCGCCGAGGCCTCGTGCTGCCCGGAACGCCCCTCGGGGCGGCAGGCTCTCGAACTCCCCGAGATCAACGGGGTTGGGCACGCGGGCGATGCGGTCCGCAGCCACGCCGGCCGCCAGCAGCTGTCTCACCTCGGCCTTGCTCACCGCCACCACGCGGTCGGCTCGACGCGGCACGTCGCCGTCGAAGCACTTGTCCCATAGCACCTTGATTCCTTGCTTGCGCTCGATGCGCGGGAGGGTGCCGTTTGGGGTCTGGACAACCGGGCGACCGGCAGCGGCGCGGAAGGCGAGCCAGTTCAGCAGGTGCCGGTGTGCGTGGAGGTGAATCACGTCGATGTTGTCGAGCGGCGGTCGCGACGTCGGCAGGTACAGCTGGTGCTGCCATGCCAGTCGGTTGCTGGCGAGCCGAGTGACGATCACCTCGATGCCGTCGAGCTCGTAGCGGTCTGGCTGCCCGGAGCGCCGCTCCGCGTCGAAGGCGTCGGTGGTCCACACGCGCACCTGCATGCCTGCCGCGACCTGTGCCCGGGCGAGCGCGTAGACCACCCGGGGCACGCCGCCGTAGGCCCAGGTGGGCGGGAAGCAGGGGGTGACGTGCAGGACGCGCATTGACCAGGGACCGTCCCCCGACTACCCTCTCCGGCCTTCGGAGACCGCATGATGCTCCTCGTCCTCGCCACGCTCGCGTCGCTCATCGGATGCGGCCCGAACTGCCGGTCGAGCTGCGAGCGCATCTACGGTTCTTCCGACGGCCAGTGCGACATCAACGTGATGGGCGCCGAGGGCGACGAGGGCGCCGCCGAGCTGATCGACGAGTGCGAGGCCACGTGCGACGAGGCCATGCGCAAGTCGGGCACGGTGGGCACCTACGACCCCAACTCCAATGCCGACGAAGACGCGACGATCGTCAACGAGAAACAGGCCGCGCTCTGGATGGACTGCGTCGAGTCTACGAGCTGCGAGAACCTCACCAAGGGCTACTGCCAGCCCCACTACTAGGCCATGTTCTTCGTTCTAGCCCTATTGTCGGCGTGTACGCCGAGCTGCGAGCAGGTCTGCGACAAGCTCGTGGACTGCGACAACGACGGCACGGAGCGTATGCCCGAGGCCGAGTGCACCGAGTCCTGCCAGTCGCAGCAGGCGCTGTACGACGATTGGACCGACGTGCAGAAACGCGATGCGCTCGACGCCGAGCTGAGCTGCCTCTACAACGCCACCTGCGAAGAGGTCGCGAACGGCACCTGCTACGAAGCGGACATCTGGGCTTTCTGACGGTAGCGCGTCACGGCGGCCGTCACGCCGTCCCGGGCCTGCCAGATGCCGCCGAGCACCGCCACACCCACCGCGCCCGCCTCGCGACACGTCGGCACGCGAGGAGGGGTCACCCCGCCGAGCGCGATGAGCCCGTGGAGGCCCGAGGTGCCAATGGCCTCGCGGCCGTGGCGCGCCTCGAAGATCGGCGAGAGGATCACGTCGTCGGCGCCCTGGTGGAGCTTCCGGTGGGCCTCCTCCACCGAGTGCGCGCTGGCGCTGAGGCGTCCATCGAAGGCTCGTCGCCAGTGCGCCACGTCCATGTCGCTCGAGAGGTGGATCGCCCAGGCGTGTTCGAGCGCCCCCGGCATGCGCGCGTGGAGCAGCACCTTGTCGAAGGGGATGCCCTCGGGGATCGCGCCCTCCCGGACCAGCACCTCGGCGCCGGCCGCCAGCGCAGCGTGCACCTTCTCGGCAAGCCCGGGACCCCCCGAGGTGATCGCGATGATGCGCAAACTAGTGGCCGATGATGCCGTCGAGGGGGCTGCTGGCGGTCGCATAGAGCTTCCGCGGGATGCGTCCCGCCTCGTAGGCGGCGCGCCCACCCTCCACCCCGTGACGCATCGCGGTGGCCATCTTCACCGGATCTTTCGCGCTCGCGACGGCCGTGTTGAGCAAGACCGCGTCAACGCCGAGCTCCATGGCGAGCGCCACGTCGCTCGCGGTGCCCACGCCGGCGTCGACGATCACCGGCACCTTGGCCTGCTCGAGGATGATCCGCAGGTTGTAGGGATTGCGGATGCCGAGGCCCGAGCCGATGGGGGCCGCCAGCGGCATCCCGGCGGCGCAGCCGATCTCCGCGAGGCGCTTGCACGCCACCGGGTCGTCACCGATGTACGGCAACACCACGAAGCCCTCGCGCACCAGCGTCCGCGCCGCGTCGAGGGTGCCCTCGGTGCACGGGAACAGCGTGTCGGGGTCGCCGATGACCTCGAGCTTCACCCAGTTGGTCCCGAGTAGTTCCCGCGCCAGCTTGGCGGTGAGCACCGCGTCTTCGGCGGTGTAGCAGCCAGCGGTGTTCGGCAAGACGTGGATCTGCGCGCGGTCGATGAACTCCATGATGTTCTGGCCCTTCGGGGCCGACAGGTCGACCCGCCGGATGGCGAGGGTGACCATCCCGGTACCCGAGGCGAGGTGACAGTCGCGCATCGTGGCAAAGTCGGGGTACTTCCCCGTGCCAAGCACCAGTCGCGACGCGAATTGTTTGTCAGCGATCTTCAACATCGATCCTCTCCATGTGCAGGTAGGCCGTCCCGGCCTGGTAGGCGAGGGTGCCCCGCATCGGTCGATTGGCGAACCAGTCGGGCGCGGTGGGGACGAGGTCGATGAGCACGTCGTCGCCTTGCCAGCGCACGTTGACGGTGCCCGTGCCGTGCCCGCGCTGCCCGTTGACATCGACGGCGAAGGTGCTGTGCGCCGTGCCCTCGAAGCGCCGTCGCACGTCGGGCAGGCGCGGGGAGAACACCACCTCGGTGACGACGCTGCCCTGCTGGGTCACCAGCGCCCGGTCGAGCTCGCCCTCGACGAAGTGGTACAGCAGCGTGGCGACGGGGCTCTCGCGCTTCACCCAGCCATGCTGCACCACGCGCCAGTCCTCGTGCGCGTGGGTGGGCCAGGTGATGTCGCGACCCGGGCGCGTGAGCGAGAAGCCGGCGTCGTCGCCCTCCATCGAGGCGTCAACCACGGCAAAGCCGCCCTGCACCTGCGCCAGCGCGTACACCTGGGGCGCCACGCCGAGCAGGGGGACGATCTTGCGGCGTTGACCGTCGATCTCCACCACGATGTGACCGCCGGGACGAAACAAGTAGAGGTCGAGCAGCGCGGCCACCGCCTTCCGGCTGTGCCCCATCGTGTTGCCGTTGCGCGGCTTCGACGGCTCGGTGGGCGCCGGGCCCGAGTAGCTGATACGGGTGGGTGAACCAAGGCAGTTGGTGTAGGCCACCGACAGGTCGATGTGCGAGGCGGTGGAACGATCATCCACCGTCATCGGCGAGGGCACGCGGCGCACCGGCACTTCGGCGGCCCAGCCCAGGGCGCCCTCGATGTCGGTGGCGACGCACTGTTCGCGGTCGACGGTGGAGTCTTTCGCGATCCAGCGCGTGCCCTCCGTGGTCGTGATGCGAGCCAGCTCGTGCATGACGAAGTCGGGATGGTCGGAAACCGCGACGATGTCGAGATCGTAGCGCAGGCCGAACACCTGGAGCGCCGGCACCGGGAATCGCACGCGCGGCGGGGTCGTGTAGGCCACGGGCCCGCCCTCGGCGAGGGTCGCGCCGCTTGATGGTTCCAGCGCGTCGCGGGCCTCGGCGTCGAGCGCCGCCGGGCCCGGCATCACGTCGCGTAGACCGCATGCGAGCAAGAGGACGAGCACCCCGCGCGCCTATCCCGGCAGGCACGAGGGGCCGTGCGTGCTTTCGCCGGGTATAGTGCCGGCGCCCAGGGCCCCCATGTTCCTCGCGACACTCACTTTCCCGGCCTTTGCCGAAGAAACTTTCGACGGAAAGGCGTTCTACTTCGGCGACATCCACAGCCATACCGGCGCCTCGGGCGACGGTGGCGCCTCCGATCTGGGCACCTGCAGCTCAGGCGCGTGCGGCGCCGTGGCCGACTACATCGACACCGCCCTCGAAAACCAGCTCGACTTCCTCGGCACGGTCGATCACATCAACAACTCCGGCGCCGGGGCGCCCGACGCGGCGGCCTTCGACAGCGTTTTCCAGATGGTCAACGCCGCGGACCAGGCGGGGATCGTCACCCTGCCGGGCGCGGAGATCTTCTTTGAGGTGGGCGGCGCGCAGCTCGGTCACAAGT
This sequence comes from Pseudomonadota bacterium, assembly GCA_005778355.1. Classification (GTDB taxonomy): domain Bacteria; phylum Myxococcota_A; class UBA796; order UBA796; family SXON01; genus SXON01. Next base: position 6,844 of record SXON01000186.1, on the reverse strand, counting down.
CGCTCCTCTTGTTTGGCGACTCGAGCACGGTCGCGGCGGCTGGCTACAACGACCTGCTCGGCTCCGATCCGGCGAGCAACGAGGTGGCCGACTGCGCCGCCATCACCGCGTTCATGGACGGCCTGCAGGCCCGGTTCGGCCCGGCGCTGCTCATCCCGCACCACCCCGGCGTTAAGAAGCCGATGCCCACCGACTGGGCGTGCCACGACCTCGGCTGGGGGCCGGCGGTGGAAGCCTGGTCGGAGCACGGTAGCTCCATGGACTCGTCCTGGAGTTGGGATCCGCCCTGGTCGGGCTGGACCGACAGCGGCTCGGTGATCTCGGCCCTGGAGTCGGGGCTGGCGCTGGGCGTGGCCGGCGGCACCGACAACCACGACACCCACCCCGGCCAGGTGTGCGGGATGGACACCATTCGCACCGAGCACTGGTACTCGGGCGCGCTCACCGTCGTGGTGCTCGACGAGGGCGCGAGCTTCGACCGCAACGCCATCTACGAGGCCTTCGTCAACCGCAAGACCTACCTCACGACCGGCCCGCAGTTGCCGGTGCGCGCGCAGTACGACGTCGCGAGCGGGGCCCAGCTCTTCATGGGCGACGCGCTCGACACCTACACGGCGGCCGATGGCGACGTGGTCGTGACGGTGACCTTCCCCGCCGAGCGCGACACCGAGGTGATCGAGGTCATGGTCCATGGGCCGGCCGACGCCTTCTGGGAAGCCACGCGCGTGGCCGCAGGCGAGTACGCCGCCACGGTGCCTGCCGCCGAGATCAACGGCTTTCTCATCCCACATCTGGTGCTTGATGGCTCGCGCTGGTGGGGCGAGGCGGGCTGCGACGACGGCTACGAGAACTACGACGCGGGCGGCGCGGAGGATGGCCTCGAGCACCTCGTCTTGAGCCCGAGCTTCTTCGGCACGATCGTCCCGCCGGCCGACAAGGACGGTGACGGCTACAGCCAGGAAGAGGGCGACTGCAACGACGAGAACCCCGCCGTGCACCCCGGGGCCGCCGAGGACTGCGAGAGCCCGAAGGACGAGGACTGCGACGGCCTCGTGGAAACCGACCCCGACTGCCTCGACACCGGCGACGCCGACGCCGACACCGATGTCGACGCCGACACCGACAGCGACGCCGACACCGACACCGACACCGACGCGGATGCCGACGCCGACACCGGCACCGCCGACACCGGCGAGCCCCCCGCCGACGACTGCGGTTGCGACGAGGGCTCCGGGCTCCTCCTGCCGGCCCTGGGACTACTCGCCCTCCGTCGCCGAGCGCGCCGATGATCCTGGCGCTCCTGCTGGCTTGCGACAACGGCGCCGACAGCGATCCCGGCGGGGTGAGCGACGCCCTGCAGGTGCGCATCCTGGCCCCGGTCACGGGCGATCTCACCGACGAGTGCGCCGACGTCTGCTTCACCATCGAGGTGAGCGAGAACGGCAGCCCGGCCACGGGCGCCGAGGTCGACGTGGAGCTCCGCGACTGGGGCTTCGCCTTCTTCGACATGCTCACGCGTGACGATGGACTCGCCACCTACTGCACCTACGGCATCCCCGCCGGCACCCACGAGTTCGTGGCGGTGGCCACCCACGAGAAGCTCCCCGGCGAGGTCTTCACCGCCGAGGGCTCGCTCACGGTGGCCCCGTTTGGCTACGCCATGGGTTTTGACCGCTCCACCGAGGTCATCGAGGAGATCCCGTACGTCCCGAAGTTCCAGGACTACTCGGGCAACCCGGTGCTGCCGCCCACGGGCGACGAGGCCGACTTCGACGCGGTGGGCACCATCCTGCCCACCGTGGCCACCGACGGCACCGGCTACTTCATGTGGTACGCCGGGCAGCAGATCCTCGGCGAGGACTACCTCATCGGCGCGGCGGCGAGTGACGACGGCTTTGCCTGGGAACGACTCGGCCTCGGCGAGCCCGGCGTCCCCAGCGGCATCGAGGGGGACTGGAAAAACCTGTCCACCAACTCGCCTTTCCTCATGCTCGACGACGAGGAGTGGCGCCTCTACTACACGGGCCGGCGCGAGGAAGAGGGCAACCTCAGCATCGGCCTCGCCACCTCCACCCAGTACGAGCTCGACCACGGCAGCGCGGGCAGCGCCTACAAGCTCGCTGACCTCTTGCCCATCGAGCGCGGCGGCGAGAACCCGGTGCTCGATCATATCGACGCCGAGGAGCTCTGGGGTGGCGACGCCGTGGCTCACCCCTCGGTGCTGAAGAACCCGCAGGGATTCTACGAGATGTGGTACTCCACCGGCCGCCATCGCGTGGGCTACGCGCTCTCGCCCGACGGCCTCGACTGGACCCACTACTGCAACAACCCCGTGCTCCTCGGCGAGAGCGAGGCGGGGAACTGGGAGCTTGGTCGCGTCAAGTCCACCGAAGTGGCGATGCTCGACGACTACTACGTGATGGCCTACACCGGCGGCGACACCGGCTACTTCCAGGTGGGCTGGGCGATGAGCCTCGACGGTATCCACTGGACCAAGGCGGAGAACCCGGTACTCGCGGTCGACGCCGAGTCTACCTGGAAGAACCAGAGCACCATCGGCGCCAGCCTCATGGTCGACGAGGCCCGGGGCGTGCTCCGCACCTGGTACTCCGGCACCTACACCGGCGGCGGCAACGCCGGCAGCGCCGTCGGCTACGCCGAGGCCGAACTTCCCACGTCCTTACCCTGAGAAGCTGATGCTCATCTTCTTGCTCGGTTGTCCCGAAGAGGAAGTGCCCGACTACACCGAGGCGCCCGGGGCCGTGCCGTTCAGCATCGAGCTGGTGGCCAGCGGCAACATTCCTGATTTCGACCGCCCTTTCCGATCCGAGGTGTCGTCCGCCAACGGCAACACCTACCTGATGGAGGCCCCGCCCGAGTCGGGCACCGGCTCGGTGAGCTGGCGCTACCTGCTCGACACCTACGTTTTCCCCGAGGGCACCTGGTGCGTGGATGGCACCATCGACGAGGAGGGCATCTGCCGCGGCACCGAGTGGGCGAGCGGCCGCATCGACACCGAGAAGCCCACGGCGAACTTCTGCGGAGACGACGAGAACGGGCGACTTTTCCTCGTGAAAGACCAGGGCGACCGCGTTGAGGTGGTCGACACCGCCCTCGAGGGCGACATGGCCTACACCTACAACGTGGCGGCGCAGACCATCGCGCTCCCCGCCGATCTCACGGCGCGTGGCAAGCACATCGGCCCCTGCGTGTACACCAGCAATGGCGACGAACTCCTGCTCACCGCGCGCAACGGCACCGAGTCGAGCGGTCTGGCGGTGATCACCGCCTCGGAGCGCGACGCCGTCACCTTGAGGACCATGGACGTGGCCCTCGGCGTGACCCGCGCCTTCGCGATGGACGACGGACTCACGGCCGTTTTGCTCGACGACACGGGCACGCTGGTGGGCGTCGACATTCCACATCTGGAGGTGCGCTGGACGGTCACCGCCGAGGGCGCCATCGTTCATGCCGACGGCGACATCGACAACAACCGGGTGTACGTGGCCCTCGGCAGCGCGGGCGCGGCCATCCTCGACACCACCGCCGCCGACCAGGGCCTCGACCCGGTCGAGGTGGATGGCGACGTGCGCTGGGCCTACGCCGATCGCTCCCGGGGCACCGCCTGGCTGGTGGGCGAGGCGAGCGACGGGGCGTGGACCGCGTGGTTGTGGCAGGGCGGCAAGATCGTCGACAGCTACGCCATCGAGGGCAAGGTGGTCGACGTGGCTCGCCCGGGGACGATGGGCGACCTGACGGTGTTCACCGAGGGCGAGAGCGGCCTCGACTACGTGGTGCTCGGCGAGCGCCCGGAAGAGAAGGAAGATCGCCCACCGTTGCAGATCTTCTTGTTCACCACCATCGAGGAGCCTTCCGACTCCGCGCTCGAAGACCCCTGCACCGGCGAGGGTTCGACTTTTGAGCACGAGCTGGCCCTGGTGCAGGCCAACGCCAGCGTGCTGCAGTCGCTGGGCGTGCCGGTGGCGATGGCGATCTCCGACAACTTCGCCGAGAAGTCAGAGATCTGCGGCGTGGTCGGCGACATCTACCCCTGGTTGCAGGACGAGGCCGGCTTCGAGCTTGGCGTGATGTTGCACAACCGGCCTTGCTACCACTGCTCCTCGGGCGACGGCGCGCCGAACGACAGCGGATTCACCTCGAACCCCGACTACTGCGGCGCCGACGACCCGAACTACATCGCCGCGGGCTCCTCGGGCGCGTGTTTCCCGGACGATCCCGAGTACTGCGCGCTCGGCGACTGGGACTGCTACTACGCCTTCCTCCAGCCCCGTGCCGAGATCGCCGATCGCAACATTCCCGGCGGCGCCAACTTCATCGTCGGAGCCGACCGGCACGGCATGTGGGAGTACGACTGGCTCCAGTTCTACCAGGACGTGGAGCGCGAGACGCACGGTCGCACCGGCTTCCCGATGACCTTGTTCGCCGGCACCTGGGCCTACAACAACATCGACTACGACGATCCCCGGGGAAAGAACCCCACGCCCTGGCGCGCGGAAGACCGGGTGGCGACATGGCACCCCAACGACGTCGACGCCTGGGCCCAGGAGAGCGTGTACTCCTCGCTCTTGTACTTGCCGGGCATCAACTCCGCCGCGATCAAGCTCGGCGAGCAGCAGAAAAGCGGCACCTACATGGCCGACTTCTTCGACCTCGACGTGCAGCAGCTCTACGACGACAGCGATTTCGAGATGCTCTGGCAATTGCTGCGGCAGTCGGTTCACTACCGCCAGGATGCGCGCATCAACACCTGGTACTTCCACGTGCACGACAACGGGCTCATCAACCTCGCCGACGCCGAAGGCAACGACGTGCAGCTCATCCGGGAAGACGGCAGCACCTACACGCCGCGGATCCTGCTCGAAGACTTCATCGCGCGCATCAACGAGCGCTACGTGGAAACGGGCGAGGTCACCTGGGCTTTCCCGAGCGAGATCCTCGCGCAGGACGGCGGGTAAGCGCCAGCGCGACGCGACGCGACGCGAGCTTACTCGGCGGAGGCGGGGAGGGCCGAGGCGGTGTCGGCGAGGGTGGACTGGGGCAACGCCGTGGCGGTGTCGCCGGGGACGGTGACGGGGCAGGCGAGCAGGGAGAGCAAGAGAGCGAGCATCTGGGACTCCAGTGAACGGGTGGTTCAGGGCCAGTAGGTGTCGTCGTCCCAGGGGATCGACCAGCCGGGGATGATGCGGATCTGGTCGCCGTCCATCCAGTCTTCCTGGACGCCGAAGACCAGATCGTCGGCGCCGTCGCCGGTGACGTCGCCGCAGGCGGCGGAGACGGATTCTTCGACCAGCACCAGGCGCTCGGGAGGCAGCGAACCCCGGGGCGGTAGGCCAGGCGGCGCCTCGAAGAGGACCCACGCAAGGCCGCCGCTCTGGTAGAGGATGTGTTCTGTTCCGCCAAACGCACACGTGTCCGATCCGGCGCCGATTCCGTACTGCAACACCGTGCCTCCCGTCTGGTACCCGCCGGCGGCGTCACCGATGCTCAGTTCGCTGGGACTAGAATTCAGGAAGATTAGTCGTTCACCATCGACCTCGTAGTCCCCGCTCGACGGCCACGCGAAGACTTCCGGGTCCAGTAGACCGTCGCCATCCCAGTCCCGGATGCCCGCCCACGCCGTACTGGTGTAGTCCGGGTCGATAACCGTGGTGAACGCGATGTCGATGGGCCGTTGGAGGTCGGTGGCGCTCGATAGGTCGGCGCCATCAAGCCAACCTACGCACGTGTCGTTGATCTGGCACTGGTCGGCCACTGCGATGTCGTCGGCACCGTCACCCGTGATGTCGCCGAGCGCCCAGATGTGCCGGACGTAGTCGCCCCCGAGAGTGAGTCGGTCGGAGGCAAAGTCTCCGCCCCAGTAGACGACGACTCCGCCATCCTCCTCCGGCGCGACGTCATCCCACGCTGCGAGCGCGAGGTCGCCGAGCCTGTCGCCGTTCCAGTCGCCCGTGATGGCCTCGCAGCTCCAGCAGGCATCCCACGAGATGTCCGGGTTGGCCGTCCACTCGTAGTCCGTCGTACCCTCGGACACCCACGTGCCGTCGGTCGGGACGGGCCCCTTGTAGAGCAGGGTGTCGTAGCCGTAAACACCGCCGGGAACGTGCCCCACGTCATTGAAACCGTCGCCATCCACGTCGCCGAAGTCGAGGCGATGATTCATCAAGTCCTCGTACTCATAGAAGGCCGCCACGTTGTTGTCGGCCGGGAAGGTGCCCGGCTTCTCCGGGATGCTGGTGGCCGTCCAGTAGGCCCGGCCGAGGGGCTCGAACTCGCGGTAGTCGCCATCCTGAATGTCGCTGACGCCGTCGCCAGTGACGTCCCGGACGATGCGGGGAACACCATAGGGCGAGCCGGTGAGGAGCACGCCCATCGCGGCGATGTTCTGCGTGGATCCACAGTCGGCGCCGAGCCAGCCGTCGCCATCGCAGTCCTGGTCGGCGTCGTCGCACATCTCCGGGGCACCGGGGTACACGTGGGCGTTCTGGTCGTCGCAGTCGTCGCCGCCGGACGCCTCGTCCACGTGGCCATCGACGTCGGCGTCGGGCGGTGCGGGCGGGGCGGTGTCGCCGGTCTCGGCCGTGTCGGGGAGGGCCGAGTCGCCGGTATCACCCGAGTCGCCGGTGTCCGGGGGGGCCGAGTCGCCGGTGTCCGCCGTGTCGGCGTCGGGGGACGAGTCCGCGGGCGAGTCGCCCGCGACCGGCTCCGGCCCGCAGCGTGACTGAGAGCAGGCCAGGAGCAGCCAGGGCAGGACTCTCACCATGCCAGGTCGAGGTCCCACGGGCCCCCGCCGATGGTCGCGAAGTAGAGGTGATCGTGGGTCGGC
>SXON01000021.1 GCA_005778355.1 Pseudomonadota bacterium | reverse complement strand
GGGATCGTCGCCGTCGTGACGCACCACGCGCGGCGGCGGGACGACCTTGCCGGCCACGAGGTTGTCGGTGATGTCGAGCATGCCGCGGATGAGCACCTGGTAGAGGCGGTCGCCCACGCGCTTGCGCTCGCCCGCGTCTTCGATGGTGTACTTGACGTAGAAGCCGCCCTTGCTGCCCTCGGGCACGATGACGACGTTCTTGACCATCTGGGTGGTGACGAGGCCGAGCACCTCGGTGCGGAAGTCGGCGCGGTCGGAGTAGCGCAGGCCGCCGCGGGCGATCGGGCCGCCGCGGAGGTGCACGCCTTCCATCTCGTAGTGGTGCACGTAGATCTCGACCATCATCCTCGGCAACGGGATGTGGCGAATCTTGGCGTGACTCACCTTGAAGCTGATGTAGTGGAAGACCCGGTCGGTCCGGTAGAAGTTGGTGCGGAGCGTGGCTTCTACGAGGTTGTAGAGGAAGCGGAGGACGAAGTCCTCGTCGGCGGTGGGCACCCGGCGGAGGCCGTCCTCCACGCTGGCGGTCGCGACACCAATGGCGGCCTCGCGGGCCTCGCCGAGCTCGGGGTCGAGCTTCGCGTGGAAGAGCTTCACCAGCGCGTGGGTGACGCCCGGTTGGCTCGCAAGCACCTCCTGGATCTTGGGGTAGCTGTGCGCCAGCTTGATCTGCTTGGCGTAGCCCACGTAGGCACGGACGAGGTCGACCTCGTCCCAGCGGAGGTTGGCGCGGAGGAGCAGCTTGTTGAAGCTATCGGAGGCCATCTTCTTCTGGAAGACGGCGTCGAGGCCAGCCATCAGGTTGGCGCCACGCGCGAGCAGCTCCTCGCGGGTGAGGCCGGTGACGCCCTTCACGCGGAAGATGTCGATGGTCTGGCTGTCGCGACCGCGCGGCTGCACCTTCACCGCCCATTGCTCGGCGATCTCCAGGCCGAAGTTGTCGATGATGGGCATGAGCTCGGTGAGCGTCATGTCGGCGGGCTGGTACACGCGCAACAGCACGTCGGCGCCAGCGTCCTGGAGCATCGTCTTCACGCGGCCGTCGGCGGCGGCGGCCTCGAGCAGCTCGATGTCGCTGACCAGTTGCTCGCCGTCGGTCTCGTCGGCGAAGTCGGCGGGGAAAGCCGCGCCGTACCGGGCGATGAGCGCCTGGCCGTTGTCACCGAAGTGGGCTTCGATCGCGCCCGAGGCCCGTTCCATCCACGGCGTCGTGAGGGTGTTCACGAAGCGGTTGAAGCTCTCCACCAGCTCAACCGAGAGCGCGCGGGTGCCGGTCTGGTACACCTGGACCAGCACCGAGTCGAAGCGGCCGGCGAAGATGCCGGAGTCGGTGTACGTGGCGCCGGTGAGGCGGCCCAGCTGCGCGAGGGCCTTCTTGCGAACCTCGTCGGAATAACGACGCTCGGGAATCGCGATCATCGCGAACGTGGAGGCGCCGTCGTCGCTCTGCGACACGTGCACGCGCGCCACCTGCTCCTGGTCGGCATCGAAGACCTGCTCCAGGACCTCGCGGATCTGCGCGGTGCTCGCGGAGAAGAGCCACTCGGTGGGCATGGCGTCGAAGATGTTGGCGAGGCCGCGGTAGCGCCAGGTGTGGGGACGCTGGCGCGTGTCGGCGAGCACCGTTTCAAGGCGACGGCGAAGGATCGGCAGGTGACGGCAAGGCTGCGTGAGCGCCCGGTGGGTGAACATGCCGCGGAGGAAGACGGGGCCCGAGCTGAGGTTCACGCGGATGACATCGACTCGACCGGCGCGGTGCACCGGGGACTCGGTGGGGGTCTTGCGCAGGCTCACCACGTCGGTGGACGGGACATCGGGCGGGCGCGGCCAGAGGGTGCTCCCGGCCACGCGGTCGGCACCGAGGTGATCGCTGCCGGCGGTGATCCCCATGAAGACGTAGTTGTCGCCGAGGAGCCAGCGAAGGAACTCGGCAGCTTCGAGGCCCTCGTCGCCCCCCTGTTCGAAGGCGCCGTGGGCGGTTTTCTCCACCCGGGCCATCATCTCTTCGTAGTCGTTCACCATCGCCTCGGCGATCGAGAGACGAGCGATGAGATCGGCCTCCACGGCGGCGGCGGCCGAGGCCTCGATGCCCTCCACCTCGAACCGGATCACCGACTCGCTCTGGCCCTCGCCCTCGCGCACGATGAGGTTGTAGCCGCCGATGCGCGTGGCCCCGGCGCAGCGCAGGCCCAGGCGCAGCGTGTCGACGATGAAGGGCTGGTCGGCCATCATCGAGCGCACGACGAGACCGTCGCCGCCGGCCTCCACCGACACCCGCTGGTTGCCGCTGCGCGCGAAGCGCCAGAGGCCGAGCAAGTCGCTCGCCAGCTCCGAAGGGCTGTGCTCGAGCAGCACGAGCGTGCGCACCTGCGAGGCGGCGGCGCGCACGAAGGCGTTGTAGCCCTCGGCCTCGGCGGGGGTGAGGCTCGCGGCGAGCTCCTGGGTTGCGGCGTTCACGCGGGCCAGAGTGGCCTCGCGCTGCGGGTGATTCGGCATGAAGCAGCTCCGGTGGGAACGTGGTGCGGCGGCCCCTTGTCGGCTGGCCGACCGTCCGTGCGCGGCGTAGCCTCGCGCGGGCCGGCATTCTATTTCGTGGAGGTGCGCATGTCCCGCTGGTGGATCACCATGGTGCTCGTGGGCTGTGCGCCTGCCGAGGAAGACACGGAAGATACCGGGAGCGATGACAATGGCGTGCAGTGCGGCGACCCGGTGACCTACGACATCGAGGTGACCGCGAAGGTGGTCGACGGCGACGGCGCACCGGTCCCCGAGATCGACGTCTTTCTGGATGACCGAGGCTGGGAATACGACTTCCTGGGCTCAGGCCCGACCGACAGCCGGGGGCGGGTCACCTTCACCGCCTACGGCGTGACCGCGCTCGACGGCTGCTGGGGCACGGTGCTCAACTACTGGCTGGTGGCCATCGACCCGACCAACCAGGATCGCACCGCCGAAGACGACATGAACACCGAGCTCTACAACGCCATCGACGACGGCTCGCTGGCCACTGACGTCAGCGATTTTCCGCTGGAGCTGTAGGGAGCACCTGGACCGCGTCGCCCTTGATCTCGATGGCGGCGTAGTGGTTGCCGTAGTGCGCGGAAATCCCGGTGTCGATCCCGTAGAGTTTCCCGCCGCAGCGCACCGCGACCTCGCCGGACTCCTGCGTGGTGTGTCCCACCACCAGGCGCTCGGCGCCCAGGACCTCGAGCGCGTGGGCGAGCTCCTTGCATGCCACCGGCTCCTCCTCGAGCAGGTAGCCCCGGTACCACAGGGGGCCGTCGGGACCGAGCACGTCGGCCAGGCCGATGCGCGGCTCCCCCGGGCCCGGCGCCGGCTCGTCGATCGCGGCGCGCACCATCTGGTTGAGCCGCAAGACGCCCGCCGCCGCCCAGCGCGGGGTCACCCCGCCATGGCAGAAGACCGTCCCGTCGATCATCGCGACGGCGTCGTTGCCGCGCAGCCACGTGCCGTCGTCACCGGAGACCGAGAAGGCTGCGGCGCGGGCGGCCTCGCCGCCGTAGCCCACGGTGTCTTCCGGGTTCACGTAGCGCAGGTCGCCCTGCATGTTCATCACCTCGTGGTTGCCGAGCAGCGGCACCACCTGTCCCCCGGCAGCGGCCGCCTCGGCTTGCAGGCGGCGCAACGTGGCGATGACGCCCCGGCTGTCAGCGCCCCGGTCGGTAATGTCGCCGGTCTGCACCAGCGTGGCGGGACCGCCAATCCACGCGCCGGTCGCGTCGACCAGTCCCGCGAGCGAGAGGACGTGCAGTAAGGCGGGTGGGTCGCCGTGCACGTCGCCCACGGCGACGATGCGCGCCGGGGGCTCGGCTGGGGACGCGTTCGAGGGCCCCTCGAGCAACAGTTTTTCCGCTGCGGGCGCGTCGAGCGCGATCACCTCGTCGGTGGTGCAGGCCAGGAGGAGCGACAGGGACAGCATCCCGGGCGCGTATCCGATACTGTCGCGGCCATGGAAGATCGTTCCCGGCTGCGCGCCCTCGTCGACCTGGCTCGCAAGGACGGCGCTCGCGCCTGCGAGGTACTGAGGACACAGTCCGAGGAGCGCGTGATGACCGCCTGGCGCGGCCGCGCCCAGCGCAGCGAGGTCACGACGTTTACCGTGCGCGCCTGGCTCGAGGGCGGGCGCGGCGGCGTGGGAAGGGGAGCCAGCGGCGAGAAGGCGGTGGCGGAAGCGCTGGCCGAGGCGTCCCGAGCCGAGGCATCAGCCATCGCCGGGCCGGCCGACCGCATGCCCGTCGTCACCGGCCCTCTCGGAATCGATGACCGTCGCCACGCAGGGATCGCCGAGGTCGACCGCAACGAGGTGCTCCAGACGGCGGAGCGCGCGCTGTCGCAGGGCGGCGTCACGCTCAACCGCATCGAGTACCGGGAGCGTCGCGACGTGCGCGCGTACCTGTCCAGCCGCGAGGTGGAGCTGGAGGCGGCGGCAACCACCTACTCGCTAGAGGCCGAGGCTACGCTTGGCGGTCGCGCGCTCCGGCATCGCATCGCGTCGAGGCACTTCTCCGACGTCGCCTCGTTGCCCTTCGGCACCGACTTGCGGCGCCGCCTCGAGTCGATCGTGCAGCCCGGCCCGGTCCCCGCGCGCGCACTTCCGGTGGTGCTCGACCCGCGCGCCATGGCGGCGCTGGTACGGGCCATCGCCCCGGCCTTCGCCGCCACGGTGATCGACCAGAGTTTCCTCGCCTCCTTCCGCGGCAAGGCGCTGGCTGCGTCGGCCCTCCATCTCACCGACGACGCGGGTCTCGCGAGCGGCCTTTACACGCGGACATTCGATGATCGGGGCGTGCCGCCGATCGCCGTGGCGCTGCTCAAGGAAGGGGTGGTGAACAGTCTCTACCACGACCCGGAGTCGGCTCGAGCGCTGGGCCTGCGGCCGACGGGGCACTGTGGACCGGGAGGCATCTTGCCGGCCAACCTCATCGTTCGCCCCGGTTCGCGCACGCGAAACGTGATCCTGACCGAGCTGAAGGACTACCTCGTGATCGACGAACTTCCCACGGTGGATCTGGCCAGTGGGCGGATCGAGGGGGTCGTGGATGGCCTCGTGGTGATGGGGGGACAACGCGCCTCGGGGCTCCGCGCACGTGTCGCGACGGATATCCACACGCTGCTCCACCAGGTGTCGGAGATGGCGGCCGACCAGGAGCGCAGCGAGGAGGTCGACGCCCCGACCACGGTGTTCGAGGGACTCCGGATCGAGGCCTGAAAACGACAACGGCCCGGGATCGCTCCCGGGCCGTGTCGGAGCGTCGCGTCGCTAGAACGCGGCGCGAACGGTCTAGCCGCGCTCGACCTTCTCGACGGCGATCTCGATCTTCTCGATAGCCATCGCGGAGCTGTCCGAGTTCATGTCGGGCACGTTCCACTTGCAGGGCCAGCCTTCGTAGAAGTTGTAGCGGGCGACTTCCGTGGTGCCGTCCTGGTCGAGGACGATGACGGAGCCGGAGCGGCGGTCGATCTTCCCGTACTCGATGTTCTGGCGCCAGGTCCAGAGGTCGTCGGTGGCGGTGTAGCCGCGCTCGAGCACGATGTTGGCGTAGGTGGTGCGGCCCGGCTTCTTGCGGACGACGAGGTCGTTGCCCTGCTTGAACTCGATGATCTCGGTCTCGCTGTCCATGCCGGACACCGACTTGAAACCGCCGACGATGATCTTGTTGTCGTTGACGATGCCCTGGATTTCCAGGAGGAAGTTGTAGGTACCAAACAGTTCTTCGGTAGGCACGGGGGCACTCCTTTGGACTCGACGTTTACCCGGGCGCGACCACGACGCACGAGCAGAAGGACGTCGTCAGGTGAGTCCCCGGAGGGAGCGGCCGCCTGCCGACCTGCGCACTGTCGCGCGAGTGGCCGCGGAATGCAAGCGCTCACGCGGGAATATTTCTAGGTGAAAACGACAACGGCCCGGGATCGCTCCCGGGCCGCGTCTTTGCGCCGCGTCGTTAGAACGAGGCGCGAACGGTCTAGCCGCGCTCGACCTTCTCGACGGCGATCTCGATCTTCTCGATGGCCATCGCGGAGCTGTCCGAGTTCATGTCGGGCACGTTCCACTTGCAGGGCCAGCCTTCGTAGAAGTTGTAGCGGGCGACTTCCGTGGTGCCGTCCTGGTCGAGGACGATGACGGAGCCGGAACGACGGTCGATCTTGCCGTCCTCGATGTTCTTGCGCCAGGTCCACAGGTCGTCGGTGGCGGTGTAGCCGCGCTCGAGCACGATGTTGGCGTAGGTGGTGCGGCCCGGCTTCTTGCGGACGACGAGGTCGTTGCCCTGCTTGAACTCGACGATCTCGGTCTCGCTGTCCATGCCGGACACGGACTTGAAGCCGCCGACGATGATCTTGTTGTCGTTGACGATCCCCTGGATCTCCAGGAGGAAGTTGTAGGTACCAAACAGTTCTTCGGTAGGCACGGTAGCACTCCATTCGGACGGGACGTTGACTCGAACGCGACCGCAGCGTGCGAGACGGAGACGTCGTCAGGCGTGGTCCCCGGGGGGAGCGGGCTCCTGCCGACGCGGGGGATCATTCACCAGCTGTCCCTGCCGCGCAAGGGTTTTTCGCGGTTTTTTCTAGCCGCGCAGGCGGCCGATGCACCACCCGAGGAATGCAAGGGGATCTGCCCCTTCCTCCGGGGTGCAGCGCACCTCGATGGCATCGTTGCCCTGTGCCCGGAAGCGTGCCTGGTCGCGGGTGCACAGATCGAGCAGGCGCTCTGGGTCGAGAGCGTGGCGCGAGCTGAGGACGAAGACGGCGCGTACGCGAAGCATCGAACATTTCAGCACACCAATGTCGCGACAAGTTACCCGCAATTCGGTGACGCGTCGCAGGTTCTGGGCCTCTGGGGGCGCGACGCCGTGTCGTCGTTCGAGGTCGGCGAAGACGCCCGCCACGCGCGCCGCCGTGGGGGCGAGGGCGAGCTTCTGGTAGGCGTCGAGCCGATCAGCGGTGTCGGGCACCCACTCCTCGGGGAAGAACGCCGGGAGCGGAACCTCCACCTCGGTCTCGATCGGCGCCTGGGTGGCGTCGCCGCGGAGCTTGTGCACCGCCTCGTCGAGGAGCTGCACGTAGGCGTCGAAGCCGATGGCCGCGATGTGACCGGTTTGCTTCTCGCCGAGGATCTCGCCGCCGCCACGCATCTCGAGGTCGCGACTGGCGAGTCCGAAGCCCGACCCGAGCGCGTTGGCCTCCATCAGCGCGTGGAGCCGCCCCAGGGCCTGCTTGCTGGCCACGCCGGCGCCGCCCACCAGGAGGATGCAGCGCGCACCGACGTTGGCGCGTCCCACGCGCCCGCGGAGCTGGTAGAGCTGCGCCACGCCGAAGCTCTCCGCGCGGTTGATCAACATCAGGTTGGCGTTGGGCAAGTCGACTCCACTCTCGATGATCGCGGTGCAAAGCAGGACGTCGACCTCGCCGCCCGCGAAGCGCGCCATCGCCGCCTCCAGGCGGTCGGCGCTCATCTGGCCGTGGGCCACGATCACGCTCACCTCGGGGACGATCTTCGTGAGCCAACGCGCCACGCCCTCGATGCTCTGCACTCGGTTGTGCACGAGGAAGACTTGGCCGCCCCTTGCCTTCTCGGCGAGGATCTCGTCGCGGATCCGGGTGGCGTCGAAGCGCACGACCTCGGTGTGAATCGGCACCCGCCCCTCGGGGGGCGTGGTGATGAGAGAGAGTCCACGCAGCCCGCCGAGCGCCATGTGCAGGGTGCGCGGGATCGGCGTGGCAGAGAGCGCGAGGTAGTGGATGCCCGCGGCCAGCCGGCGGCTCTCCTCCTTGTGCTTCGTGCCGAAGCGGTGTTCCTCGTCCACCACCACGAGGCCGAGCCGCTTGAAGCGCACGCTGCGACCGAGCGCCGCTGTGGTGGCCACCAGCACATCCACGCCCCCCGCAGCGAGATCAGCCTGAATCCTCCTCGTGTCGGCGGTGTCGACGAAGCGGGACAGGCCCTCCACGCGCCCACCGAAGGGCTCGAGTCGTTGCCGGAAGTTGTGCAGGTGCTGCGCCGCGAGCACGGTGGTGGGCACGAGGACGAGGGCCTGGTAGCCGTCGAGCAAGACGCGGAAGGCCGCGCGCATCGCCACCTCGGTCTTGCCGACGCCCACGTCACCGACGACGAGCCGGTCCATCGGCGTCCCGGCGGCGAGGTCGCCGAGCACGGCCTCGATGGCCTCCTGCTGCTCGGGGGTTTCCACGTAGGGAAAGGCCTCCTCGAAGCGGGTGAAGAGTGCATCGCGACCAGAAAATGTCGGAGCCTGAGCGAGCCTGCGTCCCGCGTGAATACGTAGGATCTCCGCCGCGAGTTTGAGCACCGCGTCGCGCACCTTGGCGCGTCGCAGCTCCCAGGTCGCGCCGCCGAGCTTGTCCAACCGGGGCGGCGGAGCGCCCTCCGGAGTGCGGTAGGGGGCGACCAGGTCGAGCCGGAAGACAGGGACGTAGAGGCGGTCGCCGTCACGGTACTCGATCACCACGAAGTCCCCGGCCGTCTCGCCGAGAGGCATCCGCGCGAGGCCCCGGTACAGGCCGATCCCGTGGCGCGCGTGGACGACCGGCTCGCCGCGGTTGACGGTGCCGAGGCCCCCGGCCGCCGCGCGGCGGAAGCGCGTGGCCACCGAGACGGTCTCGGTGCGCAGCCGTTCACCGAAGATCTCGTCGGCGGTGACGAAGGCGATGTCGGGCGCGGTGAAGCCCTCGGGGAGATCACCCACGACGAGCGCGACGGTGCGCGGGGCAGGGGTGTCGCCCGGGACGAGCCCGTGCGGTTCGAGGAGCTGCCGGATGCGTCCCGCTCGAGTGGCGTCGTCTGCCACCAGGACCACGCTCGCGCCGGTGGCGGCTCGCTTGCGGAGGGCGACGACCACCGGGGCCAGCTCGCCCTGGCTGCCCACCCGCAGGTCGCCGTTGGTCCGCGTGTCGAAGCCGATGCCCCCGGCCCGGAGCGGACGTCCCTCCAGGCTCGGGCGCACATAGCGATCCCGCGGGCGAACGAGCGGCGCATCTTCCTCGTGGAGCGCGTCGAAACGTCGTTCGACGTCGTCGCAGGCCCGTGCCAGCGCGTCGTCTACCAGGGCGGGCTCGTGCACCACGCGCGGGAAGGGGAGGTCGACGGGACCGCACTCCGCCAGCGCCGGGAGGTAGTCCTCGCAGCTCGCGAACCAAGTCCCGTCGCGCAGGTCGGCCAGCACCTGCCTCCGGTCGCGCCCCACCACGCCGCGCTCGCTCGCCACCCCGTGGACGTAGGCGGCCGCCCGCTCGGCGGCCTGGGCGTCGAGGGCCGCCTCGCGCGCGGGCAGGAGCGTGGCCGGCCCTCGTACCGCCTCCACCTCGTCGTCGAAGAAGAGCACGCGGGTGCTGCGCTCGTTGCCCACGCCCCAGGCTTCCACTCCCCCGCCGCGGAGCGCCACGGTGCCGGGACCGTCGACCTGGGGGGAAGCGAGGTAGCCCCGTGCCACCAGCCAGCGCACCAGCGACTGCGGATCGAGCAGATCACCCGCCCGGAGCGTGCGCGCGCCGAGGGGCGGCACCTGAGCGAGCAAGGCGCGGGCCTCCGCCACCACCACGGCGTCGGTCGCGGCGCGGGCGACGATCCGCGCGAGAGCCAGCTCGGGGTCGCGCACATTGCCGTCCCAGGCGCGCCCGTTGTCGGCCGGGTAAGGCAAGACCCGTCGACCGGGTGCGAAGAAGCGGAGGGCCCGGACCCAGCGGTCAACAGCGGCGTGGTCGGGCACCACGACGGTGACTGAGCCGCTCGGATGCAGTCGCGACAGCGCATACGCGGCGGCACCGCCGGCGAGACCGTCTAGAGGGCCCTCCCAGCCGGGCGAGAGCGCGCCGAGGAAGCGCACCGCGCCTCCGCCCTAGCCGACCGTCTCGTCGCTCCCCTTGATGGGAAGGGGCTCGTAGGCGCCGGCGGCGGGGTCGGCGGTGCCCGACTGCTCAACCGGGGGCGGCTCGGCCGGGGCGTTCTTCTTGCGGAAAAGGTCCAGGTAGATCTGGACCATGCACAGGTCGATGAGGATCAGCACCATGTGATCCACGATCCCCGAGAGGCTGGCGTAGAGCAGGTTGGTGGACTGCGCGAGGAAGACGATGAGCAGCTGGTAGGGGATCCACCACACCAGGAACACTGCCATCGTGCGGAAGATCGTGCCCCGGCGGCCCGAGGTGAGGCGCTGCGAGCGCGCCAACGGGCTCTTCTCCTGCACGTCGAGGGTGGCGATGGCGTCGACGAACGAGAACATCAGGCCGAAGAGCACGCCCGGCACGATGACGATGTTGCCGGCGGCGATGATGGCGTAGGCCTTGAAGTGGGCTCCGAACACTCGGCCGAAACGATTCAGGCCGAAGTTGATGGCCTCGTAGAGCGAGGCCGGCTTGCCCTTCTCGCGCTGCACCCAGAGGTAGATCTGCGCCGGGGCTGCCCAGGAACCAACGAAGCCCGACCACACCGTGAGCACCAGCACGCTGAAGAGCTGGGTGACCACGAGGAGTTGTTGCCCCTTCATGTCGACCGCGTCTGCGAAAGCCGTCGCCGCCACCGTAGACACGGCGCTGCCGACGCCGCCCGCGACGACGGAGATGAAGAGCACGATGCCGAAGTTCTGGAAGAACACCTCGAACGCGTTCTTCAGGACAGTGCGCACGCCGATCTGACTCATGGGGCCCGGGGCTAACTTGATAAGCCGCTGCCGTGCGGACCGATCCCATCGACGTTGACGACTCGATACCGGCGCCCGCCGAGCAGCCTCCGCTCACCGCGCTCGACGAAGACACCATCCGCCTCGCGCTCGCGGGCGGCTCCGTGGTGGAGTGGTCGCGACTCAACTTTCGCTCCCACGACGAGGTGAACGGCTTTCTCAAGTTGTGGGGCTGCGACCTCGTGGAGCAGGGCTGGGCTCGGGAGCGCCTCCGCTACGTGTACAACCAGGCAGTGGAGTACCTCGAGGAGCACCTGCAGCTCCATTTCGCCTCCGAGGTGAGGCGCCCGCGCGACGTGCGGGACGCCTTCTTGCGGGCCTCGATGCGGGATCGTTTCAGCCGCTACCGCATCCAGTACTGCGCGATCCTCAAGCTGGTCCACGTGATCAATCACCTGGAGATGCAGGAGCTGCGTCACCAGGTGGCGGTCCGCGAGCACGACCTGATCGAGCTCGCCAACGCGAAGGTGCTCACCGCCGCGCGGCGGATGCGCGAGGAGGGCCAGCCGGTCTTGGCTTTCTACGGCAACCGCAAGACCCGCCCAAGCGTGATCACCAAGCTCCTGGCGAAGCGGGAGAGTACAGCGGCCACGGTTTTCGACAAGCTGCGCTTCCGCGTCGTCACGGAAACTCGTCGCGACTTGGTAGCGACAATTGCCTGGCTCTTTAGGAATCTCCTGCCTTTCCCTGCGGTGATCCCCGGCGAGAGTCACAACAACCTGTTGTCGGAGGAGGAGCTGGCGGCGATCCAAGGGGTCGCGGCCGTCCCCGGCGTGGCGGCGACCACCGCCAACCCGCACAGCAACGGTTTCCGCGCCATCAACTTCGTCGTCGGCCTGCCGGTGCGCGTTTACGATCTCCCCACCATCAATCCACCGAAAAACCGGGCGCTGCTCGGCGAGGTGGTGTCGGTGTTGACGGAGTTCCAGGTCGTCGACCGCGCCACCGACGTGGCCAACGAGACCGGGGAGAGCCGCCACGACCTCTACAAGCTGCGCCAGATGCAGCGGGTGTACGAGCGACTGGGCCGGACAATGAAGGCGCCGGTCGACGGCACGGAAGGGGGCGGTTAGCCGGCGGGCCCCTTCATCTCGGAGTTCACGATGGCCCGCACCCCGGCCCCCAGGAAGCGCAACAAGAGCAGCCGTCACCGCGCGAAGCTCAAGGCGAAGCACACCAAGCAGCGGATGCGCGCCAAGGGCCTGCTGCAGAAGCGTGGCGGCGGTCGCCGCCTGCGTCGCTAGCGCCTCGTGCCAACGTCCCCCCGGCACGCGGGGGTGTTGCTCCACCCCTCGAGCCTCCCGGGCCCTGGTCCCATCGGTGAACTAGGGGCCTACGCGCACGCGTTTCTGGAGTGGATGTCCCACGCCGGACTCGACACCTGGCAGGTGTTGCCTTTGCACCCGGTGGGCCCGGGGGCGTCGCCCTACAGCTCGCCGTCGGCCTTCGCGGGCGACCCTCGTCTCATCTCCGTCGACGCGCTGGTGGCCGAGGGGGTGATCGAGCCCGTGGCCATGCCGTGGGGGCTCGACTCCGTGGATGTCGAGAGCGTCGACACGTGGAAGTGGCCGCTGGTCCGCGAGGCCGCTGCCCGGCTGGCGGGGAGCGACGAGGTGAAGGTCTGGGCCCGGACACAGGACTGGCTCGACGCCTGGGCGCGGTACGCCGCGATGGCGGAGGCGCAGGGGAACAACGAGTGGTGGACGTGGCCCCTGGTCGATGCCTCGACGCATCGCGAGGCGGTCGCGGTGCACGTGGCGGTGCAGTACCTCTTCGAACGCCAATGGACGGCGCTGCGCGACGCGGCTCGGGTTCGCGGCATCCGCATCGTCGGCGACGTGCCGATCTTCGTGACGCACGACGCCTGCGACGTGTGGTCGGCGCCCAAGCTGTGGAAGCTCGACGCGGCCATGACGCCCGACCCGGTGAGCGGGGTGCCGCCCGACTACTTCTCTCCGACGGGCCAGCGCTGGGGCTCGCCGATGTACGACTGGCAGGCCCACGCCGAGTCGGGCTTCGCGTGGTGGCGAGCGAGACTCAAGCGCGAGTTGTCGCTGTGCGACGCGGTCCGTCTGGATCACTTCCGCGGCTTCGCCGCCGCCTGGGCGATCCCCGCCGCCGAACCCGACGCGCGCAACGGCCAGTGGGTACCTGGCCCCGGCCGCGCCCTTTTTGACGCCCTTGCCGCCGAGCTCGGCAGCCTGCCCCTATGGGCCGAAGACCTCGGCGAGATCACCCCCGACGTCGAAGCGCTCCGGGACGACCTCGGTCTTCCCGGCATGAAAATCCTGCAGTTCGCCTTCGGTACCACCGCCGCCCACCCCTTCTTGCCACACAACTTCGCGCACGACCGGTGGATCGCCTACACCGGCACTCACGACAACGACACCGCGGTGGGCTGGTACAAGTCGGCCGACGAGACCTCGCGGCACCGCTTCCGCGTGTATTCTGGTCGCGACGGATCGGACCCCGCCTGGGCGCTCATGCGCGAGGCATGGGCGAGCGTCGCGGGCACGGCGATGGCACCCATGCAAGACGTGCTCAAGCTGGGCAGCGACGCGCGGATGAACACGCCCGGCGTCGCGAAGGGCAACTGGGGTTGGCGCTTGCGTGAGCTGCCGTGGCAGGTGTGTACGCCGCTCCGGGAGATGGGAGAGGCATTTGGCAGGCTCTAGGCCATAGGCGTTAGGCTTTAGGTGGGTTCTGGGCGAGGGGCCCGTCCCTCTCCCCGGCGTCGCCTTCCCGGGGCGGCCGGTGGCGGAGGCGACGGCAGGGCGACCGCCTCTCAGGCCTACAGCCTAACCCCTCCGGCCTACAGCCTACCCGAACTGCTTCGCCAGCTTCAACCCCTGCATCTGGTAGTTGCTGCCTGCCGCGCCGTACAGCACGTCGGGCAGGGCGCGATTGCGGAGCAGCTCAATGCGGAAGAGCGGCTGTCCGTGTTCCAGGAGGAAGGGCACGTCGTGGGTGCGGATCTCGAGCACGAGCCGCGCGCCCTTGTCGCTCGGGTCGACGCCGAAACCGGAGTCGATGAAGCCGGCGTAATGGGTGCGCAGCTCGCCCTTCGTGGCGTCGAAGGGCACGAGCTCCGCGCAAAGGTCCGGCGGAATGCGCAGGCGCTCGCGGGTGGCGAAGATGTAGAACTGCTCGGGTTCGAGCACGAAGCCCTCTCCGCTCTGATCGGCGTAGACCGGCGTCCAGTAGCGGAATCGATCGAGGTCGCGACGCCGCAGGTCGATGGGCGGCCGGTACCGCTGGGCGGCGTAGCCGACGATCCCGTCGTGGTTCTCGCGGAGGTCGACCGACATCTCGATGCCGGGCGTCTCGGGGTCGGCCACCGGGGCGGCTCGCCCGTCCGACCAGTAGACGGCAGGACTCGACGACTGCAGGCGTTCAATCTCCTCGACACCAAGGCGAGGACGCCCGCGTGCGAGCCGCAGCTGGCCGAGGCTGTCGCCCCGTCGGACGGCAACATGGAAGCTTTGCGGCGTGATTTCCAGGTACAGCTTACCCTGGTAGCCGGCGGGGACGGTGTCGAAGCTGTAGCCCTCCTCCGTCAACAAACGGACGAAGACGTCGAGACGGCCGGAAGAAGACTTCGGGTTGGCGCGGCCCCACACGTCGGCAGGTAGCTCCAGTACTTCTTCCACCTCGGCGAGGTACACGCCGCCCTCCCGCAGCACGACGGGGTTCTCGGCGTGCAGCTTCACCTCGTCGATGGCGAGCCGGCCGATCTTCGGGGCGATGCCGCCAGCACCCGGGAGGAAGGAACACTGCAGTTGCCAGGCGCGCGCGCCGAGGCGCAAGTCGAGCGAGGAGGGCTGCACCTGGTCGCCGCGCAGGGGGTAGAGCGCGCGGATCGCGCCCTGGGCCGCGAGATCGCGGAGATCCTGCGAGACGAGGATGCCGTTCGCCATCGGCGCCGGGCTAACTCGCGCTGGGACGATAAACGCGCGGGATGCTCCTGGCCCTCGTTCTCCACGCCGCCGCCATTGAAGGGATGTGGGAGCCGTCGCAACTGCTCTCGCTGGGGCAGCCGCTGCGCGCGGCCGGCTACCTCGACGACCCCGCTCGCCTCGGCGACCTGCGCGCGGCTCCGCTGGGCGCGGTGGTGTCGCTGGGGGGATGCACGGCGAGCTTCGTGAGCGATCTCGGCCTCCTCGTGACGAACCACCACTGCGTCGTCGGCCACCTCCAGCGGGCGCAGAAAGAAGGCGAAGACCTCGTGGAGACAGGCTTCTACGCCGCCTCTCGGCAGGAGGAGCGCTCCGGAGGCAAGGGCGCGCGCGTGTACGTGACCCAGTCCTTCGAGGACGTGACTGAGAAAGTGGCCGGGAAGATTCCTGCGAAGACGGGCGACGTGCAGCGCAAGGCGCTCATCGACGAGCGAACGAAGAAGCTGGTGGGCGACTGCGAGAAGCCCGGCGGTGTTCGCTGTCGCGTGGCCAGCTACTACGACGGCCTGCGGTACACGCTGGTGCGCCAGCTCGAGCTGCGCGACGTGCGGGTGGTCATGGCGCCGCCCGACGCGGTGGGCAACTACGGCGACGAGATCGACAACTGGCATTGGCCGCGGCACGCGGGCGACTTCGCCTTTCTCCGTGCCTACATCGGTCGTGACGGAAAGCCGGCCGACTACTCGCCCGACAACGTGCCTTACGCGCCTCCGCAGCGACTGGTGGTTTCCCCACGGGGCATCGAGCCGGGGGAGTTCGTGATGGTGGCGGGCTACCCCGGGCACACCGAGCGCTGGCGCACGGCCGCGGAGGTGGCGCGCGACGCCACGACCCACTTGCCGGCCTACCTCGAAGACGGCACCTGGGCGCTCGACATGCTCGAGTCGCTGGCGCGAGAGATGCCCAGCGAAGCTGTGAAGGTGAATGTACCCCGTTCTTACTTGAGTAACGGCGTTTTCAACGCGCGATGGACGCTCGAGGCCTTCAGGCGGACCAATGTGGTGGGGGTGGCCAACGCGCGGGACGAGTCGCTCCGGCGCTGGGTGGAGGCCGACCCGGCGCGCGCCGCGGTGTACGCCCCGGTGCTCGCGGAGCTCTCCGCCCGCGTGAGTAAGCACGACGCGGAGCTCGAGCGCGACCGGGTGATGGGATGGGTGGGTCGCTCCGACCTGCTCTCCACCGCCCGCACGCTGTATCGCTGGTCGCGCGAGCGGCAGAAACCCGATGCAAAGCGGGAGATCGGCTACCAGTCACGCGACGAGGCCCGCTACGCGGCGCGCCTCGCTGACATGCAGGCGAGCCTCAGCCTCGAGGCAGAGCGACGTTTGCTCGAACGTTTCCTCGCTCGTGCCCTCTCGCTCCCGGCGGGCCACGGGGCAACGGAGCTGGTGGCCTGGATCAACGCAGCCGGCCCCGCTGGGAGCCCCGAGGCGATGGCGCGGGCCGCTGTCGACCGGCTGCTCGCTGCACCGGCCCTGGCCACGGCCGAGGGGCGTCTGGACTGGTTCAAGCAGGGCCCTGCCGCCTTCGAGGCTTCGCACGACGGGTTCATTTCCCTCGCCGTGGCCCTCCGGCCCTACGACGACGCCCGCGAACTGGAGTCGAAAGAGGACGCGGGCGCCTACGCCCGCCTACGGCCCCGCTACGTCGAGGCCATGCGACTTTTCGACCCCACGCGGGTTTACCCCGACGCCAACAGCACCCTGCGCGTGAGTTTCGGGACGGTGCAGGGCTACCACCCACGCGACGCGGTCAGCTACGCGCCGCAGACCACGGTCCACGGCATCGTGGAGAAGATGGGGCCGCACCCCTTCGACCCGCCCGCGGCGCTCGTCAGCGCCATCGCAGCAGGCAAGTGGGGCAGCTACGCCGACCCCGGCCTCGCCACGGTCCCGGTCGACTTCTTGTCCGACCTCGACATTACCGGTGGCAACTCGGGCTCGCCCACCCTCGATGCCAAGGGACGCCTCGTGGGCCTCGCTTTCGACGGCAACGTCGAAGGCATCGCCAGTGACTACGTGTTCGATGCCCAGATGGCGCGCACCATCCACGTGGACGTGCGCTACCTGCTCTGGTACCTCGACGCGGTGACGCAGGCCGACGGGCTTGTGCGTGAACTCGGTCTCGAACCCACACTCTGAGAGATAGGATGCCGACCTACAAAATTCGCCTTCATAACCCAGATAAAGGTCTCGACGTCACGATCCAGTGTCGCGATGATCAGCCGATCCTGGAGGTCGCCGAGCTCAGGGGTCTCGCGCTGCCCTACTCCTGCCGGTCGGCCGCGTGCGGCACCTGCGCGGGCAAGGTCGAGCAGGGCCAGGTGCACCTGGAAGACCAGTCCATCCTGAGCGACGGCGACGTTGAGAACGGCTTCACGCTCTTGTGCTCGGCGCACCCGCGCAGTGACTGCACCGTTCTCACCCACCAGCGCGACGAGCTGGAGACGGTTTGACTCGCCTCGTTGACATGCGCGGCCCCTCTCGTTAGCCGCGCGGGCTCTACAGATTCGGAGAACCCATGGCCGACGTCACCAAGAAGCCCCACGAGGACATCACGGACTACAAGGATCCGGCGCGTCTCAAGCGTTTCCTCACCGAGCGAGGCAAGATCCTGCCCCGCCGCATGACGGGCCTCAACGCGCTGCAGCAGCGCCAGATCGCCTTGGCGATCAAGCGGGCGCGGCACCTCGGCCTCCTGCCCTACGTGAACAGGGAATAGTGCCGCGCCGGGCTCAGCGCCGCTGGACGGGCTGAGCCTCGTTCGCGGCTCGCTCGGCTACCTCCCAGCGCATCGCCTTGCGCGCAGGCGCGGGCGGGTGCATCTGGTTCATCGCCAGCGCCTCGTACACGATCCCGTCCCGGGCCGTGTAGACCACGTTTCGCGCGGCGCGAAGGTCAACCGTAGGATCGCCGTCGACGACGAAGAAGTCGGCAATCTTACCCGCACGTAGCGAGCCGATGTCCTGGTCGAGACCCAGGTGGCGGGCTCCGCCCATGGTACCGGCGTAGAGCGCCTCGATCGGTGTCATGGCGCCCGGGCCGCCGAGCGCTTCCAACTCCCAGTGCGGACCCAGGCCCTGGAGCTGGCCATGCGCGCCCAGCGCGACGTTGCCGCCCATGCGGGCGAGGATCGCCGCGTCGGCCGCCACCTTGCGATGGTGGAACTCCTTCTCGTCGCTGATGTACAGCGGCAGGCGGTAGGCGCGTGATCGCGTGACGGCCGGTGGCAGGTAGCGGGCCAGGCGCGCGTCTTCCCAGGTGCGTTCGGACTGGTAGAAGCTGTGTTCGCCGGAGGGACCGCCGTAGGCCACCAGCAGGGTGGGCACGTAGGTGGTGGCCGACCGTGCCCACACCTCCTTCACGTCGGCGTACACCGGGGCGAGGGGGAAGGCGTGCTCGATGCTCGAGTGCCCGTCGAGGATCATGCCGAGGTTGTTCCAGGGGTCGCCGCCGCCCTCGGGCACGTCGATGAGCCCGAGCTTGCGGCAGGCCTCGACGATCCACTGTCGCTGCGTGCGCTTGGGCTGCTGGTAAGACTTCACCCCCCACGCGCCGTAGCGAAGCAGACGCAAGACGTGTCGCTCGGCGTCCTCGTAGCTCTCGATCTTCGCGCCCTGGCTGTCGTCGGCGCCGTAGAGGATGAAGCCCGTCGACAGAACGCGCGGGCCGATCATGCGGCCGCTGTCCACGAGCTCGGCTTGCCCGAAGACGAGGTCGGTCGAGGCGGACGGGTCGAAAACGGTCGTCACGCCATAGGCCAGGTTGGCGAGGTGACGCCATTCCTGCTCGGGGAAGACGTCGCCACTGGCGTAGTGCAGGTGCGCGTGCACGTCGACGAGACCGGGGAGGATGGTCTTGCCGCCGAGGTCGACCACGGTGGCCCCCGGCGGGGGCAAGACCTGCGCGCCCACCGCGACGATCTCCCGATCACGGACGACCATCGTCCCGCGCGAGATCACGCCCTCGTCTTCCATGGTCACGATGCGGGCGTTGGTGAAGGCGATGGTCCCGGCGCCGCTGGCGCGAGCGGCGGTGACCGAGAGCGGCCGTTCCGTCGCCACCGGGAGATCCTCCGCGTCGCGCTGCAGCAAGTCTGCGAGCGGGGCAGAGTAGAAGCGATCAGCGTGACTCCACGTGAGGTCGTCGCCCGCGAACTCGATCCAGTCGCCGGCCACGTCGGTGAGCTTTCGACTGGGCAGGTCGGCGGCGTTCACCTCGGCGTTGGCGAGGGCGGGCATCGGCGCCAGCCAGGCCTGGTGCTCGTGCTTGTAGGCGAGCCAGCGCCCGTCGGGCGAGAGGCGCACCTCCTGCGCGGCGTCGAAGCGAACGTGCGTGCGAACGTCGCGACCGGCGAGGTCGCAGGACTTCAGCACCGTCTCCTCGTGGGCGCGCGGCTCGGGGTACTCGTCCTCGATCCAGTATAGTCGCTGGCCATCGGCGCTCCACTGCAGGCGGGAACCACGGCTGTTGCTGCCTCGGTTCGGAATGCTCCTCAGCCTCCGCCCGTCTCCACCGCTGGAGGGCGCGATCACGAGGTCGAAGGCGGGTTCGGCACCGAGGTCTTCCCCGGCCATCACCGCGCCCGTGCCGCGGAGGAAAGCAAGGGACTTGCCATCGGGCGAGTACACCGGCGAGGCGTAGTGGCCCGGGAGCTGCGTGAGTTGACGAGCGGCGCCGATGGGGCCCGCCCAGACCTGACCGCCGGCCACGTCGTCCCAGGTCACGTAGGCGAGCGACTTCTGGTCGCGACTGAGCGCGGGGTAGTAGGCGGACTGTTTCTCCGGGGTAAGCGCGCGTGGACTGGCCCCGAGGGCCCAGATGCGCCCGAGGGCGGCGGCGTACACCGTGCCGTCGGCGGCGCGCTGGGGCCAGCGGATCACCTTCGCGCTCAGGTCGCCTCGGTCGAGGCGCCGGTCGCGGCGGGCCGCGTCGGTGAGGCGCGTGTCGACGCGCGCGCTGAATGGGATTTCCTTGCGTTGCAGTGTCGCGACATCGAGTCGCCATAGGCGACCCTTCGCCCAGTACACCAACTCGCGTCCGTCGGGGGTCCAGTCCATCCGCGGGTAGGCGCCGCGCAGCTCGAAGCCCTCCATCTGGTCGTGGTCGAGGTCGGCGGCGAGCCGTCGCAAGGAGCGCGTGGCCACGTCCATGAGCATGAGCACCGTCTGCGCGCGGTCGCGGGTGACGAGCGCGAGGCTCCGGCCATCGGGCGAGGGCGTGGGACGCACCGCCCCGCCAGTGAGCGAGGTGACGGTGGTGGTCTCGCCGAGGTCGCGGTCGTAGTGGGCGATCTGCCAGAGCCCCTCGTGAACGTCGTCGTCGTAGTTGAAGCGCCCGGCGCGGGTGCTGAACCAGACACGACGACCGTCGGCCGAGAATGCGGCCTCGCCCGCGTGAGGGTGCTCCTCGAAGCTGGTGAGTTTTACACCGGCGCCGCCCGCGTCGTGGAGCAACCAGAGCTCCTGGATGCCGATACTCCGCGTGTCGGTCATCCGCTTGCGGCCCAGCAACCAGCCCGGCTCGGGCGCGGGGACCGGATCGGTCCACCGGTGCTCCTCCTCCTCGGTGATGACCTGCGCGTCGCTGCCGTCGCGTGCCATCGACCAGAGGTTCTCGTTGCCGTCGCGGTCAGACGTGAACAGGATGCGCGTGCCGTCGCGACCGTAGGCGGCGTCGCTGTCCCACGCGAGCCCCTCGGTGAGTCGCACGGCGGGACCCCCGGTCAGCGGCACCTCGAAGATGTCGCCGAGCAGGCTGGTGACGAGCTTGTCGCCGCTCGGCGCCACGTCCACCGAGAGCCACGTGCCCTCGGTCGCGGTGAAGGACACGTCGCGACCGGGTCCGTGCGGCGCGGCGATGTCCCAGGGCACGGGCTCGGGGTCTTCGGCGAAGGTGAGGGCGAGGAGATGCAGCATGGCGGGCCCATCTAGCGCGCGCGGGCTAGGCGCCGGGCCGATGTGGCGCTTCCACCCCAAGCTGGTTCCCACCCTGGCGACGGTGCTGGCACTGAGCGTGTTTGTCTCGCTTTGCACCTGGCAGGTGCGGCGGATGGGCGAGGCCCAGATCGCCCGGGCAGCGGCCGAGGCGAAGCTCGCGGCGGCGCCGTTTGACGCGACTCGGCCGCCCCGTGATCACGAGGGTCGGCGTGCCACGGTGACGGGTGAGCCGCAGTGGGCGGCGGTGTCGCGACAACCGGCCGTCTCGCCCGCTTACGAGACGGGCTTCCGCATGATCGTGCCGGTGGTCGGCGTGCGGGTGGACGTGGGATTCGTGCCCGAGGCGGCGTGGAGCTCGGTCCTCGCAGCGGAACGCGCGGTCATGGGCCCGCGCACCTATGCGGGGCTCGCCCGCGCCGACGCCGAGGGGTGGATACTGGTCGACGGCGACGGCTACGCCCGCGGTCGCTCCTCGACGGATCGCGACCCCCCCATCGCCGGCTGGGAGATCGTGAACTACGAGCGCCCCCACGGTGAGTACGCGGCAACCTGGGCGGCCTGCGCGCTGATGGTGCTCGGGATGTGGGCCAGCTCTTCGTTCTCGCGACCCGCGCCCAGCTGAGCCCGGCCCCGTCTTGCCACCCAGGGAGGGTGAGGCTATGCGCGCGCCCCTCGCGGAGGCCAGCGTGGCCGACAGTAGCGCCCCTGAGCACGTCCGACGCCGTCTTGGCGCGGGTTTCGTGGCGCTTGCCGTCGTGACCTACGCGCTATTGGTGTTCGGCAGCACCGTGCGGGTGCACGGGGCCGGGCTGGCCTGCCCCGACTGGCCGCTCTGCTTCGGCGAGCTGGTGCCGCGGTTGGATTTCAGGATCTTCCTGGAGTGGGGGCACCGCGTGCTGGCCGGCGGCATCTCGCTGGGCTTTACCGTGCTGTCGGCTTACATCGCCTCACGACGCCAGTTGCGGCACGAGTTCGGCGTGCATGTCCTGGTGCTGATTGGCATCTTGTGCGCCCAGATTGTGTTTGGCGGTCTCACGGTGCTCAAGCTGCTCGCCTTCTGGTCGGTCACCACCCACCTCTTGCTGGGCAACGCGTTCATGGTGGGGCTCCTGGGACTGGCCCTCCGCCTCCGCGGGGCGGGTGTCGCCTCCACACCCGTCCCCCCGGTTGCCACGCTGGCCGCGCTGGTGACGGTGCAGATGGCGCTCGGCGGGCTGGTGTCCAGTAACTACGCGGGTCTCGCGTGCACCGAGTGGCCCACCTGCAACGGCGGCGTGTGGTTCCCGACCTTCACCGGCATCATCGGACTGCAACTCGTTCACCGGCTCGGCGCGTACGCGGTCCTGGCGGCCGCGGCCTTTGTCGCCTGGCGCGTGCGCGGGCTCGCGGTGTGGGTGCTCGTGCTGGTGCTCGGCCAGGTCGCGGTCGGCGTGACCAACGTGATCATGGCCATGCCGGCGGAGCTCGCCGTCCTGCACGCGGCGCTGGCGCACGGGATCGTGGCGATCACTTCGGTGCTGGCGTGGCGAACCTACCTGTCGCGTGCGCCAAGCGGTGCGCCGAGGGGCCAGATGGTGTCGGCGTGAGCCGCACCTCCGCAGCCCGGGGTGTCGCGACGCAGCTACGCTTGTGGTGGGACATGACGCGTCCCCGCGTCTTGCTGCTGGTCTTGTTCACCGGGCTCCCGGTTTTCGGTCTCGTCGATGGCGAGCGGCACAGCCTCGGCCGGATGGCCTGGGTGATTCTCGGAACGGCCCTGGCCGGCGCTGCGTCGTCCACGCTCAACGCGTACCTCGAGCGGGACACCGACGCGCGCATGGCACGAACACAGCGACGCCCGCTCCCCGCGGCCTCGGTGCAGCCCGGGCACGCGCTGGCGATCGGACTGGGTCTCACCGTGCTCTCCACGGCGCTGTTGTGGTGGGTGGGTGGGGCCTTCGCGGCGGCGGTGGGCCTCGCCACGATCCTCTTCTACGTCCTGGTCTACACCATCTGGCTCAAGCCGCGCACGCCCCAGAACATCGTGATCGGCGGCGCAGCCGGCTCCACCGCCCCGCTCATCGCGGAGGCGGCGCTCACCGGCCAGCTCACCTGGGCGAGCTGGGTGCTCTTCCTCATCATCTTCTTGTGGACGCCGCCGCACTTCTGGGCCCTCGCCATCTATCGGAAGGACGAGTACGCGGCGGCGGGTTTTCCCATGATGCCGAGCGTGGCGGGGAACGCGTCCACGCGGCGGCAGTCGCTCGTGTATGCCCTGCTCTTGCTCCTCACCACCTTGACGCCGGTCCCGCTGGGGATGCTGTCCTGGTTCTACGGCGTGGTCGCGCTCTTCTCGGGCGGCTGGTTTGCATGGCGAGTCTACGTGTCGATTCGCGCCGACGATCCGCAGGTGGACTACGCGGTGTTCCGCGACTCGATCCGGTACCTTTTCCTCCTCTTCGGCGCGATGTTGCTCGATCTCGGCGTTGCCGCCGCGCTCTGAGGGCGATCACGCACACCTTGATCAGCCGCTGAAGGTGGAGTAGACGCATCGGCCAAATGTCCTACCCCTCTGGCTCGGTCATCGGGCCCGCGGATGTGGGGCTTTTCCCACCGGAGCGTCCTCCCGTGAAGCTCGGAATCGTCGGAACGGCCGAACGCCGTGTCCTCTCCGCGGCCGCCCTGCTCGTCGCCGCTGCGTTCTCCACGGGTTGCGACCCGGCGGAAGCGCGCGTGCACAGCGGGGAAACGCTATTCTTGAACAACTGCGCCCCGTGTCACGGCGCCCAGGGCGAGGGGATCGCCGTCGCCAAGGCGCCCGCCATCGGCGGTTTGCCCGAGTGGTACGCAAAACACCAGGTCGAGGGCTTCCGCGATGGCCTTCGGGGCACTCACTTCGACGACATCCAGGGCATGCGGATGCGCCCGATGGCGCTCACGCTCGTGAGCGACGACGAGGTGGCCAAGGTGAGCGCCTACGTCGCCACGCTCCCGCGCACGAACCCCGCGGCCCAGTTGCAGGGGGGCAACGCCGAGGCGGGCGCCGGCTACTACGGCACCTGCGCCGCGTGCCACGGCGCCGACGGCATGGGCAACGAGGCCCTCGGCGCGCCCCCGCTCGTGGGTGCGTCCGACTGGTACCTCCGTGATCAACTTGAGAAGTTCCAGACCGGTGTGCGCGGCGCGCACCCGAAGGACAGCCGCGGTGCCCAGATGGCGCCGATGGCCAAGACCCTGCCTGATGGGCAGGCCATCAAGGACGTGCTCGCGCACGTCGCCACCCTCGGCAAGAAGTAGGAGGCGCCTTGTCCGCTGAACATTACGACGATGGCGACGTGGTCGCCCGCAAGGTGACGATCATCACCGTGGTGAGCGTGTTCCTCTTCTCGGCCGCCGCCTTCACCATCCTCTTCATGACGAGGGCCTAGGCGATGCTGCACCTCACGCAGTGGCTGGTGGTCCCGGCGTCCACCTTCGCCAACGACATCGACTTCGTGTTCTCGCTCATCTTCTGGATGGTGGGCGTCTGGTACGTCCTGACGAATGTTGCCTTCTTCTACCTGCTCTTCAAATACCGGGCGCAGGCGGGCAAGAAGGCGCTTTACGTCACGGGCACCGAGCACGACCTGCTCAAGTGGGTGGAGTGGCCGCACTACGCCATCATCGTGTGCGACATCGTCATCATCGCGGCCGCCGTGAAGGTCTGGTACGAGGTGAAGCAGGACTTGCCGCCGGCGGAGTCCGAGGTCACCGTCGTGGCGCAGCAGTGGGCGTGGAGCTTCGTGCACCCGGGCGCCGACAACAAGATCGGCACCGACGACGACATCAAGACGGTCGATGAGTTGCATCTCGAGGTCGACAAGGTGGTGCACTGGCGCCTCCAGGCACGCGACGTGCTCCACAGCTTCTCGGTGCCTGCCTTCCGCATCAAGCAAGACGCGATCCCCGGCCGCGACATCATGGGCTGGTTCGAGCCCAACCTCGTCGGCACCTACGACATCCAGTGCGCCGAGATCTGTGGCATCGGCCATGGCATCATGGGCGCTCGCGTCATCGTCCACACTCCCGAAGAGTACGCGGCCTGGGTCGCGGCCTCCTCCAAGCACTAGTCCTCCGAGGAATCACGCATGTCGCAGGCAGATCACGCGCACGCTGACCACGGTCACGCGGCGCACGGCGACCATCATCACCACGAGATGAGCTTCTCGGAGAAGTACCTCTTCCCGACCGATCACAAGTACATCGGGAAGCAGTACATGATGACCGGCATGGTCATGGCGATGGCGGCGGCGTTCTTCGCCTACGCCTTTCGCATGCAGCTCGCCTTCCCGGGCATGAGCGTGCCCTTCTTCGGCGTCGTGTCGCCCACCGAGTACAACTCGCTGGTCACGCAGCACGGCAGCATCATGGTGTTCTGGGTGGCGATGCCGGTGCTCATCGCGGCCTTCGGTAACTTCCTCATCCCGCTGATGATCGGCGCGGACGACATGGTTTTCCCGAGGCTGAACCGGTTGAGCTACCAGCTCTTCTTGCTCAGCGCGATCATGGTGGTGATCGGCTGGTTCGTGCCCGGCGGCGGCTTCGGCGGCGCCTGGACGAGCTACCCCCCGCTCTCCGCGAAGGCGGAGTACAGCCTCACCCCTGCCGGATCGTCCATCTGGCTCGCGGCGGTGGCCGTTGAGTTCGCGGCCTTCCTTCTCGGCGGCATCAACTTCATCGTGACCGCGATGAACGCGCGCGCCCCGGGCATGAAGTGGCACGACGTGCCCATCGTCGTGTGGTTCATCTGCATCGCGAGCGTGTTGTTCATGGCCTCGGTGGGCCCGCTCATCGCCGGCGCCATCATGCTGCTCTTCGACCAGCAGCTCGGCACCCATTTCTACGACCCCGTCGCCGGTGGCGACCCCATCCTGTGGCAGCACCTCTTCTGGTTCTTCGGGCACCCCGAGGTGTACGTGGTGCTCTTGCCCGCCATCGGCATCTGCGCCGAGATCATCCCGGTCTTCGCCCGCAAGAAGCTCTTTGGCTACAAGGCCATCCTTTACACCGGCATCGCGACGGGCGTGCTCTCCTTCTTCGTGTGGGCGCACCACCAGTTCGTGGCTGGCATCGACCCGCGCATGGCGAATGTGTTCACCATCACGACGGTGCTCATCTCCATCCCCATCGCGGAGATGGTGTTCCTGTACATCGCCACCCTCTACGGCGGCTCCATCAAGTTCAGCGTCCCGATGCTCTGGGCGCTCGGCTTTATCTTCTGCTTCCTCATCGGCGGCGTCACCGGGATCTTCCTCGGCGCCAGCGGCTCAGACATCTACCTGCACGACACCTATTTCGTGGTCGCGCACTTCCACTACACCTTCTACCCCATCGCGATCATCGGCACCTTTGCCGGGGTGACGCACTGGTTCCCGAAGATGTTTGGCCGGTACATGGACGAGAAGCTGGGCAAGCTCCACTTCTGGGGCACGGTGCTGAGCTTCAACCTCATCTTCATCCCGCTGTTCTTTACAGGACTCGCGGGCGACCACCGTCGCATCTACAACTACAACAACTTCGCCGAGCTCGGCACGCCCGACCTGCAGTGGCTGCGCATCCTCGCCACCGTGGCGCTGGTGATCATGCTGTTCTTCCAGGTGATCTTCGTCTACAACTTCGTCAACAGCATCTTCAAGGGCAAGATCGCCCCGACGAACCCCTGGAAGGCCACCACGCTCGAGTGGTCTACCCCCAGCGCCCAGCCCGGCCACGGCAACTGGACGCCCGAGACGATGCCCTCGGTGTACCGCGGCCCCTACGAGTACAGCGCTCCGGGTCGCGACGACGACTTCCACCCCCAGAACGTTCCCTAGGGAGACGCCCCAAATGGCCTTCCGTCCCATCGCCACGACCCGCAGCGCCACGGGGATGCCCACGGGGCGTCTCGCGATCTGGTGGCTGATCGTCTCTGAGATCGTGATCTTCGGAGGCTTGCTCGCCTCCTACATCATGCACCGCATCGGCCACCCCGAGTGGGCCTACCAGGCCGAACACACCAACCTGCAGGCGGGATCGGTCAACACGATCGTGCTGCTCACGTCGTCCTTGCTCGCGGTGCTGGCGCACAACGCCGCGGAGATGGGCGACGGCAAGAAGGCCGCCAAGCTCTTCGGAGGCACGATCCTCGGCGGCCTGCTCTTCCTCATCATCAAGTCCTTCGAGTGGGCCAACGAGATCTCGCACGGCTACACGATCACTTCGAGCGGCTTCTGGGGTTTCTACTACACGGCCGCTGGCATCCACGCCTCGCACGTCATCGCGGGGATGATTGCGATGGGCATTGTGGCCTACGATGCCTGGCACGGTAAGGAGCTCCAGCGCGTCGAGTTTGCCGGTATCTACTGGCACTTCGTCGACGTGGTCTGGATTTTCCTCTTCCCCCTCCTCTACATCGCGAGCTGATCATGTCTGGCGACGCACACCACGACCACGCTCACGCGGGACACCACGACCACAGCAAGCAGTACATCAAGATCTGGGCGGCGCTCTTCGTGCTGTTCTTGATCAGCGTGTTCGGCACGCTCACGCCGTGGTTCGCCCTCACGCTGGTGATCGGCTTCGGTATCGCGCTGGTGAAGGCCTACCTCGTCGTGAGGTACTTCATGCATGTGAACATCGAGAAGCCGGTTGTTCACTACGCGCTCATCGCTGGGCTGGCGCTGGTGGTGCTGTTCTTCGCGGCGGTGTCGCCCGATGTCTTGAACCACGAGGGCAGCCGCTGGACCAACGTGGCCGCCGAGGCCGAGGTGCAGCGCCGCGAGGCGGAGCACGCGGCGGGCGGGGCTGGTCACCACGGCGCCGAGGGTGCCGCTCACGAGGCGGCGCCGGCGCACGAGGGCGCCCCTGCCGCCGAGGCCGCCCCGGCGGAGCACCACTAGCGTGACCGACTCGCACCCCGAGCGCGACTTTCGGCTCGTCCACCCGGCACCGCGGTCGAGCGGACCGGTGGTGCCGAGCGAAGTGTTCGCGATGCTGGTTTTCGTGTTCACCGAGGTGATGTTCTTCGGGGGACTGGCCAGCGCCCACACCATCACCCGCTCCAACTGGCCGGTCTGGCCGCCTCCGGGGCAACCTCGGCTGCCGATCGAGGCCACCGCGCTGAACACGGCGGTGCTGCTCGCCAGCGGGGTGCTGGTGTGGCTGGCGGGGCGTCGCTACACGGCGGGGCGCTCGCTGGGGCCACTGCACGCCGCGATGGGCGCCGGGATCTTCTTCGTCGTCGCCCAGGGCTACGAGTGGGTTGGGCTCGTGCGCGAGGGGCTCACGATGCAGTCGAGCACCCACGGGGCCTTCTTCTACCTCATAGTCGGCACGCACGCGCTGCACGTGCTCGCGGGGCTCGCGATGCTCGTGTTCCTGCGCGCGCGCCTCGCCGCCGGGCGCTTGACGGCCGATGAGTTCACCGCCGGTCGGATCTTCTGGTACTTCGTCGTGGCCCTCTGGCCCTTCCTCTACTCGCGCGTGTACCTGTGATCCTCGCCCTCTTCTCTCCCGCGTGGGCCTGCGCGGTGTGCGGCGCGGGCCAGGGCAACGACCAGAGCGCCTACCTCGAGATGTCGATCATCCTGAGTCTCTTGCCGCTGGCGCTCATCGCGGGCGTGGCGATGTGGGTGCGCAGGCTCCAGCGAGCCGCGGCCTAGCTGATCAGGCGCCGCGCGGTGAGGATGAAGCCGCAGAAGGCGCCCACCAGGGTCGACAGGATCATGCGAGGCGCCATGGGCCAGGTCGGGTCCCAGGGCCCGAGCACGCCACCCGCCACCCCGACGAGCGAGCAGGCGGCGAGTGCGAAGAGCGGGGCCCGCGGATGGTCGATCAGCGCTTGAAGTCGGTCGCGCACCCGCGCGTGCTATCGCGCGCGGGCGTGCCGAGGGCAGCACTACAGGCTAGACAGCGCCGCCCCCTGGAAGAGGTCTCCGCATGTCCTCGCGCTCCATGCTCGCGCTGTTTGCCCTGCTCGCCGGCTGTGCTCGTACTTGGCCGATGGATCCCCCGGAGATCCAGGCCCGCTTCGCGTCTCGGCACGTGGGGCAGTGCAACGCCTGGGTGAAGAGCCAGCGCACCGGCTACGAGTACTGCTCGTCGCCTGCCTTCCTTCCCGACGCCACGCTCGGCGCCTACGAGAAGGCCAAGTCTACCGGCCCCTCCTGGAGCAAGACCGATGGCGCCAACGACGCCGAGG
The DNA here is from genome assembly GCA_005778355.1 of Pseudomonadota bacterium. Classification (GTDB taxonomy): domain Bacteria; phylum Myxococcota_A; class UBA796; order UBA796; family SXON01; genus SXON01. The sequence continues at coordinate 65,832 of SXON01000021.1, read as the reverse complement.
CGCTCCGGGCCCACGGCGAGGGCGTCTACACCAACGCCTGCGCCTCCTGCCACCAGGCCAATGGCGAGGGCATCGCCGGGGTCTTCCCGCCGCTGAAGGGCGCGGGGGGCTACTACGGCGACGCTGCGAACCACGCGAAGATCATCCGCGACGGCCTCTCCGGCGAGATCGAGGTCAATGGCGTGAAGTACAACGGCGCGATGCCCCCGAAGGGCGGCGCGGCGCTCACCGACTACGACATCGCGGCGGTGGCCACCTTCGAGCGCCTGAGCTGGGGCAACGCCGACGGCCCGGTGACGCTCGACGACGTCAAGGGCGCCCAGTAGCGCCAGGCGGGTCGCGCTGCGGCGTGGCGCTACTCCACCCCGTGCACCGCCCCCGCGGAAGGCGAGGTCGGTCGTTTTCCGCAGCCACAACGCCGCAGCTTGAGGCTGTCGCGATAGTATAGCTTCATGTCGCGACCGCCGACCGCCGACCGCCGACCGCCGACCGCCTGGCTTAGCGCTCGCGCGACGCTCGTCCTGCTCCTAGCAGGATCCGTCCCCGTCAGGGCGTGGCCGATGACGTTTGCCGACGTGGATGTCGAGGCCACAGTAAAGGCATCAGCGTCGGCGTTTGTTGGCAACCTCGACGACGTCGAAGTGAGCTTGGTAGGCGGCTCGCCGCAGACGACGCTTCGGTTCTCGGACGTTCGCTGGAGCGTCGGAAGGGGGGCGAACTCGCTCGAACTCACGTACGCAGGCGGTTCGGTGGGTGATCGAGCCCTCGTGGTGCCTGGCATGCCTTCGTTCGAGGAGGGATTCCGGTACTTCGTCATGCTCAATGGGTCGGCCAATGCGTTCGTGCCTATCACCTACGCGGAGAACGGAGCCTGGCAGTCCGTGACGACCAGGGCAGGTGACGAGATCCTCGTCGATGCGCGGGGGCGTGTACTGCTGCGTACCGCCAGCGGTCGCGTCTTCGCCCGCGAGTGGTTTGCACCTGCGACGGCGGGTGCAGACATCGCCTCCACCGCTCCAGACTTCCTCCGCCCCGTGTCGGTTGCGGATTTCTGCGACTGGGTCGCCAAGACGGCGGGCGGCCCAGCGGTGGACCGGCCCGGGGGCGCCGCGGCCAGCGGCACGGGGCCATCGCAAGCGGGGGACCGATGAGCCGGGTCAAGTCGAAGTGTGTCGGCAGCCTCGGGGTCCTGGGACTGACGCTCGCTGCATTGGGCAGCCTGGGTTGGACTCAGGACACCGAGTGCCCATTCAGTACGGGCGACGTGTACACGTCCTCTACCTTCACCTTCAATATTTCCACGAACGACTTCAGCGGCACAGGCACCGCCTACTCGACGATCAACCAGGCGGGCAACTACTGGGACGGCTTCGGTAGTCCCATTCCTGGCACCGATCTTGAGGTCGCGAAGGTAGGCGACTGCAACGTGGAGAACGGTGCCTGGGGTGACGGTTACGAGAGTGTGACTGCGGAGGATTTGTCCGGTATCGGCATAGCGCTCACGCAGTACTGGTGCACCGGCGCGGTCATCACCGAGTGTGACATCGCATTCCATAATGGCGGCACTTGGCATCCCGACCTGCCCGAGTACGGAGAGTCCGGCTGGAGTCGTAGACCGGTCATGGCGCACGAGGTGGGGCACTGCCTTGGCTTCGACCACGATAATGGTAGCGAGGACCTGCTGAACTCGTTGTATCCCAGCTGGGAGCCCATCGGGGACCGTGTGTCGATTTCGGAGGGCTCCCGGACCGGCGCTCGCTCCGCCTACAGCGATAGTTCGACAGGTACGGACGTTGCCGTCGCGGCGATGCGCTTTGGTGACACACCCGGCAAGACGGAGTTCATCCCGTTCTGGAACACCGGGGGCGGGCCGCAGGAGGCCTTCGCGGCGTGGGCGGGCGCCAATATTGTGCGGGCGTACTGCCTCCACAACCTGGGGACCACCACGCAGTCGAACGTCACGTTCAAGGTCTATCTGTCGGTTGACGACTCGCACATCGAGACTTCCGATGTCGTTCTGGGCACCTTCACGCCCTCCATCACGCCGAACAGCGACCCGTACTGTCCCGAGCGAACACTTACCATTCCGTCGGGCACGGTTCCAGGTGCGTACTGGATTGGTGCGATCATCGATCCGGCTGACGCGATCTCGGAAACAATCGAAGCGAACAACCTGGTGCGGGACGCGCAGCAGTTCACTGTGTACTGAGGACAAATGTCCGCCGGAGGCCTGATGTCGGTTCTAGTTTCTATCTTCCTCCTGTTTGCGTGCTCGGGCTCCGTTGGAGGTGGCGCAGACTCCGCTGTGCGGGCGGCCGACCCTGCGGTCACCACGTCGTGGGACCTCGGCGGCGGACTCGTTCTCGACGAAATCCTGGGGCTGGGTGTCGCGTACTACGAGTCGGAGGAGGACGTGTGTGAGGCCCCTGCAAGCGTGGCACTCGGATTCGCCGACAGCACCGTCGATCCCCTGCTGTACTTCAAGGTGTACTTCGAGGGGGTCTCGCCGGGCGAGTTCGATGTCATGGGCGTGATCGAGGGCGATGTCGGAGACGCGGACCCGGCGAAGTACACCCACATGGTCACGCTGGCTGCGGGCGGGGTGCTCTACCCGGCGATCAGCGGGACGGGAGAGGTGGAACTCGACAAGGCCGCAGCCACGGCTGTGGTGTCACTCTCCGGCCTCGTCTTCCGCGACTACAGCGGGACCTTCGAGGGAAAGACCAATCTGGACATCACTGGTGTAGGCTGCCATACTCTAACGGATGAGGAAGGGGGCGACGGCGACGGCGACTGCGGCTGGGTGCAGGAGCCGATCGACACGACCGACCCATTCTGCACCGAGGCCCGGGACGGCTATGCGGTGGATGCGCTTGACTGACGTGCCTTACTCCACCCCGTGCACCGCCCCCACCCACGCGCCGTCGTCGCGGAAGGCGAGGTCGGTCACCCCGACGTAGGCGCCCACGTGCGAGGTCGCCACGTTTGACGGCGTGATCTCGTAGAGGTTGATGCTGAGGTCGCCTTCGCTCGTGCCATAGGCCGAGGCCACGGTGGTGCCCGTCCCAGGCACCGGCCAGAGCGGCGCCCCGATGTCGAGGTCGACCTGCCGGGTGCTCGCGGCGTCGTCCCAACTCGCGCCGCCGTCGGTGCTGCGCACGATGACGGCGCCGTCGTCGTCCTGACCGGACATGAAGAGCACGTCGGCGTTGTCCGGGTGGATCGCGGCGCGGGACGGCACGAAGCTGTCGGTCACGACGCTCGCCGAGAGATCGTCCCAGGTCTGCCCGCCGGTCTTGCTGAGGTAGCCGCCTGTCGCCGTCACCACGAAGGCGGTGTCGAGGCCGGTGGACCAGACCGCGCCCCCCAGGAGGCCCTCCGCCGGCGCGGGACCGCTCAGCGTCCAGTTGGCGCCATCGTCCTCGCTCGTCACCACCCCACGCGCTTGCACCCCGCGCAAGCGGCCGGCCACTGCCGGGTCGGCCACCACCTCGCCGAGCCAGGTGCCACCGCTGTCGAAGGCGGTCCAGCTCATTCCATCGTCCTTGGAGTAGCCGCCCTGCGAGGAGAGGCGATCGAAGGCGTAGACCGTGTTTCCCGCCGCCACGAGGTCCCAGTCGCCGCCCACGGGCAGCCCGCTGCCGTTGAAGTCCCAGTTGCAGCCGCTGTCGTCGGAGATCATCACCTGGGGGCCGAACATCCCGATCCACGACGCGCCGTCGCTCAGCGGGCCGGCCACGCTGCTCATCTTGGTCTCGGCGTCGGGCGCCTCGTCGGGAAAGTGCGGCGTGGAGCCAATGTCTTCCCAGATCACCACGCCACCGGTGCCGTGGATGCGGTCGCAGCTGAGGCTGCTGGTGTCGATCGGTCCAACCTTGTCGGTGCCCTCGTCGTCGGGGCAAGCAAGCAGGAGCGCCAGGATCATGGGTTCACCGGAGAGGGGAGGGGGAAGGCGGAAGGATCGAGGCCGAAGTCGGCGCGGCGCGCCTCGTCGCCCGGGTGGTTGAGCTGCCAGTAGGGCAGTCGCGACACGCCCCGGAGGGTGGCGGACTCGCCATCGTTGGTCTCGTAGCCGAGGAGGCGATGCGGCCAGGCCTCCTCCACCCAGTAGGTGGTGGTGACGCCGTCGACCGTCGCGGTGTGCACGGGGTGGGCCTCGAGCCCACCGAGAGCGGTGTCGCGCGAGGTGCCGGGGCCTCGGTGCACGGTGAGCGTCGTGACCTCAGGTGCGCGGTGACCGAAGCGTGTCGCGATCGAGGAGGGGAAGTACGGGAACGCCGTCGGCTCCGAGGGGATCCAACTTCCGGTCAACTCGCGGACGGCTACCATCATCGCGTCGCCAAACAACGCGGGTGCGCCAATGTTGAAGCTCTGCGGCGGCCCGTTGTCGCTATCGAAATAGGTGTGTGCGGTGAGCTTGATGCGGCCGGCATCGACGATCATCTCGTCGTACACCATGCCACACCACTCCTGGGCGGAGAACGCGATCTTCAGCGGCTGGCCGCGGGCCTGGCCGTCGCCGGGCTCCACGCGGAGGAAGGCGCTGGTGAGCACGCTGTAGGGGTACAAGCCAGTCTGGAACTGGCGATGGCTGTTGAGCTTGAGCACCTTGCGGATGTCGTTCTCGGGGTGTTCGCCCGGGTCGGCCTTCACCCGCTCGCGATGGCTGAAGTCCTCGGTCACCACGATGTTCACCATGGAACCGGCGCGCGCCTCGCCGTACCGCGGCTGCACCACGTCGTAGCTCGACAGTTCCGCGTTGCCGTCGCCCCAGGTGGGCCAGAATGCCTCGGGCAGCGGTGGTTCCGGCGTGCCGGCGGCGGCGCAGGCGAGCAGGGCGACGATCACGCCGGCGACCTATCGCGAGTGAAGCGCGCGACGACCTCCACGTGGGCGGTGTGCGGGAAGAGGTCGACCGCCGTCCAGCCCTCGCGGCGCCAACCGGCTGCCTTCAGGAGCGCGCCGTCGCGTGCGAGCGAAGTGGGGCGACAGGCCACGTAGACCAGCGTGTCGGCGTCGAGCGTCAACAGGGGACGCAGCGCGGCCGGGTGCAAGCCCCCCCGAGGCGGGTCGACCAGCACTTTCACGGGCCGCCCTGCTTCGGCGAGCACGGCCGGCAGCGTGTCCTCGACCTTGCCAGCGCGGTACTCGGCGGCGATGCCTAGGGTGGCCGCGTTGCGATTGGCCTCGGCGACGGCCTCGGCGTTCAACTCCACCCCGATCACGCGGTCGAAACGGGCCGCGAGGGCGAGGCCGAGCGCGCCTACGCCGGCGTAGAGATCCAGGAGGGTGCCGCCGTGGCCGAGCGCCTCGGCGATGGTGTCGAAGAGCACGGCGGCGCCGGTGTCGTTGACCTGGAAGAAGGCGGTGGGCGACAGGAGCATGGTCGCATCGCCGATGGCGACGGCGAGGGTGTCGCGACCGTGCAGCACTTCGCGGAGCTCGCCGACCGCGGCGTCGGACAGGCGGTCGGTGGTGTACCAGAGCACCCCGGCTGCCCCCCACCTGGGCGCGTGCGCGCGCAGCCAGGCCTCCTGCTCGGGGCCAGCGAGGGCGGTGTACAGGAGCGCGAGGACACCATCGCGACCGGCACGGAGCACGAGGTGCCGGAAGAAGCCGGTGTGCGCGCGGGGATCGTGGGGCGGGAACGGCGAGGCCAGGACGTCGCTGCGGACTCGCTCGAGCACGGCGTTGATCCGCGGGTCGGCGATGGCACAGGCGGGGACATCCACCACGCGGTCGAAGCGCCCGGGGCCGTGGAAGCCCAGGAAGTGGCCCGCCTCCCCGGTGATCCCGGCGGCCATCTCGGCTCGGGTCATGTAGCGCTGGGGGCCGAAGCTCAGCTCGATCTTGTTGCGGTAGCCGTAGCCCTCGGCCTCGGCACCACGAATGGAGCCACCGGGACCGAGCAGGGCGCTGAGCGCCTTGAGCTTCTCCTCGCGCTGTCGCGACACGGGGAGGGACTGGTAGAGGCAGCCGCCGCAGGTGCCGAAGAGCGCGCAGCGGGGAGGGACCGCGTCGGCGTGGGGGCCGGTGACCTCCAGGAGCGCCCCGGTCGCGGGCCGCCCGCCGACCAGCACCGCGCTCCCAGGGACCGCCCCGCGCACGGTCCAGCGGCGTCCCCGGGCGTCGAGACCGGTGGCCACGCCGTCGGCGTCGAGGCCATCGATGGTCACCGGCACCGGGTCGCGCACGGCAGCGGCCCTATCGCGGCGCCGACGTCAACTCGGCCGCGATCATCTCGCCAATCGCGTCGCTGAAGTGCGCCCGCCCACCGGCGTTGAGGTGCACGTCATCGACGTAGGCGTTCGCCTCGAGAACGGGCGATGGGAGGAAGCTCGCGCCGAGCCCCTTGAGCCAGGCCTCGGTCTGGGCGTGCTGCCCGTCGAGGCCGCCTTGCGACCCAGCCCGGTGACGTTCGGGCATCCGAACAAAGAAGACCGGGATCTTTGCGTCTCGGCTGATGGTGACCAGTCGCCCAAGGTAGTGCAGCGCCGCCTCCTGGGTCTTCTCACGGCGGCCGTCGAGCGGCGAGAAATCGCGGTGGTTCGAGGGCGGCGCCCGGGTTCCGAGCTGCGACCAGAGCCAGTTTCCGAGGTAGCCGCGATAACGATAGAAGAACGAGCCGCGGCGAAGGTAGAACTCCGCGCGGCAAGCCGCGTCGAGACAGCTCCAGGCGGCGATGTCGGGCACGTCCGACCAGCGGGCCAGGTCCATGGCCTGGCTCTGCCAGGGCGCGGGGGCACGGGTGAGGTCGCCGGGCAGGTAGAGGATCACCGAGGCGTCGAGGCGTCGCGGATCGATGATGTTGGATTGCGCGAGGTACCAGTCGAGGGGCCCGGTGCCGGCCGCGGAGAGGTTGTGGATCTTTCCAGCCGTCCCGAGCGCCTCGCCCAGTCGGTGGGTGTCCAGCGTCTGTTCACCGAGGCAGGTGCCGTAGAGCGTGACGTCCAGCGCGTCTTCCCGCATGTCGCCCGCGGCTTTGAGCGCGCGCGCCGCCATCTCCCCCGGCGCCTGGTAGGCGAACCGCGCGAAGCCCTCCAGTCCGAGGAGCACCCCGAGCGCCAGGAGCGTCGCGAGCCAGCCCGGGAGGGGGCTAGAACTGGAAGTAGATGAACTCGTAGCCATACGAGGAGCCAAGAACGAGGATTGATGCCCAGAGTAGCGCGTAGACCAGCGCCTGCGCCCAGCGGGGCCAGCCGAGCACGGCGAGCGTGCCCTGGCGTTCCTGCACCCACTCGAACAGGGCGACGGGCACCGCCAGCCAGAGGAAAGTGCGGAGGTACGCCGTCGCTGTCGAGTTGATGTCGGGCGACGACAAGCTCGACATCATCTGGCCAAGCTGGGCCAGCGAGTGAGTACGAAACACGACGAATCCGAGGCACGTGATGTGGAAGGTGGCGACGACCAGGAGCCAGCGGGGAACGCGAGGCTGCGGCAGCTTTCTTCCGAGCGCGAGCGCCGCGCCGTGCCAGGCCCCCCACGCGAGGTAGGTGTAGTTGGCGCCGTGCCAGAGGCCGCCGAGCACCATGGTCGCCATCAGGTTGGCCCCCGGTCGCGACCGGTTGCCGCCGAGGGGCACGTAGAGGTAGTCGCGGAGCCACTGGCTCAGGCTCACGTGCCAGCGGTGCCAGATCTCCCGCGGGGAAGCTGCGAAGAACGGCCGTGCGAAGTTCTCCATCAGCTCCACGCCGAACAGGCGCGCCACGCCTCGGGCGATGTCGGAGTAGCCCGAGAAGTCGCAGTAGATCTGCCAGGTGAAGGCGTAGGCGGCGAGCACCACCACGGCGCCGCTCGGGCTGTTCTTGTCGAAGCCGGCGGCGACGATGGGGGCGAGGTTGTCGGCCACCACGACCTTCTTCACGTAGCCCCAGGTGATGAACCATAGGGCCTCGCTGTGCTCGCGAGCTGCCGGACGTCGCATCTGCAAGAGCTGCGGCATCAGGTGAGCTGATCGCTCGATGGGGCCGGCCACCAGCTGCGGGAAGAAGGTGATGAAGAGGAGGAAGTCGGGGAGACTCCGGCACGCTGTCACCTGCGCGCGGTACACGTCGATGGTGTACGCCATCGCCTGGAACGTGTAGAAGCTGATGCCGACGGGGAGCACGATGTCGAGCAAGCGCGAGGGCGCCGTCATCCCCAGGGCGTCGGCCAGCTCGCGCGAGAAGAAGCCGGCGTACTTGAAGAGCGCCAGCGTGCCCAGGTTCGACACCACCGAGATGGTGACGAGCATCTTGCGACGTTCGACCCATCGCTCCATGCCGAGAGCGAGCGCCCAGTCGAGCGTGGCCGTGGCCAGCAATAGCCCGAGGAAACGCCAGTCCCACCAGCCGTAGAACACCAGCGAGGCCAGGAGCAGCCAGTAGCGCCCCAACCAGAGGGGCAAGAGCCGCCACGCGCCGTACACCACGCCGAGGAAAACGACGAACGCCAGCGAGTTGAAGAGCACGCGCGCCGAAGCCTAGCAGATGTGCGAAAGCCCTCCTTTTTGAAGTTGACGTTCATTATCAATACGGCTACACATGATGCATGAGCACCCTGGCGAGCTTGGCAGTGGGCGAGTCTGCCCGAATCGAGTCGGTGGGCGGTGAGCGCGGCTACCGTCGCCGCCTGCTTGAGCTGGGATTTCTCCCTGGCTCGGTGGTTCGCCTGCGCGGCGTGGCGCCGATGGGCGATCCGCTCGACGTCGACATCGCGGGTTGTCGCTTCTCCCTGCGGCGCGCCGAGGCCGAGGCGGTCGTGCTCTCAAGCACCGCGCAAGCAGGCCCGGCGCTGGAACTCGCCGCAGCGAAATAGGCGAGTTCGTGGTCGCGCACGCCGCCCCCCGAGTGGCCGTCGCCGGTAACCCCAACACCGGAAAGACCAGCCTCTTCAACCGCCTGACCGGCGCCAACGCCCGGGTGGGCAACTACCCGGGGGTCACCGTCGAGCGCGAGAGCCGGACATGGCGGCTCGCGGGTCGCGACGTCGAGGTGATCGACGTCCCGGGCACCTACTCGCTGGCGGCGCGCTCCGCGGAGGAGCAGGTGGCGGTGCGTGCGCTGTTTGGACTGGATGGCGAGCCTCGGCCTCACCTCGTGCTCCTGGTGGTCGACGCCACGCAGCTCGTCCGCAATCTCTACCTGGCGGTGCAGCTCGCCGAGGCGGAGGTGCCCTTCCTCATCGCGCTGAACCTCGCCGACGTGGCGCGCGCGCAGGGCATCCTCCCCGACCCGCAGCGTGTTGCCGCCGCATTCGGCGTGCCCTGCGTGCCGGTGAGCGCCCACACGGGCGAGGGGCTGCCGGACCTGGGGCGACTGGTGGCGGCGGCGATCGACAGGCCACCGCGACCCCACCTGGTCCTGCCGTACCCGGCGCCGCTCCTCGCCGACGCGGCGCGCCTCGAGCCCTACGCCGCCGCCTCCTCGCCGGGCGAGGCGCGCGCGCTCGCGCTCTGGCACCTGCTCTCGGTCGACGACACCGACGAGCTCATCGACATCCCCGATACCGTCCGTCGCGAGGTGGCCGCGATCCGGGCGGGCGCGGGTGCCCGCGACATCGACGGCGAGATCGTCGGCACACGGTACGACTGGCTGGCCGCGAGGGAGTTCGGCGTGGGGCGCCGGATCGAGGGGCCTGCCCTGTCCGACCGAGCGGACCGGGTGCTCTTGCACCCCTTGAGCGGCGGCCTCGTTTTCCTGCTGGTGATGGGGGTGCTCTTCCAGGCCCTTTTCAGCTGGTCGGAGCCGGCCATCGGCGCCATCGAGGGCGTTTTCGCCTGGCTGGGCGACGCCGTGGCCAATGTGCTCGGCGCGGGCGTCTTCACCGACCTCCTCGTGGATGGCGTCATCAACGGCGTGGGCAGCGTCGTGGTGTTCTTGCCGCAGATCATGCTGCTTTTCTTCCTGCTCGGCTTCCTGGAAGACAGTGGCTACATGGCCCGCGTGGCCTTCCTCGTCGATCGCGCGATGCGCGCCATCGGCCTGCACGGCCGCGCGTTTGTACCCATGCTCTCGGGCTACGCCTGTGCCGTGCCGGCGATCATGGCCACGCGCACGCTCGAGCGGCGTCGCGACCGCCTGCTCACGATGATGGTGGTGCCGCTCATGTCGTGCTCGGCGCGGCTGCCGGTGTACACGCTCGTGGTCGCGACCGTTTTCACGCCGGGGGCCACCTGGCTGGGCGTTGACGCGCGGGTGGCGGTGATGGTGGCCATGTACCTCTTCACGACGGGCATGGCGCTCCTCGCCGCCGGGGTGCTGGGGCGCACGCTGCTCAAGGGACCGCGGGTGCCGCTCCTGCTCGAGCTGCCCCCCTACCGCATGCCGCGACTCGCGACGGTGATTCGGCAGATGTGGATGCGCGCCAAGACCTTCCTCACCGAGGCGGGCACCACGATCATGGCGGTGACGGTGGTGTTGTGGGCGCTCTTGTACTTCCCGCGCGACGTGGAGCTTGGTCGCGACTACGACTCGCTCCGGGCGGGCGCGAGCGCCGAGGTGGCCGCCCAGCTCGACGCCGAGGAGTCGGCCGAGCGCCTCGCCCAGAGCTACGGCGGTCGCATGGGGAAGGCGATCGAGCCGCTCATCGCGCCCCTGGGCTACGACTGGAAAATCGGCGTGGGCGTGGTGGGCGCCTTCGCGGCGCGCGAGGTTTTCGTGGCCACGATGGGCGTGATCTACGGCATCGGCGACGGCGCCGACGAGGCGAGCGAGCCCCTGCGCGACCGCATGCGCGCCGAGCGTCGCCCTGACGGCACTCCCCTGTGGACGCCGGCGGTGGGGGCCTCGTTGATGGTCTTCTTCGCACTGTCGGCGCAGTGTTTGTCCACCCTGGCGGTGGTGCGGCGCGAGTCGGGGTCCTGGCGCTGGGCGGCCTTCTTGTTTGCCTACATGACCGTGCTCGCCTGGGTGGGCGCCTTTGTCACCTTCCGCGTGGTTGCGGCGCTCGCCCCCGCCGTCTGACCCGTCGGACTACGGCAGCTCGCTCTCGCCCGCTGAGAGCGTGAGCCACTCGTAGCCGACGGTCATGCTCGCCCCGAGGTCGATGGTGCCGATGATCATGCCCACCCCGAACTCGTTCTCGAGGAGGGCCGCGCTGGCGCCCACCCCGGTGGCCGCGCCGTACTCGATGCCCGCGTAGGTGCCGAGCAGGTCGCTGCCGGGGCGGCTGCCGTCATACCAGACCAGCGGGGTTTCGAGGTAGCCCACGCCCACGGCCCCCTCGGCGACGAGCCCGAGCCGGGGGCCCGAGAGGGTGACGGCGAAATCCTGGGTGTCGCCGCCGGCCTCCTGGACTTCCAGCGTCGCGCTCGCGAACGCGATGCCCAGGCCCGCACCGACCCGCACGTCGACGAGCTCGGTGAGGGTGGCGCCCACCACCTCCAGCTCGGCGAGCTCAGAGGATGGCGCGCAGGCCACGAGGAGCGCGAGCATCACTCCACCGCCGCGGCCAGCAGTCCCGCCACCTGGGTTGCCACGTCGAGCTCGGTGCAGTCCTCGTCGAGCTCGGTGAGGTCCGCGTACTCGCCACCGGTCGCCTCGGCCGCCGCCTGGTAGCGCTCCACGCCCCAGGTCTGCGCGCTGGCGAGGCATGACCCGTCGGAATCGTGGTACGGCGGGCCGAGGACGTAGACTTCGAGGTCGCGACTGGTTCCGGCGTAGAGCTCCACGTAGGCGGTGGGATCGGGGTCACCGTTGGTCAGCCGTCGGGAGCCGTCGCCTTCGTCGCTCACGATCAAGGCGGCGGCCGGGACGCCCTCGCGCCACAGCTCCGCGTTGCTCCCCGCGTCGGCGGTGGTGAGCGCGCCGGTGGGGTCCCAGCAGGCGTCTGGCTGGTCGCCGTCGGCGCGGCAGATCGCGGCGTAGATGGCTTCCAGTCCTTCCTCGTTGCCCGTGCCTTCGTCGGTGTTCCAAGTTTCCTCGCCGCACACGCAGCCGAGGTACTCCCGGCTCACGACGGTCGGCACGGGACAGTCGCCCGCGTCGCCCGCGTAGTTCGGATCGGATTCGAGGTCGTTGTCCTTCCAGTAGATGGTGTCGCAGAGCAATTGTGCGCGCAGTGTCTCCACCGCGTTGTCGCCGGCCGAGGTGATCACCGGCCCCACGAGGCTCCCGGCCTCGCCCGGGTCAACGCCGGTGGTGCCGCCGGCCTGCGGATCGGCGGACGCGGTGGTCACGCCGATCTGCCAGTCGGCGCTGCCCAGCGCGTCGATGATGGCGTCGAGGCCCACGGCGAGCGCAGACGACTCCTCCTTCATCGAGCCCGAGGTGTCGATCACCAGCAGGAGGTCGAGCTGGGGCGGGCCCAGATCGAGGTCGTCGTCGTCGCCGTTCCCGGTGTCCTTGGTGCCGGCGCAGGCCAGGACCGAGAGCGCGAGCAAGCCGAGCGTAGTGCGCATGCGTACGTCTATCCGCTGGCGACGCGCGATACGCAGGTCGGCGAGGTGACCGATGTTCTTCTTCCTGGCCTGCACCGCAGAGACGGTCGACACCGGCGCAGCGGCGCTGCCAAGCCTCGACCCGCCCGCAGCGGGCGAGGGATTCCAGGCCAAGATGAGCGGCAGGGTGGCGCCCTACAGCGAGGCCTGGCTTTGCGCGGTGTACGACCTCGACACGACGGAGCTCTCTCCGGTCAACTGGGTGGAGTACCTCCAGAACGAGGGCACCCACCACATGACCCTCTCCACCACCGTGCTGGCTGAAACACCGCTCGAACCTGGTATGTACGACTGCAACGAGCTCTACACCGACAGTAGCCTCATGGAAGACGCGGTGATGATGTTCGGCACACAGGGCGCCGGCGAAGGCATCCTCGCCCTCCCCGGGGGCGTGGTGGCGATGGTACCGGCCGGAATCCAGGTGGTGCACGAGCTGCACTACGTGAACCCAAACGACGAGGAGATCGAGCTTTATTCCTATCTGAACGCGTACACGATCCCGGCTGAGGAAGTGACGGACAGCATCTGGGGCGGCCAGGTGCGCGACGAGACCATCGTCGTGCCCGCCGGGGCGACCGCCACCGAGTGGACTCGCTGTGCCTTCAACGAAGACGTGGAGGTTCACTTCCTCGGCTCGCATACCCATGCGCTCGCGACCGAGTTCCGCGTGGCGCCCTTCGACGGTACCGCTGCGGGCGAGGTCTTCTACACCAACAACGATTGGCACGACCCGCTCATCACTCAGTACAACCCCCCGCTGGTGGTGCCCGCCGGGAGCGGCTTCGAGTACGCCTGCGACTACCAGAACGATGGCGACACCGACGTGAGCTACGGCTACACGGCGGCCGACGAGATGTGCAACCTGACAATCGTGTTCACACCGGGGAGCACCACCGCCGAGTGCCAGGTCGTACAGACCAGCGACGGCGTTCTATGGGAGTAGTGGCCTCGCGTCACAGGCGATGACGGGCCCGCCGAAATCCAGCCGAACGTGCTGGCGTCGACACACCAGCGTGTGACCGGCGGGCACCTCGGCGCTCTCCCCCGCGTGCAAGAGGGCATCGCCGACCGCGTAGATCGCCACCGCCTCAGCGCTCTCTCCTGGCCGGAGCACCGCCACGTTCCCCTCGAAATGCTCGCGACGCACCATCCAGTTGAAGTCGACACAGGGCCCGTCTACCAGCACGCAGTCGACAGGATCTTCGCCCTTGAAGCGGAAGGGGACGAGCCAGTCGTCGAGCATCACTAGCTTGCCGCGCACGGTGAGCAGGCAGCCCTCGCCTTCGAGGAGCACGATGAAGCGATCGTAGCCAGCGAAGTCGGAGAAGGGGCCGTCACTGGCTACGCTCGCGCGACTGACACGCCAGCCGGGTGGGTCGTCGCCCGAGGTCGCCACCAGCTCGGTGGTGCCGCCGCCGTTTTTCCACGGCATGCGACGGTAAGCGCCGTTCGGGATGACGATGTTCATCGGTCGCTCATTCTTCCACTGCGGCTGCGTACGCGCAGTGAACCACCAGCGGGCAGCGGTCGCAGCGGGGCGCCGTGGGGCGACACACGAGCGCGCCGAGATCCAGCATCGCCCAGTTGAAGCGCCGGGGATCGTGGGCGGCCCCGGCGAGGGCCCGTCCCACGGTTTCGAGCACCGGGTCGTCGCGAAGGTCTGGGCGCAGGCGCGGCGCGAAGACGCGCTCCACGATGCGGGCGAAGTTCACGTCGAGCAGGAAGGTGGGCTCGCCGTGCACCGCGCACAAGTACGCGCTGGCGACGTACTGGCCCACGCCGGGGAGGGCGAGGAGAGCGTCCCGTGTGCGCGGTATGTCGCGACCGGCGAGCGCCTCCGCCAGACCTTGGAGCACCGCGGCGCGCTTACGTTGGAACCCAAGTGGGCGTAGGGCCGATTCAACCTCGGCGCGCGGCGCGGCGGCGAGTGCCGCTGCGTCGGGGAAACGCGACAGGAAGCCGGGGAGAAAGGCGTCGACCCGCGGGCTCATGGTCTGTTGAAGGCAGACCTCGGCCACGAGCAACTGCCAGGGCGACAGCTCCCCTCGTCGCCAGCGGAAGTCGCGCGCGTTCTGCCGGTACCAGTCTTCCAGGAGGCGCGGCACCGCCTCGATCGCGGCCGAGCGCTCGCTCACCACGGCGCGAGCGATGTGTTCGTGGGTGCGGGTGCGGGTGCGGGCGGGCACCGGAGCGACCTAGCCCGGGGTTATCGTCGGGGCGGATGGAACGTTTCTTCAACACCACCGGGCCCTGCGACCCGCAGCGCCACTACCCGCTCCCCCCCCGAGGCCCGGATCCCGATGGTGGACCGGCTGATCGCGAGGCAGCAGGATTTCGTGGTGCCTGGCCCTCCGTCGTAAGCGGAGAGCACGCGAACGCCTCGCGTCGTAAGCGGTAGCAGTTTGCGTGCACAATCGAGCCACCGCGCCGGCGTTGTCCCCCGCCGCCGGCCGCAGCGGGTCCCGGATTATCCAGCTTCTCTCGTTCAGCACCTCGCGCTCCGAGCGCCTCCGGCCCGTTGTCTGTGCACTCGAAGAGCGACCGCTCACGACGTCGGGCGTTCAAGCAGTGACCGCTCACGACGACGCGCCGGCGGCTTCGCTGGCGCACCGAAAGGGAACGATCCGCACCGGATCTTGCGACTTGCCTTCCGTCGGGTCTACCGGCGGGGTGCTGCGGTCGCACCCCGGTGATCGGCGCCGCGCAGCCGGGTCTAGCTGAGCGGTCGCTGCACCTACTCGATGACCTTCAGGATCTCCTCGCCGATGGCCCGTGCCAGGAGCGGTGGGACGGCGTTGCCGACCAGCGTGTACTGGGGCACCTCGTCCTTGCGACGATTCCCGCCGGTGGTGCGCTTGCCCTGGAAGACGAAGCTGTCGTCGAAGGACTGCAGGCGAGCCATCTCGCGCACGGTGGGGGCGCGGGGGACGCGGTAGTGCACGTAGTCGTCGGGGATCGTGACAATCGTGGGCGCGGGCTGGTTGGCCTGCAAGGGCGTGTAGTCGCGCTTGCCGGTGCCGAGGCCCATTGCCGCGAGGTCGGCCGCGGTGTCGGCTTCGAAGCGCCCGGCGTCCATGATCGCCTGGAGGCGTGCGGTGACCTTGGCGTTGTGGGTGGCCGCCTGGTGGTTGTGCAGGGGTGCGACTGTCAGTTTCCCGGCGTCGTAGTCCTCCCTGTCGTACACGTAGGCCGCCGGGCGGCAGCCGGGCACGCGGCCCTGTCGCGACCATGCCGCATAGGTGCGATCCCCGCCGGCGCGACCGTCGGCCTGTCGCGACGCCACCGCTGCCTCCCGCACCGGACGGTACTCGCTGCTGGCCTGTCCCGACTGGAGGAAGTCGAGGTCCCAGAGGGCCTCCTCCACCGTCACGCGCTCGCCCGCGGCCACGCGCCGGGGCACCTCGTGGATGAGCTTCTGGTCGCGGCGGCAGCCGATGAACACCACGCGCTTGCGTCGCTGCGGGACGCCGTAGTCGCTCGCGTCCAGCGTGAGCGCATCAGCACAGCGATAGAGGCGGGCGTCGGCGCAGGCGCGCTGCAGGTCGGGACGCAAGACCGCCACCCGATCGAGGCACTCGGCCGGCGTGAGGAGCGCCGTGCGCAGCGGCATGGCCAGGTCGACGGCCGGTAGACGCTTCAGTGCCTCGAGGCACCGCTCCACGATCGCGTCGGGCTGGAGCACATCGATGAAACGGTCGAACTCGTCGACGAAGGCGTCGTTGTCGATGTCGGCGTGGCCCTTCTCCCGCGTGATCGTGTCCACAAGGCGCGCGAGGTCGCTCACACGCCCGAGCATCCTAATCCCGTGCCGCACGGTCGCCACGTCGCGACTCGTCTTGCTGGTGCGATAGTCCAGGTTAGTCCGCGTCGCGTCGCGGAAGGCGTCCCCCAGCGCGGTGGCGTAGCCGTCGGCGTCGCGCGTGAGACGTAGGCGGATCCAGGCTTCCTCGCCGTCGCCGAGCTTGCTTGCCACCTCCCGCACGGCGCGGTCGTCGACCATCGCCCCGATCTCGCGGAGGATGCGTTCCTTGTGGGCGCCGCCGTCCTTCGTGAGGATCCCGGGCACGTTCTCCATCACGAAGTACTTCGGCCGTAGCCGCTCGATCACGCGGAGGTAGCCCGCGAAAAGGTCGTCTTTCTTGTCGTTCTTCCGACGGCGCCCGGCGAGGCTGAAGCTCTGGCAGGGAGGCCCGCCGCACACCACGTCGACGGGGCGGGTCACCAGGGCGCTGAGCCGGTCCACAAAATCGGGCGCCTTCACATCCGAGCGGAGGAAGGGCAGGTCGAGACCGAGCTGGTGGTTGTAGCGAAGGAGGTGCGTGAGCTCGCAGTTCTCGTTGATGTCACTCGCGGCGAGGAAGTCGTAGCGGGCGCCCCCGTCGGCCTGGAGGAAGCCCTCGGAGAAGCCGCCGGCACCGGCGAAGAGGTCGATGAAGGTGACACCCATCAGTCAATCTCATCACATTCCCAGAAGCACGTCTCTGGAAACACGAGCCCGTCGTCGTGACCGACGTGCTGGTTGATGATCGTGACACTCCCGGGCAGCGTCGACACGGGCGCGCTGGCGAGCTCCACGTGCTCGCCACCATCCCAGCCCCAGACTTCCAGTGTGAAGTCGCCCTGGGGTACGTCGAGCAAGAGAAAGCCCCCGTTGCCGGTCGTCCCCGGTTCGGTGGCCGAGGGGAGCGAGCTGTCGTCGAAGTAGTAGGCCCGCGGCTCGCCCACCACCGCGCCGCTGCCGTCGTGGATGAATACCTGCGCGTTGACCACGGGCTCGCCCTCGCAGTCGTAAGCCTGGCCGAAGATCATCGCGGTGGTGTCGTCCCATTCAACCCCGAGGAGCGCCGGGATGATCGCGACCGTCGTGTTGGACAGCGAAGGCGCGTCGAGGTTCGCCCGCGCGAGGTGCTCCCACGCCAAGACGACGTGCTGGCGGTAGGTGGGGACCGCGTCGGCCGCCTCGCTCGCCACCGACAGCGGCGTGCACGCCGGCAGGGTCATCGCCCACGCGCCCGCGTCGTCGCTCCTCGTCTCGGCGTCGGCCCCGAGGCTGATGTCGTCGCTCGTCCAGGCCGAGACGTCAGCCTGGGCCACGGGATCGCTGGTCTGGAAATCGATGACCCGTCCCTCCACCGAGTGGTCGGTCATGCACACCGCCATCGGGGAGTCCCAGCTGGTGTCGAGGCAGCTGTCGTCGGCGTCATAGGGCGCCTCGAGGTACACGAAGTCGTCGAAGGACAACGAGGAACCGGTGTCGGTGTCGGTGTCAGAATCGGCGTCGGTGTCTGAGTCCGCGTCAGTGTCGGTGTCACTTTCGCCGGTGTCGGCGCTGTCTTTTTCGGGTCCTTCCTGGATGCAAGCAAGTAGGTAGAACATGGCTTATCCCAGTGCCTCCTCGACGAGCTGCGCCTGCTCGGCGAGGTGACGGTCCATGTAGCCGGTGGCCGGCGCCGAGCCCGCCTTGCGACCGGCGTAGCGCAGGGTGATCCCCGCCTCCAGGCACCACATCGCCACGCTCGGCCAGCCGCCCATGTTCTTGGGCTCCTCTTGGCACCAGATCACCCCGGCGCCCGGGTGTCGTGCCAACTCGCCGCGCAGGGCGTCGAGGGGGAAGGGGTAGAGTTGCTCCACGCGCACCAGCGCCACGTCGCGATCGCCGCGCGCCGCCAGGAGGTCGTAGTACACCTTGCCCGAACACAAGACCACGCGCTTGTGACCCGTGCCGTCGCCGATGAGCTCAGAGAAGCCGCCCCGTGCGAGGTCGTCGAGCGGCGAGGACACCGTTCGCAACAGCGACTTCGGGGTGAACACCACGAGCGGGTCGCGCACCCTTCGCATCACCTGGCGACGCAAGAGGTGGAAGATCTGCGCGGGTGTCGTGGCGTTGACACACTGCATGTTGCCCTCGGCGCACATCTGGAGGAACCGCTCGATGCGGGCGGAGCTGTGCTCGGGGCCTTGCCCCTCGTAGCCGTGGGGCAGAAACAGCGTGAGCCCCGAGAGTCGGTTCCACTTCGCCTCGCCGGAGCTGATGAAGTTGTCGAAGATGATCTGGGCACCATTGGCGAAGTCGCCAAACTGGGCCTCCCAGATCACCAGCGCCTCGGGGTAGTCCAGCGAGTAGCCGTACTCGAAACCGAGCACGGCGGCCTCGCTCAGGAGCGAGTTGAAGACGTCGAAGGAACCCTGTCGACTGTCGATGTGTTGGAGCGGGCACCAGGCCGCGCCGGTGGTCTGGTCGCGCACCACCGCGTGGCGGTGGGAAAAAGTGCCGCGGCCGCAGTCCTGCCCGGAGAGGCGCACCCGGTGACCCTGTGACACCAGCGAAGCGTAGGCCAAGAGCTCGCCGGCCGCCCAGTCGAGGGGTTTCTTGCCCTCGGCCTGCTCCTCGCGGAGCTTGTACACACTGCGCGCGAGCTTGGGGTGCAGGTTGAAGCCGGGGGGCACGTGATTGAGCGCGCGGAGCAAATCGGACAGCCGCCCGACCGGCACGGCAGTGTCGACGAGATCATGCTTTCCCCCGTGGTAGTGGGCCCAGAGGTCGTGCATGGCGCTGGCCACCGGTGGGCGGCCGTTGCCCTCCTTGACGTAGCGGAGCGCGCCGTCGAGCTCGGCGCGGAAGTCGGCTTCCATCTTGTCGGCTTGCTCGCGGGTGACGGCCCCTTTCTGGATGAGCCGGCGCAGGTAGCCCTCGCGCACGCCGGGGTGTTCCGCGATGCGACGGTACATGAGCGGCTGGGTGTAGGCGGGCTCGTCGGTCTCGTTGTGCCCGTGGCGCCTGAAACAATACATGTCGATCACGACATCGCGACCGAACCTGTTGCGCCATGCCACCGCGATCCGCGCCACCTCTGCCACCGCCTCCGGGTCCTCGCCGTTGACGTGGAAGATGGGGACGCCGAGCATGCGCGCCACGTCTGTCGAGTAGGGTGTCGACCTTCCCTCGGTGGGGGTCGTCGTGAAGCCGATCTGGTTGTTAACCACGACGTGCACGGTGCCGCCGGTGCGATAGCCGGGCAGGTCGGACAGGTTGAGCACCTCGGGGACGATGCCCTGGCCCGCGCAGGCCGCGTCGCCGTGGATGCGGAGCGCGAGCCCTGAGCGGCGTTCGGTGTCGTGCACGCGCTCCATCTTGGCGCGCACGCGGCCCACGACCACCGGGTTGACCGCCTCGAGGTGGGAGGGGTTGAAACACAGGGCGAGGTGCACAGTGCCCCCTTCCCGCGTGACGTACTCGGAGCTGTAGCCGAGGTGGTACTTCACGTCGCCCGAGCCCTCTGTCGGCGCGTCGTGTTGGCCGGCAAACTCGGCGATCATCTTGGCGGGTGGCTTCCGGAGCACGTTGAGCAGCACGTTGAGCCGCCCGCGGTGGGCCATGCCAATCACCACCTCGCGCACGCCGTTGCGGGCTGACTCCTCGATCACCATGTCCATGAGCGGGATGAGCGACTCGCCGCCCTCGAGCGAGAAACGTTTGTTGCCCTGGAACTTCACGCCGAGGAAACGCTCGAAACCGTCGGCCCGGGTGAGCAGGTCGAGCGCGCGCAGCTCGCCCTGGTGGTCGAGCGCCGGCCGCTCGAAGCGTCGCTCAAACTGCTCGACCACCCAGTGTTTCTGGTTGGTGTCGCGGATGTTCATGTATTCGACGCCCACGCTGCCGCAGTACACGGCCCGCAGCCGGTCGAGCACCTGGCGCACGGTGGCGTGCTCGGGCATGCCGTACATCGGGACGGTGCTGACTTTGACGTCCATGTCGGCGGCAGAGAGGCCGAAATAGGCAGGGTCGAGCTCGGGGTGGGGTTTACCGGCCTCGAGGCCGAGGGGATCCACGCGTGCGGCGTCGTGACCGCGCACACGGTAGCTATTGATCAGTCGCGACACCTTCGCCTGCCGGTCGGCGTCGTCGAAATCGCCGGTGGCGGTGGCGGTGGGGTTGAAGATGCTCCGAGTCGGCAACTGTGGAGGAAGGAAGCCTTCGAGTGCCTCGAGATAGGCAGCGTTGTCGCCGGAGAGCGCGGTGTCGTGGGCCATGGGCGGCGGAGTATCGCGGCCCGGGGTCAATCGGGGTCGTCGTCCGAGCGCCTCGCGACTGGGCTAACCTAGCCGCTAGTTACGAGACCGAGGCCACGCCCGGCCCGATCGCAGCGGGGTCGAGCCGACGTGATCGAGCCGCCCGGCACGGTGAGGGAGGCGGGTGACGCCCCTGGCGCGCCCCATCGCGGAGCGCAGCGCAGCCGATGGGGACGCCAGGGGTGGCAGGACCCGCAAAGTTGGAGTTCCGGGCGGCGGATCGCCTGGAGATCTGGGGCCTCCCGTGTCGCGACAGAGGGCCGGGCGTCGCCGTCCGAGGGGAGGATCGAGGTGCCCAAGCGTGTGCCGCCCCGATAAGCCGCGCCGGTGCCCCGTCTCACCGTCACCACGCTCAACGTCAATGGTATCCGCAGCGCCGAGCGCCGAGGTTTCTCGGCCTGGCTGGAGCGCGCCAAGCCCGATGTGCTCTGTCTCCAGGAGGTGCGCGCCGACGAGGAAACGACGCCCCCGGAGCTATGGAAGCCCGCGAACTACGCGGCTCGTTTCTTCCCCGCCGAGAAGAAGGGGTACAGCGGCACGGCCGTGTGGAGCAAGCGGAAGACGGTGAAGTTCACCGTGGGCACGGGTCACGCCCGCGGCGACGGGGAGGGCCGCGCGGTGGGTGTGCACCTGCCCGGGATCGACGTGTGGTCGCTGTACATGCCGAGCGGATCGAGCGGTCCCGACCGCCAGGCATGGAAGTTCCAGTACATGGAGCACGTGCTGCCGTGGCTCGACACGTTGCTCGCCTCGGGACGCCCGACGATGGTGTGTGGCGACATCAACATTGCCCACACGCCCATGGATATCAAGAACGCCAAGCCCAACGAGAAGAACTCCGGCTTCCTCCCCGAGGAGCGGCGCTGGCTCGATACACTGGTGGCGCGAGGCTGGCGCGATGCCTTCCGGCTGACAAACCCGAGCTCGCAGGCCTATTCCTGGTGGAGCCAGCGGGGCCAGGCGCGAGCGAAGGACGTGGGGTGGCGAATCGATCACGCGTGGGTGTCACCCGGCGTGACACTCGTGTCGTCGATGATCGAGCGCGAGGCCAACCTGTCCGACCACGCGCCGGTGCACGTCGTCGTCGAGGTCCCATGAAACCCGGCGTGGGCCCCGTCAACGAGGTCCCACGCGTCGTCGTGATTGGCGGCGGCGTGGCGGCCCTGTCGGCGACGATCCACCTGCTCGAGCTGTGTAGTGCCGACCCCTCGCGCGCCTTGCAGATCGACCTGATGGCGCCGCTCTT
The DNA here is from genome assembly GCA_005778355.1 of Pseudomonadota bacterium. GTDB lineage: Bacteria > Myxococcota_A > UBA796 > UBA796 > SXON01 > SXON01. The sequence continues at coordinate 44,098 of SXON01000021.1, read as the reverse complement.
GCCGGATCGCGACCTCGAAGGTCGCATCACGTCCAACGGGAGCGGCCTCGGCGGCAAGGCGATGGCGCGCACCTTCGAGGGCGAGTTCGACGAGAAAAGTCACTACCATCGAACGCCGTTTTACGGCCCGATGATGCCCCACAAGGGCACGATCCCCCACGGCTACCATGTGCTCTGGGCCTACCCGCACCTCTGCCGGATGCTGGGCGACACCTCCGACTTCTTGCGCCCGAGCCAGGGATCGCTGGCGATCGCGAGCTTCATGGGCGACCTCGCCGATCCCACCCCCGGTGGGCCCGGCGTCGGCATCATGGGCTTGTGCGACCCGGCCACCGGCGAGGCTTTCCGCGAGGAGACGGCGCTTCTGTTCCGCCTGCGCGGTCACGACGCGCGCGTGGACGGTGCGCTCGCCATCGTCCACCACCTCTTCGCGGCCCTTGCCCCGGGCATCGACCCGCTCGCGTTTTGCGACCTCTTCTTCGCCCACGAGATCGACCTGGAGCTGCGAGTCGCCTTGATCCTCGCCTCCATCGAGGTGCGCAGCATCGACCCAGAAACGGCCACGGTCGACGGCCGGCCGCTCTACGAGGTGGAGTACCGGGAGTGGACCCGCCGCGCATTCCGCGACCGGGCCATCCAGTGGAAGCCGGTGGTCGACGTGGGCGGCACCCTCTACGACAAGGTGGACGGCGCGATCCGATTGGCCCGCGATCTCTTCGATCAGAGCGGGCCCCCGGTGTCGCCGGGTCGCGACTTCGATGTGTATGATGACGGGCAGCGCCGCGCCGCCCGCGACTACGTGATGGCCGGCCTCGGGCGCGTGCTCGAGCGACTGCCCGAGGCCCTCGGCCACCTCGCGGCAGGGAGCTACCCGGCCTGGCGCTCCTTGCATTTCCGCTTCGCGCCCGACGCGACGTTCACGTCGCCCTACTCCTTCGACGCGGCGCAGGCGGTGCGCTCGCTCGCCTTCTGCTTCACCAGCCCCGCCGCCAGCCGGGTGCGCACCGCCGACGGCGGCCAATGGAACAGGCTGGCCCTCAAGCTCTGGCAGCGCATCGACGTGCTGGCGGCGCAGAACCCGCAAGTGAAGCTTCGTCTCCACGACTCGCGGGTGTCAGAAATGCGGGCCGACAGCGACACCGTCCGCGTGGTGCACGGCGGCTGGACCGGGCACTCGGGCGACCTCGGGATGCCCCACAGCCCGAGCATCGATCACCGCTACCCGCCGCCCGACCCGTCGCGACCCGACATCCACGCCTGCGCCGTGATCCCCACCATGGCGCCCGGCGCGCTCGAGGCCGTGCTCGGCGGCCGCACCTATGAGAGCGCGCGGCGAAGCTTGGAACCCCTTCGCGTGTCGTCCAACGAGACGTTGGAGCTCTTGATCTGGACCCGGGAGAAGATCCGCTGGTGCGATCACGCGGCGCGTGCCCTCCGCGAGAGCGCGATCACCGGCCTGGAAGGACCGTTCTGCCTGCTCGCCGACTACTCGATGGGGCTCTGGTCGCCCCGGGCGATGGCCGAGGAGAACCCCTTCGGCGAGGCGACAGGGAGCTTCCAGGGCTCGGTGATCGAGAGCTGCGGCGGCTTCGAAGAAACCTACGCCTGCCTCACCCGCGACGACGCCTTCGGCTGGCCGCTGGAAGCCAAGACCGCCATCCGCGACCTGTTGAGCAAGCGGAGCTTCTTCTCCACGCTCGACGACCGCCCGTGGCCCTACGACGATGGTCGCTGGCGTGGGCGGCGGGCCGGCGGCACCTGGACGCGCGAGCGCGCGATGTCGCCCGAGGGCCTCGCCGACTGGCAAGTGGCCTCGCGCTGGATGGCCTGGGGATTCCTTCGCCAACTCTCGCTCATCCAGTCACTCGGGGTGCAGGCGGTGCGACAGCTCGGGGAGCTGGCCAACCGACTCGACCCCCGTGGCATCGATCCTCTCGCGATCCTCGAGCCCGCGCCCGAGCTTCGTCGCGACATCCGGTATGTGGTCATGCGTAACGCCAAGCCGCGAAACAGGATCTTCGCCCCGGGCGTGGGCTCCTGGCCGCAACGCCACGTTTCGGGGCTGCCGATCGACGCCGCCGAGCGCATCTTCCCGGCCGGCGAGTGGACCCGCAACGGGCTCGACATCGTCTGCATGGAGGCGGCCTGCCTCTCCGGCATGAGAGCGGCGCGGGGCGCCTGGCAGCGGGTGGTGAGCCCCTCGATCCCCGAGGGCGCGCCCGGCTTCGATGCCTCGATCCTGCCGCCGCAGCAGTGGTACTCGGGCACCGACCCGCATGATCGTGGGATTTCGGAAAGGCGCGGATGACCGGGATCGTCGCGGATCGTTACGCCATCCTCGGCCCGCTGGGCGAGGGCGGCGTGGCCAACGTCTTCCTCGCCGAGGATCGCGTGGCGGGACAGCGCGTGGCGCTGAAGTTCTTCCCGCCCATTCGGTCTTCCACCGAGGAGTTCCGTCGCGAGGCCAGCGCGACTGTCCCGACGCGGCACCGGGGACTGGTGCGGCTGGTGGACGCCGGCATGCACGAGGGCGCGCCGTGGCTCGCCATCGAGCACGTGGATGGACAGGATCTACGGGAGCAGTTGCGGGTATCCGCGGTTGCGCCCGGGCTGATGCTCGATTGGATCGCCCAGGTGTTCGACGCGATCGACGCGCTCCACCGCGTGGGGCTGGTGCACGGCGATATCAAGCCCGAGAACGTGATCCGGGCAGGCGACCGGCTCCGGCTCGTGGACTTCGGCCGGGCACGGCTGCGTTTTCTCTACGGTGGGGCCGGGGCCTTCCCGGGGACGGCGCCGTACATGCACCCCGACCTCTTCGCGGGGGGCGCCCCCTCGCCGGCCACGGACTGCTTCGCGGCCTGGGTGATGGCCTACGAGCTGGTGGGCGGACGGCGCCCCTTCGCCGTCGCCGACTTGCGTGGCGCCCGGCCGATGACGATCCCGGCCTTCCTGCCTCTCGCCGACCCCGAGCTCAGCGCGCTCGTGGGCGCGGGGCTTCGAGGAGAGCTCGACAGCGCGCGGCGGAGCTGGGTGGCCATCGCGCGCTATCGTCGTGGTCGTCGCGACCCGATGCCCGCCTTCGTGGCCATGGCCCTCCCGCCGCCCGCGCTCGCCCGTCGAGCCCGGGAACGGGTGACAGCCGGCCAGGACGTCGTGGTGGTGGGCCAGCCCGACACCACGCGCGCCGTGCTCGAGTCGGTGCACCGGGGCCTCGGGGCGGGGTCGTTGTGGCTGAGCGCCGACTGGGGCTCGGTGGCGGAGCCGATGTCGGGCGCGCTCGCGCTCGCCGCCCGCGCAGGCGACAGCTTGTCGGGCCCGGCTCTCGACCACCTCCGCCAGCACCTTGGCCCCCTCGGCCGGGTGATCGCCGCGCTCGCCCCCGCGGCGCGCACCTGGCTCGGCGACCCCGGCCCCGGCGCCGCCCCCACCTCCGACCAGACCATCGCGGCGCTGCACCGGTTTCTGCTTGGCCTGCCGCGCCCCGCCCTCGTCGTCGTCGATGGGCTCGATCGGCTCGACGGCGCCAGCCGGCGTTTCCTCGCCACGGCGGCCGCCGCGCGCGAGGTGGTGGTCGCGGGCAGCGCAGCGCCGGGCGCGCCTCACGGACTCGGGGAGGAGCTCCCGGTTCCCGGGGAAGTGGGGCCAAGCGCGCGGGTGCCGGCCTCGCAGGAACCGCTGGTGGCGGCACGGGTGCTCGGCTTGCCCTTCGGTCGACTCCTCGCTGCCGTGACCGGGGTTGATGACGACACGCTCTTCGGCGCAGCGCTCGAGGCCGAGGCGATGGGCGAGGCGCGGTTCAACGGCGAGGTGGTGGTGCCGCAGCCGGGACCACAAGGCGACGATCGGGTGGCTCGCGCCTGGTTTGAGACGGCTGCCGAGCGCCTTGACATCGCGACTCATCCCTTGCTGGTGGCGCGCTTCGCCATGGCTGCGGGCAACCACGCGCGCCTGGCGGCGTGCATCGACGCTGCCTTCGACGCGGCGATTCGTACCGATGCAGCGGAAGCGCTGCGCCTGGCCCTGGCCGACCCCCGTCCGCGTACGCCCGAGCGACAGCTGCGCGCGCTGGACGCCGCCGTGATGGCCCGTGACATGGACGCCGCGCGCCGACTGCTGGACGAGCTGGCCGCGCAGCCCGGGGTGTCGGAGGCTGACCGGGCCGAGGCGGAGGGGGAGTATCTGTTTCGGCTCGGTCGCAACGAGGAAGCGCTCGCGCACTTCCGTCAGGCCGCCGCAGCCCTTGGACGCCCGGTGCTCTGCGGTTGGCGCGCGCAGCTCGCCGGGGCCTGGCGTTTGCTCGGTCTGGCGCTCGATCGTCCCGTGGCGGCGCGGCCGGATCCCCGGCTGGCGCGGGTCTACGAGCGCCTGCACGATCTGTACTTCGCGGTGGATCACGGGCCGATGTTGCACGTGCACGCGCGTTGGCTGGAGGCGGCCCCGTCGCAACCACGGGCGCGGGCGATGGACGTCGTGTGGAAGACGGCGCTCGGTCGTCACGACGCCGCGCGAAGGGCCGAGGCCCAGCTCGCCGGCGAGGTGCCCGAGCACCAGGACCCCGTCGGCGCCGCCGTCGTCCTGCTCCATCGTGCCATCGCCGACCTCTGGCGCGGGGAAACGCTCGTGGCCTACGGCGCGGCGACCGATGCCGCCGAGCGCCTCGCCCGCGCCGGCGACCCCTACCAGGCGGCGCTCGCCTCGGCGACGATGAGCGCCGCTGGCTGGCACCTCGGCGTTCCCGGGCCGATGGCGCGGTTGTGCGATGAGCTGTCGCGACTGGTGGAGCTGGTGGGCGACGTGCGCGCCCAGGGCTGGATCCTCGCCATGCGCGCGGTCCTGGCGATGCACGCCGGCCGCGACCAGGAGGCGGAGAAGTGGCTCGGCCAGTGGATTGGCGACGCCGCCGCGCGCTCCGACCGCGCCGAGGCCGTGGCGCGCCGAGTGCGCGCCGACTGGCTGGTGCAGCACGGGGACTGGCGGCGGGCGCTGGTCGACGTGGCCGAGATCCGTCGCCTCGTGAAGGTGGCGCACCTCCGCCTCGATCTCACGGCGGCGGTGGTCGTGCCTGCCACCATCGCCGCCGCGCAAGCCCGCCTCGCCGGGCAGGCCGGACCGGCGCCTGATCTGCGGGGGCTGCGAGCGCTGGTGGCGATGTCGCCGCGGTGGGACGCCCGCGCCGAGGCCGCGCGAGGCTGGTGGCAACTCGCCGAGGGGAAACGTCCGGCGGCCACGGCGGCGTTCGCGGCGGCGCGGCACGCGGCCCTGGCTCGCCGCCACGCCTTCGACGCCGACGACATTGCCCACCAGGCCGCCCTCGCCCTCGGCCAGGACGAGTCCTGAAGCCCCGGGCGTTCCAGCGTCCCCGGGGATAGCCCGCCTGCCCCGATGCCCGCCGAGCACGCCAAGAAACTGATCGCCGGCTACCGTCGCCCCGATCGACGCGCCCGTCGCATCGCGGCGGTGTACGCTTCGTTCTACTTGCTCGATCCCATCCAGCACGACTGGTGTGGGCTCGCCGCTTTCGTGTCGCGTCGCGTGCACGACGCGCTCGAGTCGCGGGTGCCGCTCGCACAGCGCGTGCTGGCGCGAGGCAACCTCGCCATCTACGAGAGCGTGGCCCCGGCGTTCTTCGCGCGGCTGGCTGGCGCCGAGGTGGGGGGCGCCTTCGCCCAGCCCTTCGGCGTGATCGCCGCGGCGAACCTCGTGGCCCGGCGCGACGAGCGGGCGGCGCGGGCGATGGCCAGCGATGCCACGCTGATGCTCTCGCGACACGAGCAGTCCCAGATCGTGCAGCCGTTGTACGAGCGGCTCGAGGGCCTCGACCGCGCCGCGCTCCGCGGCCAGCTGGGCAGCCACTTTGGCTTCCGCCTCGGTCGCGACTCGGCCGACCCGTGGCTCGCCTGCCCGGGCGACGCCACGCGTCTCGACGTGCGCCTCGCCTGGATGGAGCGCGAGGTGCTCCCCACCTGGGCGAATTGGCAAACGGCCGAGCCGGCCCGCGTGCGCGCCGAGCTCGACCACATCCGGCGCGACGGCAAGCTCAGCCTCGCGGCATTGTTGGGAACGAAATGATCCTGCTCCTCGCCTGCGCCTCGATCGACGACCTCGCCGCCGAGGTCGACGCCGACCTCCACACGCTGGTGCACGTGTCCTTCACCACCCCCGCTGTCGAGTCGGCGCGCGTCAGCTACGGCGAGGGGCGCGTCACCCCGTGGAGCGAGCCTGCCACGGAGCACCGGTTCACCCTGCTGGGGCTCGCCGCGCAACAGGACTACGAGCTCGTCGCCGAGACGGACAGCCTCGCGAGCGAGCCGGTGTCGGTCACGACGGGTGTCCCGCCCGGCAACGTCGCCGTCTTCGCGCCCGTGGTGGCGGGCGAGGGACCCGGCTTCGTGCTCACCAGCCTCATCACCGGCAACGAGGGCGAGTCGAGCATCGTCATCCTCGACGAGTCCGGTCGCACCACCTGGTATGCCACCCCCGAATGGGGTTTCACGCCCACGGCGCGCTTCGCCAGCGACGGCGAGAGCGTGATCTACATGGTCACCAGCAAGGACAGCGTGGAGAACGCGGTGGTGCGGCGCCAGCCGCTCGGAGGGAGCGAGTACACGGAGTACCCGGCGCCCTACGGTCACCACGACTTCGTGGAGGTTCCCGGCATCGAGTTCGCCTACATCGCCGCGGAGGGCCGCGAGGTGAACGGGGAAGACGTGGTGGGCGACAAGATCATCGAGCGCAACGCCGACGGCACCGAGCGCGAGGTGTGGAACGCCTTCGACTGGCTCGAGGTGGTGGAGAACGAGGGCTGGAACTCCGCCTTCTACTCCTTCGGGGTGGACTGGACGCACGCCAACGGGCTCTTCTACGACGCGGCCAGCAACGCCTACTTGATCTCCTTGTACTTCCACAACATGGTGGTGAAGGTCGACCGGGCCAGCGGCGAGGTGGTCTGGTTCCTCGGCGGCGAACTCTCGGACTTTGCGTTGCCCGACGGCTACACCTTCGAGCACCAGCACGCGCCGAGCGTCACCGCCGATGGCGACGTGTGCGTATACGACAACGCTGGGGGCCCCGATGGTTCCCGAGGTCTCTGCTTCACGTTGGAAGGGGACAGGGCCTCGCTGGCATGGAGATTCGACCCCGCCGACGACCGCCAGTCCTTCCTGCTCGGCGACGTCGACCGCCGCGACGACGGCGGCGCGCTCGTGGCCTTCGGCGAGCACGGCGAGATCGACCTCGTCGATGCAGCGGGCAACGTCACATGGGAGATCGACAGCCAGGACGTGGGCGTGGTGGGCAAGGTCGAGGCGCGGACGAGCCTCTACGCCGAGTAGCGCCCTACTTCGTCTCGATGATGACCTTCTGCAGCACCACGTCTGTCGCCGGCTTGTCGCGACGGTCGGCCTCGACGCGAGCGATCTTCTTCACGACGTTGAGATCCTCGCAGTCGCCGAAGATCGTGTGTTTGCCGTTGAGGTGCGTGGGGGTGCCCTCGGTGATGAAGAACTGCGAGCCGTTGGTGTCGGGCCCGGAGTTGGCCATCGCCAGGATGCCCGGGTGGTCGAAGGTGGTGAAGTCGCCCACCTCGTCGGCAAACTTGTAGCCCGGGCCGCCGGTGCCGCGACCGAGAGGGTCGCCGCCCTGGATCATGAAGTCGGGGATGACACGGTGGAAGACGGTGCCGTCGTACAGCGGCGCGGTGCTCTTCTCGTTGGTGGCGGGGTGAGTCCACTCCCGCTCGCCGCGCGCAAGCTGGACGAAGTTGGCCACCGTCTCCGGCGCCTGTTCAGGTCGGAGCGTGCAGTGGATGTCGCCCATCGAGGTCTTGAAGGTCGCGACCATCTTCTGGCCCGGCTGCCAGCCCAGGGCGCCTGCGCGATCGGCCTTGGCCGCCTCGGCCTTGGCGGCCTGCGCGCGGTCGACCTGCGCCTGCAAGGCGGCAACGTCTTTCTCGAGGCGCTCATTGGCACGCTCCAGGTCGCCGACACGCTGCTTGAGCTTGTCGTTCTGGTCGATGAGGGCCTGGTCTTTACATGCGAGCAGAGTGAGGGCGAGGATCATGGCCCCGCGCCTCTAACCCTCTTTGTCGATGCGCACCGAGCGGAGGACGGGTGGTGAAAGTGGACGGTTGCGCTCGCCGCGCGGTACCCGCGCGATGCGCTCGAGCACGGCCAAGCCGGTGCAGGTGCCGAGTGGCGTGTAGCGTCCGTCGATGTGCCGCGCGGGACCGAGCGTCACGAAGAACTGCGAGCCGCCGGTGTTCGGTCCCCGGTTGGCGAGGGCGAGGATGCCGGCGCGGTCGAAAACCGAGCCCGCCGCCTCGTCCACCATCGAGAAGCCTGGGCCGCCGGTACCCGTCCCCGAGGGGTCGCCTCCCTGTACGAGAAATCCAGGAATGACCCGGTGAAACACGGTGCCGTCGTACAACGGCCGACGGGTGCGCTCGCCGTCGACGGGGTCGACCCACTCGCGCTCACCGCGGGCGAGGGCCACGAAGCTCGCGACCGACATCGGCGACGTCGCGTGGTCGAGCGTGCAGCTCACCTCGCCGAGGCTGGTGACCAGCACCGCCACGAAGCGCTCGCCTGGCGCCAGTCCAAGGTCGGGGACGGGCAGGCCAGGGCCGGGTGTCGCCGGCTCGGGAGCCGGGAGCGACGGTCGGCTCGGGACGCTCACCGCCGCGAGCGGGGCGGCGAAAGCGGGGAGCGCGAGACTGAAGAAGAGGCCTGTCACCGCGAGCAGTCTTGCCGCCCAGGCTTGACGTGTCAAGTGTCTATGTCTGTCCGCCATGTTCGCCTGGGTTACACCATGCCCGGAATTGGAGCCCTCATGCGCGCCCGTGTGTTCCTCAAAGGCCCCCTGTTCACGTTCGCGGGGCATGTTCCCCGCGGCGCGGCAGTGGTCGAGGGCGAGGTGAAGGACACCAACGGCCTCGGCCTCACCGTGGCGGCCGAGTCCTACGCCGACGAGAGCGGCAGGCGCCTCGAGGGGCCCGCGCTCACGCTGATCCTGCCCGCGGCGAAGGTCGATCACGTTCTCGTACTTGGCTAGGCGAGTCGCGACTTGATTCTCCTGCTCGTCGCGTGCGACGTGGAGATTGCCGGGGTGGTGGCCACGCCGGCGGGCACGCCTGTGGCCGGGGCCGAGCTGAGCGATGGCCGCTGCCGCGCGGTCAGCGGCGCCGATGGCCGCTTCCTCACCCGCTGCGTGCGCGACACCTACATCTTCGCGGTGACCCATCCCACCCACGCGGGCGGCGAGTCCAGCGTCGATGCCAGCGGGGCGATGTCGCCGCCTCCGCTCTCGGTCACGCTCACGCCGTGGCCGGAGGCCCCTGGGCTCTACCTGGAGCCCGCGCTCCAGCCACTCGCGGCGGTGGTCGTGCAGCGTTCGGTCACGACCGATGAGCAGCGCTTCTGCGTGGATGTCGCGGGTGTGCCCGAGACGCGTGGCCCGGTCGAGGTTTTCGATGTCCACGCTGTTGACTGGCGGCTGTACGCGCTCGACGCCGACGGCTGCGCGCTCAGGCTGTCGCGAGCGCCCGGCACCAGCTGGTGGCAACCGCAGGGCACCCGGGTAGCGGAAAGGAGCCGGGAGACGCTCGCCTCGGGTCGCGACCGAGTGCGATTCGAGCTGGAACCGGGGCGCTACGTGGCGCTGGCCTGGTACGACGGCTTTCTCGTGCCCGACAATGCCAGCGACGACACCTGGATCGGCTGGGCGCTCGCGGCGCCCGGGGCCTGAACGCGGGTGCGCGACCCGGCCGGCATCTGCGGGCGTGTCCCGGAGCTGATCTCGCTCGCCGGGGCGCACCCGGGACTGAAGGCCGCCATCGCCACCGGCGACCCGCATGCCGTGCACCGGGCCCTCCGTGCTGCCCGCCGGGTGACAACCGGGGAAGAGTGCGCGACCCTCGACATGCTCCTGTCACGACGGTCGCTCTTCCTGCGGCCGCTTGGCTCCGTGCCGTCGATGCACACCGTCAACGGCATCGGTACCACCATCTACGGGCGAGTGGAGGCCGATGAAGAGGCCGGAACGTACGTGGCCACGCACTGGTTCGTTTTCCTATTTGTGCCGGTCTTGCCGCTGGGCCAGTACCTGGTGTCCGACGCTGGCGCTTCCACGTACCGCTTCTACGGCCGGGTGCCGGAGGGCGCGCTCGTCTGGGCGTGGCGCCGCGCCGCCTGGGTCAGCGCCGCGCTACTCCTCGCATCGGCCACCTGGGCGGGTCTGGAAGCCTGGGCCTACGCCAAGATCGACGTGGTCAACCCACTCGACGCCCCGCTGAGGGTGACCATCGGCGACCAGGTGAAGTCGATCCCGCCGGGGACGCGGGCGCGTTTCGAGCTGCCTCGTGGCGAGTGGGTGGCGGTGATCGCGCTCGCCGATGGCACGCCGGTCGAGGCGATCGAATTCGACACCCGGGAGCGCGCCGAGGTGGTCGCATTGAACCCGCTCGGCGCAGCCCCGATCTATACGATGGTGGCGGTGTACGGTGAGGTTGGGAGCCTCGTCGAGCCGCGTGTGCATTGCGGCGAGGAAAGAGTGCGCGTTCACGACGTCGATGATGCCTGGAAGGACCCCCCGCCGACGCGCCCGCGCGAGGAGCGCCGCCGGGTGGTGCAGCTCGCTGAGGGGGGGTGGCGAACCTGCGCGGCTGAGCTGTGGCAACGTGGCGAGGCGGCACGCGCGGCCGAGATCGCCCGCCGGGTGGCCGGGCTTTTCCCAGAGAATCTCGACGCCGTCGCCATGGCCGCCGGGCTCACGCAGCGCGCCGACACCGCGGCGGCCGCGGCTGACTGGCTCCTGCCGATCGCCGATGCTTACCCGCTCGAGATCCAGATCCAGCGCGAGCTGGCGTTCTCGTTGCAGCAAGCCGGTCGTGGCGACGAGGCTTTGGCGCGCTACCGTGAGCTACACGCGGCAAACCATGATAATCCGGATGCCATCTATCTCCTCGCGCGCGTGGAAGCCGACCCAGCCGAGACCGAGGATCTGGTCATGGCGGGCCTCGAGCGGGCTCCGTCGCACACGGGGCTCCTGCGCGTGCTTGGCTGGCTGCGGCTGCAACAGCATCGTTGGACCGAAGCGGAGGAAGCCCTCGCGCGTGCCGCCGTCGCCGACCCGGAGAACGCGGGCGGGTACCTGGTGGATCGCGTGTCGGCCCTCGCCGGCGCGGGACGGGTCGACGAGGCGATGCCGTTGCTCGCTGCGAGCTTGGACGCGGAGCGGCCTGCGGCGCCGATCCTCGTTCTCTGGGCGGCCCTCGCGCCCCGGTCGCGCGACCCGGCGGCGGCGAATCAGGACCTCGCTGCCCGGCTGGAAACCCTACGCGCGAACGAGGGCGAGGCCGCCGCCGCGCTGGTGCTCCTCGCGGCGGGGCGCCCCCTCGCGACCGGTGTGGACAGCACGGTCGCCGAGGTCGATCGGCCGCTGGTGCAGGTCGCCGCCGCCCTGCTCGACCACCCCGACGAGGCCGCTCGCAGGGCCGGGGCGCTCGCACCCTCGCAGCTCGCGCGGCTCGACGCGGCCAGCTGGATCCTGCTCCGCGGCGAGGCGATGCGCGCGGGCAACACCGCGCTCCAGACGGCGCTCGATGAGGCGCTAGACCTGCCGCCGCCTGCGGTCCCGACACTGGCGCCGTTCAGCGCGCGCGCGGCCCGCGAGTACATCGGCGGACACGGAGAGAACAACGCCTTCAACTCGCTCGTCCCTGCCGAGAAAGCTGCGGCGTTGCTCGCTCGGTCGCGACAGCTCAGTCTCCGCCGTGGCGAGGCTGAGCGCCTGCGACGCGAGGCGGAGGCGAACGACCCCCTCCACGGGCTGGTGTCGCACGCGGCCTCCACGTGGCCGCCGTGACCGACACCGCCGCCCTCCGCCGTCGTGCCGCGCAGGCGCTGGCGCTCTACGCCGGGTTCTGGCTGCTCGCGCTCGCGCTCGTCGCGGCCTTGCTCCTGGTGCCCTACCTCGACTTCGCCTACCGGGGGTCGCCGTCCGTGGGTGGCCTGCTCGCCCTGGCGGCGGCGGCGCGCATCGCGTGGGGACTCGTCCCCCGGTGGGAAACATTCACGCCCCCCGGGGCCGTGTTGCCGCCCGAGCACGCGGCCGCCCTCCTGGCCACGGCGGCAGAGCTGGCCCGGTCGTCCGCCTTGCCCATGCCCCACGACGTGTACCTTGTGCCCCAGGCCAACGCCTTCGTCGGCGAACGACGCCTAAAGATGGGCATTGTCCGACGTGAGTTCATGGGTATCGGCCTCGGCCTGCTTGCCGTGCTCGACGTGGAGGGCCTCCGCACGGTGATCGCGCACGAGCTCGGTCACCGGCGATCCGGCGACGTGAGCCTCGGCCCGTGGGTGTACCGCACGCGGCGAGCGCTCTCGGTCGCGACCGAACGGCTCGGAGAGGGCTCAATCTTGCATCTCCCGTTCCTCTGGTACACGCGCTGGTTCCTTCGTCTCAGCGCGGTGGTGTCGCGACAGCAGGAGCTCGCGGCGGACGCCCACGCCGCGCACGTGGTGAGCGCCGCGCACGCGGCACGAGCGCTCGAGGTGGTGGGTCGCGACGGTGCCCTGTGGAACGTCTACTGGACGCAGGAAGTTCTCCCGGTGATCGAGGCGGGTTTTTATCCACCCGTGCTCGATGGCTTCTCGCGCTTCGTGGCGTCGGCCCATGCGCGAGGGGTGCTCCCCGACGCGACGGTTCGCGTTGCGGGCGACGAGGCGGACACGCATCCGCCCGACCACGAGCGCATCGCCGCGCTCGGATCGCCCGCCTCGCCGGCGCCCGGGCCGCCCGCGCTCAGCCTTGTTCGCAATCCCGAGGCGCTGGTCGAGGTAGTGGTGCGGGGACTCTTCGCCAACCCCGCGCTGGTGCGAATCATCGACGAGCCCTTGCGCGGCGGCGACCCCCAGGTGCCGGTCCTCGTTCGCGTACGCTGGGACGAGGTGGGCCAGCGCGTGTGGCTGCCGCGCTGGCGTGCCGATCTCGGTCCGTGGGCCGAGCGCCTTGGGCGGAGCTGTCTAGAGGAACTTCCCGAGCTGCTCGCGAGCCCGTCGCGACGAGCGGTGCTCTTCGTCGCGAGGGGTCCGCGCGTGCTGAGCCCCATGGCCGAGGCGCGGCGTCACCGGGATCTGCTCGCGTTCGCCCTCGGCGTGCACCTCGCTGCGGCCGGCTGGCAGGTCAGCACCTCGCCCGGCGAGCCGCTACTCTTCGTGCGCGGCGGCGAGTCGATCGACGTCCGTGCCGTGGTCAATGGCACGGAGTGGACGGACTGGCGCGAACGACTCGCGGGTTGGTTGGCCCCCCAGGGCGACTAGCGGAGGGAGGCGAGCGCCTCAGAACTGCACGCCCACGGAGGCGGTACCGCCGTGGAAGGTGTCGGTGATCTCGCCCACCGCGTCGCCGTCGCGGTTCTCGATGCCAATCTGCCGCAGCGACATGTCGTAGGCCAAGCTCGCGTACATGAAGGGCAGGAAGGCGTAGCCCACCTCGAACTGGAACTCGGTGTTGAAGGGCGTGCTGCCCCCCGCGAGCTGCTCATTGAAGGTGGTTGCGAGGAACAGGGACGGGCCAATCTCGGCACCCAGCTCGGCGCCCACCGAGAGCGAGTTCAGCGCGAGCTGGTCGAGCAGGATCTCCTGGCCTTCCTTCACCGTGTAGGTCTGCACGTCGCTGTTGCCCCAGCCCACGCGGCCGCCCACGTGGAAGGTGCTCGCCCCCACGTCGAAGGGGTAGCGGCCGATGGCCACGACGTGCTGGTTGAGCACAGTGTCGTAGACCAGCGCGGCGTCGGCGCACTCGTTCTCGAGCGCGGCGCAGAGCGGCTTCGGGTCGACCGAGTACACCGTGCCGCGGAAAGCGCCCTCCAAGCCAACGTAGGGTACGCCGGGGATGAAGAAGCGTGCCTGGACGGCCCCGCCCTGCGATCCCGAGTCGAGGATCAGCTCCTTCGGGAAGAGCACGGTGGTCTTGCTCAGCGGGAGCTGGTCGTAGCTGTAGTAGCCGAACGTGAAGCCCACGCGGGCGCGGAGAAAGGGACGGTCACTCGGCGCCGCGGGCGCCTTCGACACGGTGGTCGTGGTGGTGGTGGTGGGCGCCGGGGCCGGCGCGGGTGCAGGGGCGGGCGTGGGCGCCGGGGCCGGCGCAGGCGTGGCATAGGGGTCGACCGTGGCCTGGGTGGCGAAGGGGCTCTCGGTCGACCAGGCGCTCTCGGCACCGCCGACGGGCACGCGCATGAACGCGCTGACCGAGCCATCGATCGTCGCGACCGACACCTTCACGTCGCCGCCCGCGGTGCTCGGCACCGCCAGCGTCGTCTCGTACACGCCGCCGCCGATCTCGGTGACCGTGCCCACCGAGCCGACCGAGGTGAGGAAGTCGAGCTTCTGGCCCGGCACGCCGCGGCCCTGGTCGTCGGTGAGGTTGATGCGCAGGCGAACGCTGCCGCCGGCGCTCACCGAGGCGGGATCGCTGCTCATGGCGGCCTTGGCGGCCTTCACGCCCCCGGCGAGCGTCGGCACCATGGGCGCGATGACCGCCCCCTGCATGCCTTCGCGCTCGATGCGAAGTTCGCCGAGCGCGGCCCCCCACTCGTTCACCAGCGCCGCTTCCACGCGGCTGCCCGCGATCGGCAGGCCGGCGAGGGCCAGCTCGTCGGGCACCTGCGCCAGCGAGACCGCCGACACCGCGTCGCCCGACTGGGCCTCGATGCTCACGATGCCCGCCTTGCGACCGGCGGTGTAGTGCACCTGCGCCAGGCCATCGGCCCCGGTGGTGGCCGTCGCCGGCAGCGCACCGTCGCCCTGGGTGAGCTTGAGGTTCACTGCCACGTTCGGGACCGGGTAGCCGAACTCGTCGACGCTGACCACGGTAACCATCGAGGAAGAAAGACCATCGTTGTTGACCCGGGACCTCGAAGGCACGAGCAAGACGCGCGACATCGGGTTGCCGGTGGTCGGCGTGGACACGGTGGCGGTGAGCTCCACCGGGCCGCTGCCCGTGGTGGTGAAGAGGCCCTGGTAGTCGCCGTTCTTCAGGTCCTTCACGTCGCCCTTCACGCGGGCGCCACTGGCCCCGAAGGTGACGGTACGACCGCCGATGCCGCTGCCATCGGGCGCGTTGACCTTGGCGAACACCTTGAAGCCTTCGGCCGCGGCGGGGAGCAGGGTCGGCTCGGCGGTGAGCGACACGTTGGCCGGGCGGGTGCCGACGAGGTTGATCGGAAGCGAGGCGGTCTGGGCCTGCGGGCGGTCGGTCAGGCTGGCGGAGAGCGTTGCCTGGGCCGAGGAAGCGCCGTTGGGCGGGGTGTAGACCCCCTCGTACACGCCGTTGCCCACGTGCCGAGCGGTGCTGATCGTGCCGGCGGTCACGGTGAAGACCACCTGGGCCGCCGTGTCGGGCTTGCCGTCCGGCGTCGCGACGTACAGATGTACGGGGACCGCGAGGCGACTGTCCGACGGAATCGCGGCCGGCAGCGGCATGAGCGCCACGCGCTTGCCCTCCGGCACCTTGAGGTCCAGCGGCTCACTGGTGGACTGGCCGTCGGAGCTGACCGAGATCTTCTCGGCCACCTGCGCACCGGGCGACACCATGATGGGCACGCGGGCGCGGCCCTGAGCGTCGGCCGGTACCGGTCCGAACTGCTGGTCGCCGATCTTGATGATCACCTTGCTGTTCGGGGCGGCCGTGACCGGGAAATCGACCTTGCCCCACATCGGGATGGGGATGGCGCCGAAGGTGCGGGAGGGGTCGCGCTTGTCCACCACGGTGACGATCGCCACGTGGGGGTAGTTCACCGAGGGCGAGGTGAAGAGCGCGGTGAACTGGCCGCCGCCAAGGTTGGTGACGTTCTCCACGGTGCCGCTCGAGGCGAGGAAAGCCAGCTCGATGCCGCCGAGGTTCTGCCGGTCGCCGCCAGCCAGGTTGAACGACAGGGTGGCCGTGCGGTCGGAGCCGAGGGTCATCTTCGGGGGGTTGGCTGCGGCGCTGAGCTGGCGGCTCTTGGGCGGCGAAACCGTGAAGTTGAAGGACTTCTGGTAGGTGTCCTTGCCGATCTTGCCCTTCAGCGTCAGCGTGGCCGCCACCTTCGCGTCGGCCTTCGGCGGGGTGAACGTGAGCTTCCAGAGGCCACCGCCGGCGTCGGTCATCGCCGACACGCTGCCGGTGGTCACGCTGGCTTTGAGCGCGAGGCCCGTGAGCGGGGCCCCGGTGGGCCCAAGGGCCACCACGTAGAGCTCGGCGGGCGTGGCACCGTCGCCCACGATGCCGGTGGGCGCGATCATTTCGACGAGGCCAGTACCCTCGAAGGTGGCTGGGGCCTGGGCATACGCGACCTCGGGCGCAAGCAGCGCCTCCATCACGACGCCAGCAGCGAGAAGGTGTACGACGAGCGGCAGCGAACGCATGTACGAGCTCCAGTCCGGGGCCGGCCATGGTACTTCGCCTCCCGCGGCCCATCAATGCGGGTGCCTATGGCGACGGGTTTCTCACACGCCTTTGACCGGGAAGCGGAGGGCTACGCCGTACGGTGGAATTCACGCCTCCGCGTGCGTCACTGGCGCGCTCGCATCGCTGCCGCCGCGATCGCCGCGATGCCCCCACCAGGGCGCTTGCTCGATGTGGGTTGTGGCGACGGGGCCGACGCCTGCCTCTTTGGTGCCGCGGGCTACGAGGTGCACGGGATCGACATTTCCCCCGGCATGGTGGCGCGCGCATCGGCGCTGGGGGTGCAGGCCGAGGTGGGCGAAGCCGAACGCCTGCCGACGGAGACGTACGACATCGTCTTGGCCAACTTCGGCGTCGTCAACTGTCTCGATGGGCTCACCGGTCTCGTGAGGGAAGCCACGCGCGTGGTCCGACCCGGGGGTGTGCTGATCCTCGTGACGATGTGCCGCCATGCGCCCATGGAGAGCCTCGCTCGTCTCGCCCGCGGGCGATGGCCGCGTCGCGGGGGGGTGGCCCGGGTTGCCGGTGAGCAGGTGCCCGTCTACTACCGCGACCCGGGCGAGCTGATCGCGGCTTTTGGCGAAGCCTTCACGGCGGAGCGGGTGGAGGCCATCGGCATCCTGGTGCCGCCCCCCGATGAGGGTGGCGAGGGCGCGCGGCTGGCCGGCCTCGACGCGCTCGTATCGAGATTGCCCATCGCGCGGCGCCTCGGCGACCACGCGCTCGTCGTGTTGAGGCGACGATGAGGCTCGTCCTCTTCAACCCGCGGGCGGCCGCGGCGCACCGTCGATTGCCGCTGTCGCTCCTGATGGTGGCCCGCGTTCTCGAAGGGGAATGGACGCTCATCGACGGCAACGTGGAGCCTGCCGCGGCCGACCGCCTGCGGGCGCTCTGCGCGGCGGGGCGCGTGCTCCTGCTGGTGACGGTGATGCCCGGCCCCCAGCTCCGGGTCGCCACGCCGCTTTGCCGCGAACTGAAGGCGAAGAACCCGGATCTGGTGGTGGTCTGGGGCGGGTACTTCCCAGGCGTGCACCCGGAGTCTTGCCTGGACGAGACGACGGTCGACGTGGTGGTGACCAGCCAGGGAGAGAGCGTCTTGCCTGCGTTGATCGACGCGCTCCGCTCGGGGGGCGATCCCGCTGGCCTCCCGGGGACGGTCGTGCGTCGCGACAACATCATGCATGGGACGGCGCCCGCCCTCGCGGTGTCGTCCCGCTTTGGGCCGGTCCCCTACGAACGGGTGGAGATGAACGCCTACGCCGCTCGCACGTTTCTTGGTTCACGAACCTTCAATCATCATAGTTCCGTTGGTTGCCCCTATCTGTGCAACTTCTGCGCGGTGGTGAACGTCTACGCGGGCCGCTGGCTCCCCGACCCCAGCGCCGACGTGATCGCCACGGCGCGAACCCTCGCTCGGGACCACGGGGCCAACGCGCTTGAGTTCCACGACAACAACTTCTTCGCCTGGGAGCGGCGTTGTCGCGAGGTGGCCGACGGGATCATCGACCTCGGGCTGGCCTGGTGGGGCGAAGGGCGCATCGACACCATGCTCGCGTTCGACGGCGCCACGTGGGCAGCCATGGCGAGGTCGGGCTTGAAGATGGTGTTCTACGGCGCGGAGTCGGGCGACGACGCGGCCCTCGACGCGATGGACAAGGGCGGGCTTCGCGTGAGCGACACCCGCGAGCTCAACCGCGTCGCGCGGCGGCACGGCGTGGTGCCCGAGTTCAGCTTCGTGCTGGGGAACGCGGCGGATCCCGAGCGCGACGTGGCGCTCTCCCTGGAACTCGTCCGCGACTTGAAGGCCGACAATCCCGACTGCGAGATCATCCTCTACCTGTACACCCCGGTGCCGCTGCCAGGGCAGTGGGACGAGGCCAAGAAGCGGGGGTTCTCCTTCCCGACTACGCTCGACGGATGGCTCGCGCCCCCCTGGACCGACTTCGACCACCGGCGCGTGGAGTCGACGCCGTGGATGACGCCTGGACTGCGCCAGCGCATCGATGACTTCGAGACGGTGCTCAACGCGCGCTTCCCCACCGCGACCGATCTCAACCTCTCCGCCCGCCGCCGCCGCCTCGTCCAGGCTCTGGCGGCACCCCGATGGCGGCTGGGCCGCTACGCCGCGCCCGTGGAGCTGCGCGCCTTGCTGCGCCTGTACCGGTATCGCCGACCGGAAGAGATGGGTTTCTAGGAGGGCTTCGTTCTCGCCGTGGTGATGTCGGCCGTGCCCGAACCCGGGCGCGGTCGCTCGCGCGGCAGATTTTACGGATTCTTGAGTTTTTCGTTTTTGGGCATATGATGTTTTCGTGGGCCCCCGGACGCCATCCCCCCGACCCCCGTCGCCGAGCCGTCTGCTCGACAGCGACTGGGACATGGATGTTCGCGGCCTCCGCGTGGGCCGGGTGCTGGGGCGCACCCTCCGGGGCGGCCTCTTCGAGCTCGATCGCGGTCAGGCGGGTGGCCGGCGGGTGGTGGAGGTGGCGACCGTGGGGCCGCGCGACCTCGACGACGCGCAGTTCCTCGCGCTGGGCGAGGCGATGGCGGCGGGTCGTCACCCGGCGATTCCTCGCGTATACGAGGTGGCCCAGCGCGGCGAGCTTCGTACGATCGTCATGGAGGGCATCCACGGGTGGACGCTGCGCTCGCTGCTCGGCCGCCGCGGCCTCAGCTTCTCGGTGTCGCGACTTGCCGCGCTCGGCGCCGAGATCGCCGATGCCCTTGCTTTCCTCCACGAGGTGGGTCGGCCCTTCGGCGTGGCCCACGGCCGTCTTGGCCTCACTCACGTGGTGGTCGAGGTCACCGGGCGCGCGCGGGTGTGCGGCTTTCCGCTACCCGTCGGCGTAGGCGGTGTCTTGCCCGACGCGATGGGGCTGGGTGCGGTCATCGCGAGCGCGGCGGTGGGCATGGTGCCCGACCCAAGGGGGGCAACCATCGCCAGCCTTCGCACGCTCTCGGCCACCCTCGATCGACCTGAGCACGCGGCCCGCTACCCGCTGAGTTTCCGCCGATTCCTCCAGTCCCTTTTGCTCCTGAATCCGCAGGGATTCTTGCCCTCGATGACGGTGGTGCGCGCGGAGTTCGAACGTTTCGTGGGCCCGCCGCTCGCCGGGCGGGTCGACCCGGCCTGGAGTCGCGCCCTCTCCGACGCGGTCCGCGGCCTGCCCCCGGGACACCGGCCGACCGTGAGCGACGCCGAGGCCGTGGTCGCGATGCTGGCCCCGTCGTTGCCCTCGCTCCAGGCCTACGTGCCGGTGATCGAGAACGACCCGGTGCCGTCGGATCGTCCCGCTCGGCTCGCGGGGATCGATCCTCCACCAGCGGTCTCGCCCCCGCCCGTGGCCCAGCAGGCGCCAGTCGTCGCCGCGCCGTGCGACGACCCCGACCGCGTGCCCACCGAGCCGATGATCACGCTGCCGCCGGCCTTCGAGATGCCCATCGTGCCCTCGCTGCTCGACGTCGCGCCGCCTCGTCGACGTTCGCTTCGAGAGCGGATCTTTCCGCTGCTCGTCGGCTCCTAGCCAGACGGCCTAGCGGTCCGGGGGCGGCGGCAAGCTCGGCGCCCTGCCCAACTCGTGAAGTACTGTCGCGATCCCCGCGGCGGCGACGCCGGCCAGCCGGGTGCAGGACAATAGCCGCGGTCGCGAGGCGAAGTCGGTGAACGCCGCCGTGCGGGCGTTGCAGCTGTCGTCGAACCCTCCGCCCACCTCGGCCACGATGATCTCGCGATAACGTCGCACCGCCTCGCGCAGTTCGGCGGTGGGCGGGCCGGCAGGGTCGGGATCGCCGAGGAGCTCGCCGAGCACCAGCACGCCCGCCTGGAGCGCCCCGCAGGGGCCCAGGCCGAGGAGGCCGCCCCGGCGAAGGGACTGGTAGGCGTGATGGTCGAGCCCGAAGGTGAGCGCCAGCGCGATGCCACATGAACGGTGGGCCACCTCGTCGCCGAGGTAGAGCCGCTCGGCGTAGGCGCGGGCGGCAGTCACGTAGTCGTCGCGACTAGACACCGTGCGCCCCCTGCCTATCGACCCGGAGGCCGACCGACGGGGGCCTTCGGCGGCGCGGCAGCGGGGGTGGCGAGGGCGCCACTGCCGAGCACCCAGTATGGGCTTCCCGCGAGCTGCTGCTTCAGTTGCGCGACTTCCTGAGGGTGCAGCTCGAAGGTCTGGGGTTGCTGGGTGCGGGGATCGACCTGCGTCGCGAACCAGCGGTCGCCCACCTTGCTCTTGTGGAGCAGGAGGCCGCGCGGGTCGTCGTAGACCAGGGTGAGGTCTTTCGAGGTGAGGGGACGGTTGGGATCCGGCTTCTCCTCGGGCTTGGGCGGCGGCGGCGGCGGCGCGGCGGCGGCCTGAGGCTTCGGCGGCGCCGAGCGCTCGAGCACCTCTTCGAGCTCCCACTGGATCTCGAGCAACTCGCCGCGGCGCGAGCCATCGACCTGCTCGCGGATCGCCGGTCCGCCCGGGCCCCGGCAGAGGGCCAGCAGCTCTTCCTTGATGCTCTCGCGCTCGTTGTATTTGGCGGCGCGGAGCCGCTCCACGAGCGTGTTCACCTCTTGCATCGGCCTGACTCCTGAGCGCTGGCCTAACCCGCCGGTGAGATAGGGAGCGTGTCCTGGGCCTCACCGTGGACTTCCTCGAGCGACTCTCCGACCGTGACCGCGAACGTTTCGCTGGCGCTGCGAGTGTCGTTCGGCTGGCCCGTGGCGAGTACCTCATGCGGCGCGGCGAGCGCGGTGGCGACGTGTACCGCGTGGCCGAGGGCGAGCTCGAGATCATCGACAACCGGCAGCAGCCGGCCGTGGTGCTCAACGTGATCGGCAAGGGCGAGATGGTGGGCGAGATGGGCTTCCTCGAAGACCTCGTCCGCACCGCCGACGTGCGCGCGGCCGATGCGACGGTGTGCCAGCGCTGGGATCGCGGTTCGCTCCTGCGGGTGCTCGAGGGCGACCCGTCTTTCGCCGCCAACTTCTACAAGGCGCTGGCGGGCTTTGCCGTCCACCGCGCGCGCGCCATCACCACCACCGCCATGACCGGCACCCTCGGCGGCAGCAAGGGCGGGAGCGAGTCGGTCGTGGCCCGCGCCCGCGACCTGGCAAACGGCATTCGCCAGGCGATGGCACGGCTGGAGCCGGTCATTCGCCGCGACCGGCAGGCGGCCCACGACGAGGTGCTCCGCGTGATGCGGCAGCTCACGATCGACATCAACGCCCGCTTCGGCCGGGTATCCGCGGAGGAACAAGACGCCGCCGGTGCGTTGATCGCACAGGAACTGCTGCCCTACCTGATGCGCTCCCACCTCGGCGAGCTCGCCAACGACCGCGTGGAGGGCTGGTGTGCAGACTTCTGGACCATCGGGCACATCGCCTCCCGCAAGCCGATGGGCGACGGCCCCCTGGGCGAGATGCTTGACGAGTGGGGGCTCGACTTGCCCACCTCGCGGGGGCTCCGGGAACGCCGTGCGCTCGCGGGTTCGCTCGTCACCGAGTGCCTGCCCGCCTCGCCGCCCTTGCGCGTCCTCGCCGTGGGCGCGAACAGCGCGTCGTTGCTGGCCCCACACCTCGACTTCCTCGGCCGCATGGGCGGGGAGATCACCTGTATCGATAGCTCCGACGACGCGCGTGGAGTGGTCGATTCCGACCTCGCGGCGCGTCCCCGGTCTCTCCGGCTCAACCGCCTTCGCGAAGACCTCGCCGCGGTGGTGAACGGCCACACGCTGCACCGTCACGTCGACAAGCACGTGATCGTGGGCGACTGCGTGCTCGAGTACCTTCCGGAAACCGCGGCTGTGACCTTCCTGCGCCTGCTGCGCGGCATGCTCGCCCCCGGTGGGCACGTCGTCGTCACTGCGCTGGCCCCTTCGGACGACGAGCTCGTGTACCGATATTGCTTCAAGTGGCCCACCATCCGTCGCAGCCGTGCCGCATTCGCCGATCTCGTGGAGAGCGCGGGCTTCGCGGGCGTGCGCGCCTACGACGCTGGGAGCGCTGGCCTGGTGGTCGTCGCTCGGCGCGAGTCGTGAGGGCGCGCGCGTGAGCATGCGAAAGGGTCTCGCCAGGAAGGGTTCCGCACCCTTGCACAACTGCGGGGGCTGGCGTAGCCTTCGCAACCCTCGGGCTGCCTTGCCCACGTCCCCGTTGCTGGAGGATTCATGCTGTCGTCCCTGATCGTCGCCTTCGCACTCTCTGGTTGTTCCGACGGCGAGAAGCCGCCTGAGCAAGTCAAGGAAGAGTCGAAGGTGGAGGCCGTCGCGGCGCCCAAGCTCGACCCTGCGGCGCTGAAGGCGGCCGCGGAGAACATCGCCCTCGTGCCCTCCCCGGCCGAGATGCAGCGCGCGCTCGAGAAGAACGGCATCCAAGCCGGGCTCAGCGCCATGGTGCCCGGCCGCAAGCTCAAGATGGACATCGACAACAAGGACGTGATCGCCGTTCGCACCGGCGTGGTGCTGGCCGACGCCCTCCTCACCGTGAAGGACGCGCCCAAGGAGAAGCTGGTGGAGCGCCTCGCCGCGGTGAAGGCGGGCGTCACCGCGCTCGGCGCTGGCGGCGACATCGGCGCGATCATCGACGACCTCACCTCGCGCATTACCAACGATTCTGTGTCTCGCGACGACCTCGTGAAGGAGCTCGACGAGATGCACGGCGCCATCATCCCCGAGCTCAAGTACGAGGCGGGCGAGCGCTGCGTGCCCCTCATCCAGGCGGGGAGCTGGCTCGCGGGATCGAACCTCGTGGCCGCCGCACTGGCCCAGGCCAACAACACCAACGCCGCCACCGAGATGCTCCGGCAGCCTCAGGTTGCCGACTACTTCCTGAAATACGTCGCCACCGAGGGCGAGGGCAAGGCCCCCGACGAGGTGATCAAGCAGCTCGACGGCACCTTGAAGAAGCTCAAGGAGATCGCGAGCAAGCCCTCCCTGACCATCGACGACGTCAACGAAGTCAAGGCCCAGACCGACGCCGTCCTCGGGCTGCTCTAGGAGTCCATGATGCTTAGCTCCCTCGTCCTCGCGCTTTCCACTGCCGCCCTCGCCGACGAGGCGGCCGCCGAGTCCTGCCTCAAGACGAAGATCTGGGAGGGCTACAACAGCGGCTGGGCGGTCCGTACCGCCACCGCGGCCACGCTCGCCAAGGCCGAGCACCGCATCTACCTCGTGACGCTCTACGCGGGAAACGAGTACAAGATCATGGCCTGCGGCGACACCGACGTGTCGAACGTCGACCTGGTGCTCTACGACTCGCTCGGCAACGAAGTGATGCGCGACACCCACCGCGACCGCGAGCCCTCGCTCTCCTACAAGGCCAGCGCCACCGACACCTTCTACATCGCGGTGCATGCCACCGAGTTGAACGGGCAGGCCGTCAAGGGCGGCGTGGCCACGGCGGTCACGTACAAGTAGCGGCGCCCCTCCGGCCCCCCAGGACCCGCGCGTGACCGCCCAGCCGGAGTCTCGCCGCGCGCGGATCGCGGAGCGTCTCGTCGCGACCGGCGTGCCGCTGCCCACGCCCGAGGCCGTGGCCTTTGCCATCGACTTCCTGCGCCTCCTCGTGCAGGTGGCGGTGCCGTCGTCGGACCTGATGGCCGCGCGCCGCACCGCGCTGGTCGACGTGCTGGAGCGGCGCACCGCCTTGTCGCCTGCGGCGGCGCGTGAGCTGTTGCGCATCGTGGAGGCGCCCGAGTTCCGCAGCGGCCTGCCGCCTCGCCATCTCGAGGCCTTCGTTGCCCGCTTCGGCAGCAAAGCCGGTCAGGCGCTGGTGAGCTCAGCGGCGGTCGACGTCGACCTCGCGGCCTTCGGACCCGCCTACGGCGGCGACCAGGCGCTCTTGCTGCTCGACAGCATCTTCGCCGTGCTCACCGTCGACGAGGACGTCGACCGCGACGAGCTCCGTCGCCTCGAGGAGTGCGCCGCAGCGCTCGGCATCGACGCCGTGCTGTTCACCGCGCTCTTGCAGAAGCACGACCGCGATCTCGCGCGCGGGCGCTGGACGGTGACGGCGAAACGACCGGTGCTCACGCTCGGTCGCTCACTGGCCTGCGAAGTACTCTTGCCCGACCCGCAGGTGGCGGGGGTGCACGCAACGCTGGTGCACGGCGATGGTGGCTGGCGGGTGCAAGACGCGAAGAGTGGCCGCCCGACCGTGGTGAACGGGCGTCCCGTCAACGCGGCGCCACTTGGACCGAACGACGAGCTTCGTGTCGGTCCCTTCGTCGTGAAGGTCGACAGCGCCGGACAGGAGGTCTTCGTCGAGGCGAGCCGCGCCTTCGCCACGCTCTCCGTGTCGCATCTCACGAGGCAAATCGGAAAGATCTCGCTCCTGGACGACGTGAGCTTCACAGTCTTCTCCGGCGAGGTGGTGGCGATGATCGGCCCCTCGGGCTGCGGGAAGACAACGCTGCTCAATGCCATCGCCGGCGTCACCCCGGCCGACTCGGGTACCGTGCGGCTTGATGGTCGCGACTTCCACACCGAGCTACGCGCGGAGCGCGAGAGCGTGGGCATCGTGCCCCAGGACGATATCGTCCACCCCGAGCTCACCGTCGCGGAGAGCCTCTACTTCGGCGCCAAGCTTCGGCTGCCGGTGGGCACCAGCGACGAGGCAGTTTGGGTCGAGGTCGATCGCGTGCTTGAGGAGCTTGGGATCGAGCATATCCGCGGGTCACGGATCGGTGACGCCTTACGACGTGGCATCTCGGGCGGGCAGCGAAAGCGCGTCAATCTGGGGCAGGAGCTGCTCGCGCGTACCACGCGCGTGCTCTTCCTCGACGAGCCCACCAGCGGACTCGACCCGCGTGCCTCGCAAGACATCGTGCGACTCGTGCGGCAGATCGCCGACCGTGGCCGCATCGTCTTCGTGGTCACGCACGATCTCTCGGCGCAGGTGGTCGCCCAGGTAGATCACCTCCTCGTGCTCGCTCCGGGCGGGCGCGTGGCGTTCTTTGGCCCCCCCACCGAGGCCTGCAAGTTCTTTGGCGTGGAGACGCCCGACGCCATCTTCAACCAGTTCTCGGGTCGCGACCCACGCGAACTTGGCGAGGTGTGGAAGGCCTCGGCCGACGCGCGCACCTACGTGGCGATGCGGGAGCAGTTGCTCAAACTGCGCACCGACGAGGGACGGGTGCCCGAGGCGCCGCGGGCCGTCCGGAAGCGACATCGGAGCGGATGGGCGCAAACCTACACGCTGGTACGCCGCTACCTCAAGGTCAAACGTCGAGATCTTGGAGGGTTAGCGGTCTTGCTGTTGCAGGCGCCGATCCTCGCGGTGGTGATGAAGATCGTCTTCCCGCACCCCACGCGCGAGATGTTGTTCATGCTCTCGCTCTCGTGTCTCTGGTTCGGCATGAGCGCGGCGGTGCGCGAGCTCATCGCCGACCGCGTGATCTGGCTGCGCGAGCGCCGGATCGGCGTGCGTCCCGCGCCCTACTTGTGGAGCAAGACCTACGTGCTCGGCGGGCTCGTGGGCGTGCAATGCGCGGTTTTCGCCCTGCTCAACCTCGCGATGCACGGCGAGTTCTTGCGCGACTACGGCTTCGGCCTCTTCGACTTCACCGCCGTCTGCGCGCTCACTGGTTTCGTGGGGATGGCGCTCGGGCTCTTGGTCTCGGCGATCAACGTGTCGAGCGAGGGCGCGGTCGGCACCTTGCCGCTCCTGCTCATCCCGCAGATCGCGTTCTCCGGGATCCTCTTGTCGCTGCGGCGGATGCCCGAGTTCGCTCGTGAACTATCGTGGTGGAACCCGGCACGTTTCGCCTACAACGCGCTCATCAAGACGGGCGAGAAGCTCGGTGCCCCCCAGACGCGCGGCATGGACTGGGATTCGATGCCGCTCAACGGCACGCTCTACAACCTGGGTTTCAAGGGCGACGGCGCCGACGACCTCGGCCTGTCGATGAGCCAGCTCGTGGGGCGACTCCTCCTCTTCGCGGTGCTCTTCCTTCTTGGCGCGCTCGCCACGGTTCAGCGACGGCGGGAGTGAGCAACGGCGGGCGTGGGCGCGACCTAGTGGTGACCGGCGCCCGGGAACTCGATGTGGTCGGCCCCCTCGAGCTTGACGTCGGTGCGCAAGTAGGCCTCGTCGCCTACTTCCACGCGCTCGATGGCGTGTCCCCGGACGGGGTGGTGTGGGCTGCCCGCGTGGGTGATGAGCGAGTGGCCACCGAGCAGCCAGGCCAGGGCGGTGTCGCGATCGATGGTGCGCTCGCCCGTGCCCTTGAAGCGGACCTTGAGGGCACGCACGCGGTGGTTGTCGATCTCGGCGGCGTAGACTTCGATGTCGGCCATGGGCGCTCCCGGGGGGCGGCGGGTCTAACCCGTGCCAAGCTGACATCGCGAGGCGTCGCGGGTGGTGATTCGTCGTCGCGGGCGCCCGGCGCCGAGTCGCCGCGCGATAACGGCGGGCGGTGATCCTCGCCCTCTTCCTGGCTTGCCCGCGCGACGGTGCGCAGCTCGAGCCCGGCGCGCCCCCGCGCGTGCCGAGCCCCGTCGCCCCGGTCTACGCGCACGCCGCCGAGCCGGCCCGCGATCCTCTCGTGCGGAGCGCGTTCCCCGGCGCGGTCGACGAGAGCCTGTCGGGCGCCGCGACGGGCCTGGCCCTGGCGCTCCTCGTCTCGTCCCAGCTCGACCCTGGCGACCTGCGGTGGAAGGCCGTCCTGGCTGGCTACCCGTGGCCGGTGCGCGGCGCATCCTCGGCGCGCACCGAGGTGGACGGCGTGCCTGCCGATCTGCTCGCCCAGGCGCAGGCCGCGTTGGCCACGCGCGACGTGGGCTTGATCCGGGCGCGCGGGACCTCGGGCGACATCTGGGTCTTGATGGAGGGCGAGCGCCGGGGGACGATCCCCGCCACGCCGCGCGAGCCGCCGCCGGGCACCGATCTCCCGTTCCCTGGCTTCGAGGTGCGGGCGTCCTCGCCGGCGGGCGACCTGGTCCAGAGTCGCGACGGCCTCCGGGTGGACCAGGCGGGCGAGTGGCTGGTGGAGCTGGCCGACGCGCAGGGCGTGGTCGCGACCTTCCCGCTCTACGTGGGCACGAGGACCCCGTCCGCGTCGCCCTTCGCGGGCTCGGCCAGCGCGGAGAACGCCGGCGACATCGACGAGGAGCTCCTGGTGAGGCTCGACGCGCTCGACGCCTGGTACAAGCGGCCGCCGGCCGAGCGCGACCCGATGCTCGACGCGGTCGCGCGCGCGCGCCTTCGCGACTTCGTGGCCAACAAACCCCTCTCGCCGGCCCCGGTGCAGCTCGCCGCGGGCGGCTTTTCCGACGCCGATGCGGGCGCCTGCCGCGGGTCGTCGGTGGCAGCCTGCCTCGACGCGATGTGGTGGTCGGTGTCTGACCGTGGCCCCTTGTCCGGCCCCTACCAGACCATCGGGATGGCGGCGCTCAACAGCGGCGGCGTGGTGCACGTGGTGGTGGCGGGGGCAGACCGGCGGTGATCCTCGGTGTTTTCTTAGCGTGTGCGCCTCGGCATGAGCCCGTTGCGACCGATCGCGTGGAGATCCGCTCGCGACCGGGCGACGAGCTCCCCGCGCTCGGTCCTGGTGCCCTCGTGGATCGCGGCCTGCGCGACGCCGCCGAGCGCCTCGCTGCGGCCGCCACCAGCCCCGAGGCACGGCTCACGCAGGGCGCCGTGCGCTCGGCGCTCGACCTCGCGGGCTACCCGGGCGCGGCGCGCTTCGTGAAGGTGGTGGCGGGCACCGACCTGCCCGCCGGCCTGCTCGACAACGTGCCGCGGGGCGAGCCGATCGACGTGGGATGGGCCTGGCGCGACTTCGGGGATGGGCGGCGGTGGTGGGTGCTCGGCTGGGCGCCCCGCCGGGCCACCCTCGATCCGCTCCCGCGCGACCTCGCCCCGGGCGGCGGCGTGGGCGTGCGGGTGACCGGTGCGCCTGCGGCGCGCTTGTTCGTCGCCTCGCCGCGCGGCGTGGTCACCGAGTACGACCTCGCGGCGGGCAGCACCCGCTGGGTGGGTGGTCTCGACGAGCCGGGCGAGTGGCGCTTCGAGGTGGTGGACCACGACCGCGTAGAACTGGTGTGGACACATTTCGCCGCCAGCTCCCCCCCGGTGCTGACCGCCTTGCCCAGCGAGCGCGGCGTGGAGTCGCCGATGG
Source organism: Pseudomonadota bacterium (assembly GCA_005778355.1). GTDB lineage: Bacteria > Myxococcota_A > UBA796 > UBA796 > SXON01 > SXON01. Next base: position 15,557 of record SXON01000021.1, on the reverse strand, counting down.
ACGTGCCCCCGCGCCTCTACGACGCGGTCGACGCGCTTCGGGCCGCCAACGGCCTCGGTGCGCTCGCACGCTTCCCCGAGTTCGAGCCCCTGGTGCGCGAGCAGGCGGCCTGCATCGCCGCGGGCGGTGAGGCGCTGCACCGCAGCGACCTCTGTCCCGGCGTGGCAGCGCGCGCGGCGCAGGGCTGGTACCCGCGCGGCGCCTTCCACGAGGACGTGGCCGTGGCCAGCGGGGCGGCCGAGGCCTGGGCGGGGCTACGGGCCTCCCCGGGACACCTCGCCAACCTCCTCTGTCGCGACTGTACCCACCTCAGCATCGGCGCGGCGCTCGAGCCCGCAGCCGACCCGAGGTTGTTCATCGTGTTCGAGCTGATGCGCTTTCCCGAGGGGGAGCCGGAGGCGATTCGGCGGCGGTAGAGCGCGACACCCCTTGTCACCCGCGTCACCCGTGCTCAATACTTGCACGATGACGCAAACACGCAAGCATCACCTCGGCGCGGCGCTCCGGCCAGACCTCTTCCGTGCCCTCTGCGACCCCACGCGCCTCGCCATCCTCGGCTGGCTCGCCACGGAGCGGGCGCCGCGCACCGTGTCGGAGGTCGCGGCCTCCGGGGCTTGCCCGGTCGACTTGAGCGTAGTGTCGCGACACCTCGCCACCCTGCGCGACGCAGGCGTGCTCGGCGCCACGCGCCGCGGGCGGGAGGTCTTCTACAGCTTCCAGGCCGCCGCCGTGGTCCGCACCCTGCGCGACCTCGCCGACGCGCTCGAATCCTGCTGCGTTTCCCCTTCAACCAAGGACAACCCCGAATGACTCCCCTCGAAGCCCGCCTCGACAAAGACGCCGTCCGCGACGTGTACGAGGGCCTTGCCCCGATCTACGACTTCTGGGCCGACATCACCGAGGTGCGCGCGCGGAGCCGGGCGCTGGAGCTGGCGGCCGTGCGCGACGGCGAGGCGATCCTCGAGGTGGCGGTCGGCACCGGCCTCGCCTTCATCGAGCTGGTGCGGCAGAACCCCACCGGCACGACCACTGGCCTCGACCTCACCCCGGCGATGCTGGCGCGCGCCGAATCGCGCATGAGCGCCGCGAAACTACCCGGGAACTACGCCCTCTCCGTGGGTGACGCGACCGCGCTCCCCTTTGCCGACGCGTCCTTCGACCTGCTCCTCAACAACTACATGTTCGACCTGCTCGCCGAGCGCGACTTTGCGACCGTGCTCGCGGAGTTCCGCCGCGTCCTTCGCCCCGGCGGCCGTCTCGTCCTGGTGAACATGGCCCAGGGCGAGGCCTGGCAACATCGCCTCTACGACGGGCTCTACCAGCTGTCGCCGAGGTTGATGGGCGGCTGTCGCGGCGTGGCGATGGCGGAGCACGTGCGGGCGGCCGGGTTCAGCGAGGTGTCTCGCGAGCTCACCGTCCAGGTGGGATTCCCGTCGGAGGTCATTGTCGCCACGAGGTGAGCCGCGGCTCAGAGCACGACGATGTGTCCCGGCTTGGCCCCCGCGACCGCGTCGAGCGCGATCCGGCCGTCGATCGTCACGAGGCGGCCACCGCGGCCCACGGCGAGCGCGAGGAGGTAGAGGTCGGTCACCTGCCGGGGTCCGAGAATTCGATCACCGCGAATTCGGGTCTCGTCGAGTAATGACAGGTCGTCGGGCCAGAACTCGTGGCTCGGGTGCTGCGCCGCCTCGCGGAGACGCGCGATCACCGCAGACGGCGGCATAGGCGACGGGTAGGCCGGCAAGGACATGACGCGGACGCAGCCGTTCTGGGTGAGCGGCGACGATGCCCAGCCGTTGGCCGCCTCCGAGCCTAGCCACGCAGAAACCCGGCCGTGGTGGGCGTGTCCGGCGTCGAGCGCCGCGATCAGCACGTTGACGTCGAGGAGGGCTCGCATCAGTACTCGCCCTCCTCTCGCAGTCGCTCCACGTCCTCGTTTGTCACCACCACTCCGCGAGGGGGGAACGGGCGGAAACCAAGAACAATGGCGCTGCCCTGTGTTTCGTTCGGAGGTGTTTGCAGCGCGCGCCGCGCGAGGTCGGAGATCACCTGACCGGCGGTGCGGCGCTCCCGCCGGGCCAGCTCGTGTGCCGCGTTGAGCACGTCGTCGTCGATGGTTAGCGTGGTGCGCACGCATCTGATGATGTGATGCAGTCGGCCCGCCGTCAAGGGGATCGGCAGCGGTTATCGTTGGTCGATGTTGCTCTCGCTACTTCTGCTGGCCTGCACCGCCAACCCCGCCCTCGAGGCCCGCGTGGCCGTGCTCGAGGCCCAGCATGAGGCCGACCTCGCCCGCATCGCCGCTCTGGAGGCCCAGGCGGCGCGGCTCGACGCCATCCTCGAGATCGCCGAGGCGGCAACTCAGTCCCCCGCCACCTACGGCACGACAGCGACCGACGCCGCAGCGGTCGGCACGGCGCTCTGCACTCAAGACGGCGACACCTACGTCTTACCCACTCGCGACGAGCTCTCCCCCGAGGCCCTCGCGAAGGAGGCCCGCGTGGTGCCCCACAAGAGCGACAAGGGGGAGGTGGATGGTTTCCGCGTCGCGGCGATCCGCAGGGGCCGCCTCGCCGACAGCTGCGGCCTGCGCAACGGCGACCTCTTGTTCACCGTCGCCGGCCTGCCGGTGACCAACCCCGACCAGAGCCTTCGCGCCTGGCAGAAGTCCCGCGACGACAAGGCCTTTGCGATGGAGTTGGAACGCCGCGGCGAGCCACTGTCGATTCGCTACCGCTGGCCGGACTGAGGCGCCTACTCCTCGTCCTCGTCCTCGTCCTCGTCGTCATCCGGTGCACCCTTTCCGCTGGCCGCCTTCTTCGCGCCCTTCTCGGGGATCGACACGGCGGCGACGGCCTTGTCGTCGATCTTGATCTTGGCGGTCTTCTTGAGCGACTCCACGCGCGCGGCGGTGGCCTTGGCCACCGCGTCCTGGCGGTAGGCCTTGGCGACCTCTTTCTCGGCCTGCTCGAAGGTCTTCTGGGTGGGCTGGCGTCGTGACTGAACCCAGATGATGTTGGCGCCCTCCTTGGTGATGAAGACCTCAGAGACGGTGCCCGCCTTCTGGGCGAAAGCCGCCTTGCGGATCGCGGCGTCGACCTTCTTGTCGTTCTTCGACACCAGACCCATGTCCCCGCCCTCGTCGGCGAAGCTGTCTTGCGACGACTTCGTCGCGGTGGCTGCGAAGCTGGTCTTGGGATCCTTCGCCACGACGGCGCGGAGCTTCTCAGCCTCGGCCTTGGCTTGCTGGGGGGTCACGCCGCCCCCGGCCTTCACGAGGATTCGGCTCACGCGCGATTGCTCCGGCGTCATGAAGAGCGCCTTGTTGCCGTCGTAGAACTGCTTGAGTTGAGCCTCGGTGGGCTTGGCGACGTCGGCCGCGATGTCCTTCGCGATGAGCGCCGAGACCAGCGCCTGCTGCACCTTCTTGTCGTCGAGCACCTCGGGGCTCTTCTTCGCCTCCGCCACCAGGAGCCGCTGGGTGACGAGCTGGTCGACGATCGCCATCCGCTCCGCCTCGGTGTGCGCCTTGCCGTCGGCCGGCTTCTTCTTGGCGGCCACGGCCGCGAACTCGCTGGCGTGGATCTCCATGCCTTCGACCTTGGCGATCACCGGGTCGTCGGGCGGCGTGGTGGGGGCAGGATCGGCGGCAAACACGGGCAGGGCGAAGCAGAGGGCGAGCAACATGCGGCCAGCCTACCGCGCCCGCCGGTAGCCGTCCCGACAGCGAGCCTCGGGACCTCGGGCTATGGTCGCGCCTGCCATGCGTGTCTTGCTCGTCCAGGCCTTCACCGCGCTCGACATGGAGCTGGTTTACCCGCTCGGACTTGCCTATCTCGCGGCGCACCTCGAAGACCGGCACGCCGTCGACATCTTCGACGTCAACCTGCACCGCGCCGATCCTTACTCCGCGCTCGAGGCCAAGGTCCGCGCCTTCCGACCCGACGTGGTCGGCATTTCGCTGCGCAACATGAAGGTGGGCATGCCCCACCTGCACACCGACGACTTCGAGCCGCAACAGAAGGCGATCCAACTCATCAAGCGCGTGTCGCCGGGCGTGAAGATCGTCGCGGGGGGCACGGCCTTCTCGCTCTACAGCGACACGATGATGCGGCGCCTCCCCGAGGTCGACATCGGCGTGTGGGGCGAGGCCGAGCTGCGCTTTCGCGACCTGCTCGACGACATTGACCATCCCGAGAAACTCAAGGGGATGTACTTCTGGAAAGGCGGGGAGCTCGTGTACACCGGGCAGCCCGGGGGCGTGGACTGGAAACAGAACCGCCGGCCGGCGCGGCAGTATGTCGACCACGCGCCGTACATGCAGTCGAGCTTCGTTTCGGTAGGCGTGCAAGCCAAGCGCGGCTGCTCCTTGCATTGTATCCACTGCTCCGACACCTTCCTCCTCGGCCACCGCGTGCGGATGCGCAACCCGGTCGACGTGGTCGACGAGATGGAGTTCCTCAAGAAAGAACACGCCGTGAACCAGATGTTCATGTGCGACCAGATCTTCAACATCCCGGTGTCGCACGCCATCGCCATCTGCGACGAGATCACCCGTCGTAAGCTCGATATCCGCTGGTCGGCCTGGTTCAACGAGCATCGTAACACCCTGCCCGACGAGCTGATGGTGGCGCTCAAGCGCGCTGGTTGTGGACTCTTGAGCTTCTCCCCCGATCATGTCGACGACCGCATGCTTCGCAACCTCGACAAGAACTTCCGCAAGGAAGACATGCTCTACACCGTGGCGGTGGCGAAGAAGCACGGGATGGACGTGGAGTACAGCTTCTTCCTCAACAGTCCCGGCGAGGACGCACGCTCCTTGTTCGAGATCGTGAAGTTCCTCGCCCACGCGCGCTGGGAACTGGGCGGTCAGCTTCGACTGTTCACTTTGCTGATGATGCAGCCCATTCGTTTGTACCCCCACACGCGGCTGCACGAGCTTGCGCGTGAAACGGGGCTGATCGACCGTGATCACGAGCTGGTGGAGGGCCAGTTCTGGAACCCGGGACTGATGCAGTACGCCACCGCCGGCATCCAGGCCGCCGCGCACACGCTCTACGACGCGCGCCAGTCCTGGCGGAAAGCCCGCGGCAACACCTTCGACTCCGTCGTCCGCGAGTAGCCCTTGTTCCTTTTCCTGGCGTGTGTGCACGCCACCGCGCCCCTGCCCGAGCCGGTGGCCGAGGTGCCCGAGCTTGCCCCTGCGCCCCCCGACGAGGCGGCCGCCGTGCTCATCATGGAGGCGATGGCTGTCGCCTACGGCAACGGCGACGCGGTGGAGGCCACGCGCCTCGGTCGCGACATGACGGCCACCCATCCCACCTCCCAGTACGCGCCGCTCGCCCAGGAATGGCTCGGCTTGCTGGCCACCTTCGGCCAGCCCGCGCCTGAGCTCCACGTGGCCGAGTGGGTGCGCGGCGCGCCGCCCTCGGGGGACAAGCCGGTCCTGCTGGTGTTCTTCGAGGCCTGGTGCCCTCACTGCCAAGCGGAGTTCTCGCTGTTCCAGGAGGTGCATGAGCGCTACCCCGGCATCAGCGTCGTGGGCGTCACCAAGATGAGTCGCGACACCACGCCCGAGCAGCTGGCCGCCTTCGTCGACGAGCGCCACGCCACCTTCGCGATTGCCCGGGAAGACGAGGGCTCGCTCACCGAGGCCTTCGGCATCGAGGGCATACCCGCGCTGGTGATTGTGCGCGAGGGGCGCATCGCCTGGCGGGGACACCCGGCGCTCTTGACCACCACCCTGCTCGATCGGATGAGCGTCGCCCCGGGCTAAACTGTTCCCATGCTGCTCTCCCTCCTCTTCGCCTGCACGACCATCGGCCCCAAGGACGGCGACAGCGGCGACGACACCGCCCCGAGCGACGACGCCGACGGCGACGGCTACCTCGCCAGCGTCGACGACTGCGACGATGCCGACGCCGAGGTGCACCCCGGCGCCGAGGAATATTGCGATGGCATCGACAACGACTGCAACGACCAGCTCGATGACTCGGTGGTCGATCCCATTACGCTGTACCGCGACGTCGACGACGATGAGTACGGCGACGACGCGCACACCGTCCCAGGTTGCACCGTGATCGAGGGCTACACCACGCAGGGCGGCGATTGCGACGACCAGAACCCGGTGATCAACCCCGGGATCGACGAGAGCGAGTGTGCGCTTTCCGACTTCGACTGCGACGGCCTCTTCAATGGCGTCGATGGCGACGGCGACGGCGTGGCCTCCTGTGAGGATTGCAACGACGCGGATGCGACGGTGTCGCCCTCGGAGCGGGAGGTGTGCAACGGCGTCGATGACGACTGCGACAGCGAGATCGACGAGGGCCTCGGCACCGAGACCACCTTCGTCGATGCCGACAACGACGGCTACGGCGACAGCAGCACCGCCGCCACTGGCTGCGCGGGGGAGGGCTACTCCTCGGAGGGGGGCGACTGCAACGACGCCGACGGCACGGTGTCGCCCGCGGCGGTGGAGCAGTGCGACGGCCTCGACAACGACTGCGACTTCGTGATCGACGACGGCGTGGTCGGCACCGGCGAAACCTGCCCGGCGGAGGACTGCGCTGCGGTGATCCTCGATAATCCGACCGCCCCCTCCGGCGAGTTCTATTTGAACATGGGCTTCACCTACTGCGAGATGAGCACCAGCGGCGGCGGCTGGACGCGTGTGGCCAACGACCACGCCATCGACGCGGCCACGACCAGTGGCACCCAACTCAACGACGGCTTCCTTCGCTGGAGCGAGCTCTGGATCGCCTACGGCGCCGGCAACCTCTCCGCCGGCTGCGCCTACCCCGACGACACCGGTAGTTGCGTCGCGCTGGCCACCCAGATCGGCGGTGAGGGCCTCGGCCTCATGAGCCCCAGTATCGACGTGTGCGGCCAGGCCTACACCGACTACTCCTCGGCCTACACCGTCAGCGGCTTCGACATCTTCATGAGCCGCGCCGAGGCCAGCGACCCCTTCGAACTCGCCACTGCCGAGGCCCTCGCGGGCTGCAACACGTCCGACAACACGGGCTCCGTCACGGTGGACGTGTACATCCGGCGGTAGATTGCCCCTCCCGTTCTCCACCGTCCCCGAGTGACAGCCGCGAAGGGAGGGCGCGCCCGGCCCGCTCACAGCGGGGTCGAGCCGACGTGAGCGAGGTGCCCGCCCCCCTGTCACAAGACCACCGGGTGACGCGCCTGGCGAACTCCATCGCGGAGCGAAGCGGAGTCGATGGAGGCGCCAGGTGCGGCAGGACCCGGCGGCCGAAGGCCGTGCACGAAACTGGCGGGCACCGGAATCGCCTGGAGATCGGGGGGCCCCCGCGTCGCGAGATAGGGCCGGGCGTGACCGTCACGAAGGTGGCAAGGCGCCGCCCAGCCGGCTAACGTCGGCTCCTCCCGGGGTCCCCATGCGTCTGCTTTCCCTCGTGCTGTTCCTGGCTGGTTGTCCCGACGCAATCTCCACGGATCCCGGCAAGGAAACCGGCGAGGAGGACTTCGACCAGGACGGCGATGGCTACATCGGCGAAGACGACTGCGACGAGGGCGACGGCACCGTCAACGTGGGCGCGCAGGAGCTGTGCGACGGCGTCGACAACGACTGCGACGGCAGCACCGACGAGGAGGCCACGGACATGGCCACCTTCTACGCGGACAACGACGCCGACGGCTACGGCGACGCGGCGGCGCCGACGGAGGCCTGCGAAACGCCCACTGGCCACGTCGACAATGCCGAGGATTGCGACGACGCCGACGCCGCGTACAACCCTGGCGCCGACGAGTCCGACTGCACCGACCCGAACGACTACAATTGCGACGGATCGGTCGCCTACGCCGACGACGACGCCGACGGCAGCCCCGCCTGCGAGGACTGCGACGATGGCGACGCCACCCGCTCGCCGCTCTTGACCGAGGCCTGCAACGACATCGACGACGACTGCGACGGCGACATCGACGAGGAGGCCACCGACGCCCCCACCTGGTACCTCGACGCCGACAGCGACGGCTACGGCGTGGAAAGCACACTTGTCACCTGCGATCAGCCGGAGGGCTACGCCGCCCAGAGCGGTGATTGCGACGACACCACCAGCCGCTTCCACCCCGGTGCCGACGAGGTGGATTGCGCGAATCCGAACGACTACAATTGCGACGGTTCCGTGGGCTACGCCGACGCCGACAGCGACGGCTACGCCGCCTGCCAGGAGTGCGACGACACCGTGGCCACCACCTACCCGGGCGCCACCGAGTACTGCGACGGTGCCGACAACAACTGCGACGGTGCCGCCGACGAGTCCACCGCGGTCGACGCGTCGACCTGGTACGCCGACGACGATCGTGATGGCTACGGGGCCGCGGCCTTCTCCGCGGTCGCGTGCGACGCGCCGCTCAACTACGTGGCCGACAACACCGACTGCGACGACACCGACGTGGAGGTGTACCCCGGCGCGCCCGAGTATTGCGACGGTGAAGACGACAACTGCGATGGCACGGTCGACGAGGACACGGCGCTCGACGCGTCGATCTGGTACGCCGACGCCGACAGCGACGGCTACGGCGACGCGGTCACCACCCTCGTCGCGTGCGACAAGCCCGAGGGCTACCTCGCCGACAACACCGACTGCGACGACACCACCGACCAGGTGTCGCCCACCGCCACCGAGTACTGCAACGGCACCGACGACGACTGCGACGGCACCACCGACGAGGACGCCGCCGCCGACGCGCTCACCTGGTATGCCGACACCGACACCGACGGCTACGGCGACCCGGCCAGTACCTACGCCGCGTGCGCGGTGCCGAGCGGCTACACCGCCGACGACACCGACTGCGACGACACCGACGTGCTCGTGTCGCCCGTCGGCACCGAGATGTGCAACGGCTACGACGACGACTGCGACGGCGAGGCGGACGAGTCCACCGCCATCGACGCGGCCACCTTCTTCGCCGACGGCGACACCGACGGCTACGGTGACGCGGGTATCGGCGTGGCCGCGTGCACCCAACCCAGTGGCTACGTGGCCGACGACACCGACTGCGACGACACCGACGAGAACGAGTTCCCCGGCGCTACCGAATACTGCGACGGTGACGACGACAACTGCGATGGCGAGGTCGACGAAGACACGGCCGCCGACGTGGCCACTTGGTACGCCGACGGCGACAACGACAGCTTCGGCGACCCCGCCACCCCCGACCTCGATTGTTACCAGCCCACCGGCCACGTGGCCGACAACACGGATTGCGACGACAGCGCCCCCCGGACTTACCCGGGCGCCGACGAGTATTGCAACAGTTACGACGACAATTGCGACGGCGATATCGACGAGGACGCCGCCCTTGACGTGCTCACGTGGTTCGCCGACACCGATCTCGACAGCTTCGGCAACGCCACCGCCAGCGACATCGATTGCGACCAGCCGAGCGGCTTCGTGGCCGACGACACCGACTGCGACGACACCGACGGCAACGAGTACCCCGGCGCTACCGAGTACTGCGACGGTGACGACGACAACTGCGATGGCGAGGTCGACGAAGACACGGCCGCCGACGTGCAGCTCTGGCACCGCGACACCGACGGCGACGGCTACGGCTACTCGCTGGTTCGCGACACCGACTGCGACCAGCCGAGCGGCTACGTGGCCGACAACACCGATTGCGACGACCTCGACGACGATATCAACCCCGGCGAGCAAGAGGTGTGCGACGACGCCGACACCGACGAGGACTGCGATGGCGACAGCGACGACGACGACCTGAGCGCCACCGGCCAGGACACCTGGCACTGGGACCGCGATGGCGACGGCTACGGCGACAACTTCCTCGACGTCGACGCCTGCAACCAGCCGGCCGACTACGTCGACAATGCCGACGACTGCGATCCCTTCGAGGTCGACGTCAACCCCGGCGCCCAGGAAGTCTGCGACGCCAGCGACACCGACGAGGACTGCGACGGCCTGAGCGACGATGCCGACGCGAGCGCCCTCGGCCAGAGCTCCTGGTACTACGACGCCGACAGCGACACTTACGGCGACGCCGCCGTCGGCACGAGCACCTGCGACGCGGACGTTGGCTACGTGGCCGACGACACCGACTGCGACGACAGCGAGTCGAGCGTGAACCCCGGTGGCACCGAGGTGTGTGATGCCACCGACGCCGACGAGGATTGCGACGGCCTGGCCGACGATGCCGACCCCAGCGTGACCGGAACGCTCACCCAGTACGCCGACGCCGACGGCGACGGCCAGGGCGACGCCACCGTCACCGAGACCAGCTGCTCGGCGCCCAGTGGCTACGTGGCCAACGCCACCGACTGCGACGACACCGACGACACGATCTACCTCGGCGCCGAGGAGGTCTGCGTCGATGGCACCGACAGCGACTGCGACGGCGATCGCAACGACAGCGACTGCTACAACTACGGCGAGGGCGTGGTCACCGACTACGACGACGCGTTGTGGTACGGCGTCACCAGCAGCGACCAGGTGGCCTCCGCGGTGGCCGGCGTGGGCGACCTCGACGGCGACGGTGCCGACGACATCGGCCTCGGCGCCCACCTCTACGACACCACCTACGCGTCAAACACCGGCGCGGCCTGGTTCATGAGCGGGGCCACCGCCTCGGGCGACGTCCAGCTCACCTCGACCGTCAGCGCGATCGCGACGGTGCGCGGTGTCTACCGGCTCAGCTCCGTCGACTACATGGGCTACCAGCTCGACGGCGCCGGTGACTTCGACGACGACGGCGCAAACGACGTCGTCGTGGGCGCGTACAACACCCGTGTCAACAACGGGACGAGCTACGGCGCCGCCGGCGAGGCGATCATCTTCTCTGCGCCGTCGGGCGACCTGACGCGCGGCTCCTCCTCGGCCGTGCTCGTGGTCCAGGGCAATAGCTCCAGCGAGTACGTCGGTTACGACGTGTCCGGTGGGCAGGACGTGGATGCCGACGGCCTCCCCGATGTGCTGGTGGGCGCCTACGGTTACGACTACAGCAGCACCACCAACACCGGCGCGGCAGGTGTCTGGTACGGCGGGAGCAGCGGCACGGTGCTCTTCTCGGCGGCCGACGTTCTCTTCTACACCAGCACCGCGAGCGACCAGACGGGCCAGGTGCTGGCGATGGTGCCCGACCTCGGCGGCGACGGTCGCGACGAGATGGTGATCTGCGCCTACAAGGGCGACGGCAACGGCAGCAACGACGGCATGGCCTACGTGGTCTACGGCGACAGTGCGCTGGCGAGCGGCAACCTGTCGACCGTGGCCGACGTGGTCATCGAGGGCTCCGGCACCACCGACGCCGAGCTCTGTCGCTCGGTCGATAGCGCGGGCGACTACGACGGCGACGGCGACAACGACCTCATCGTGGGCGCACACCAGGAGTCGGTCACCATCGACTCGTCCACCTACAGCGATGCCGGCGCCGCCTACGTGTTCGCCTCGCCCCTGTCGAGCTCGATGTCCACGTCGAGCGCGGCGGTCACCCTCACGGGCAACGCGGGCAGCCTCAACTTCGGCCGCTCCGTGGCCGGTGGTGGCGACTTCGACGGCAACGGCACCGACGACCTGATCGTGGGCGCCTCCGGATACGACTCCCCCGCCAGCAACGCGGGTGGTGCCTTCCTCTGGTATGGTCCCGTCGCCAGCGGCAGCTACGCCCTCGACGAGGCTGATTTCGCCGTCACGGGCGTGTTCAGTTCCGACGCCCTCGGTGGCCAACTCGCCTTCGCCGGCGACACCGACGCCGACGGCTTCGATGACTTCCTCGTCGGCGCCACGGGCTGGGACATGGGCACCGCCAGCAGCAGCTACGGCGGCGCCTGGCTCATCCGCGGTAGCGGCGAGTAGCGTCGCGTGTCAGACTGGGCGGCAGGAGCGCGCCCCCCATGATCCTGGCCTTTCTCGGCTGCCCCGGCTCGGGCGAGGTGGACAAGTCCGACGAGGCCTGGCCCGAGTGGGAGCAGGGCGACGCCGTAGACTCGGGGGTGCCCCCGGAGGCGTCGGTCCCCGAGGTCGAGGAGGAGTACGACGCCTGCGAGCCCGAGGGCTGCATCGAGGTGGCCGAGGCGGTCGATCGCGGCTTCGCACAGGTGAGCTACGGAATCATGTACCTGCGCATCGACAACACCGGGCCCTACCCGGTGTGTTTCGAGGACTGGTACGTCTTCTTCAGTGACGACTCACAAGACGCGCTCGCGGGCATCCCGGGGAGCAGCGAGATTCCGGCCGGTAGCTCGTTGTCTATTCCGTACGGGTTGTTCGATGAGACCCGTGAGACCTGGTGGTGCGTGGAGGAGAACCAGGTCACCAGCCGCTCGGGTTCCTACGACTACGACGGTGCGCGTGCCCCTGATCGATTGTTTACTTTCGCCAACGATGAGACCGACCAGGACGGCGACCTCGTGGAGGACCACGTCGACGGCGAGGACGACGGCCTGGTGCGCACCCAACACAATGTCTGGGACGAGGTCCAGGACGAGGTTCTCTTCCTCGTCGGTCGCGAGATGAATTGGTTCGACCTGAGCGAGGTCCGGACGGCCGCCGTGGCGGTGAGGGTCACCAACCTTGGGCGCGCTGACGGCACGGCGATGGTGTCAGAAACGCTGCCGCCCGGGTGGACACCCTCCGCCTACGATCCGGAGCCGGCTTCGGTGACGCGGCCCGGCGACGGGAGCACCGTCATCACCTGGGCCGTCACGCTCCAGGGCGCGATCAACGGCGACAGCACCAGCGATCCCTCCGAGTACGACGTCGCGCTCTTGCGTTACGCCCTGGACTACGAGAACGACTGCGCGAACCGCGGCGTCGGCTTCGCGCCCACGGCCCGATGGACAGGGGTGGACGGCCAGGCCCACGACTCGGAGGGCAGCCCGCTGGTGATCGAGTGCTGCGCGCCGGAGGACGAGTTCACGGGACCTGACGGCACGATTCACTAGACGCGATGCCTATTCCTTGGTGAATTCGCGCTCGTACTCGAGGTTTCCGAAGGCATCATAGAAGGCGCCCTTGAAGGACTTGCCGTCGAGCTCCACCCAGAGGAAGCCCTCGGTGTCCATCTCGTACCAGGTGGGGTTCTCGCCATCGAGGTAGCTCACCTTCCCGCCCGCGCCGCTCACGATCAGCTCCGTGCCGCCACAGGTGTCTTCGAGCCACTGGCGGCTGTGGTCGTGACCGCAGAGGTACACGTCGATCTTGCCACAGACCGACTGGTCCATGAAGTCCTTCACGAAGGCGCCGTCCCAGATCGGGATCGGCGACGAGTAGCCGTCGTACACGCCCGCGTTGCCGTGGGGGCCATTGGAGAGGATGGGGTGGTGCCCGTAGGCGATCTTCCACTCGGCATCGCTGGCCGCGACGGCCGCGTCGAGCCATTGCTGCTGTCCCTCGTAGAAGCCCCACATCATCGCGTTGGTGTCGAGCCCGAACAGATCGAGGAGCCCGTAGTCTACCGTGTAGAAGAGGTCGGGGAACTTCCACTTCTCGGAGCGCTCGGCGTAGTCGATGTACACCTGGCCCTTCCAGAACTCGTAGCCGGCGCCCCCGCCGCCGTAGTCGTGGTTGCCGGTCACGGTCCAGAACGGAAAGGTGATCTCCGCGTACGGCACCTCGAACTTCTCGTCGAATTGCGGGTCGTCCACGGCCTCCACGCCCGTGTTGTAGAAATTGTCGCCCATGTACACGGCGAAGTCGCAGCCCCGCTCGGCGCACACGTCGCGCATCGCGTCGGCCACCTCGAACTGCTCGGGGTACGCGGTGCCGGCGTCGCCGAGCGCCACGAAGCGCACCACGGACTGCGGCGGCATGTCCACCTTCACGCCGTGGGTCTCGTCGCCATCCGGCGGGTAGGCGCCGAGCTCGTCGCGACTTGGATATGGCTCGTGCACCGGGTCGGGGGTGAAGTCCTCGTCGGGAAGGACATCCCAGCGGGCGCAGGCGGCGAGGGCGATCAGCACGCCGCCATCGTGCCACAATTAGCGCTGGATGACGACCGCGCCGCCACTGGACCTTGCCGAGTTCCGCCTCGTCCGCGCGCTGCGTGCGCGTGAGGGGGAGGGGCCGTTCACGCAGTTGTGGAACGCCCAGGCGGGGCATCTGTGGTCGGTGGTGCGCGGGGTGGTGCGCTCCGACGCCGAGGCCCTCGGCTGGCTGGCCTCCTTCCGCATCGACCTGGCCGAGGAGGCCGCAAGCTTCAACCTGGAAGAGGCGCTGGGGGCGCAGGTGGGTCGCGCGCTCTACCGTCACTTGCGGGATGGGCTGCCGCCCGGGAGCCAACTCCCGGCCTCGCGCCTGCCGCCCACGCCGGAAGGGGTGGCGGTGCTGCCGCCGCGGGTGCGGCTCGGCTACCTCGTCGACATCTTCTTCGACTGGACGCCCCCAGACCCCGCCGTTCGCACCGCCTACCGCCTGCTCGAACCGGCGGCCGACACCAACGCGCGCCTCGTGGTGTACGCCGCCTGCCTGCGCTCGCCGCCCGTGGAGGCGCTCATCTTTCCGCCCGGGCTACCACCCCGTCCGCCCGCGCCGCCCGCGAAACGCCGCATCAGCCTCCTGATCGCCGCAGCTGGCGGTGCCTTGATCCTCGCGGTGCTGGCGTGGTCCCTGCACTAGAGCGCCAGGAGTGCGGCGTGCCGGGTTCCCGGCGGGGCGCAGCTTGCGCTAAGCTCCGCCCTCGCGAGGTACACGCGTATGGCTGACGAACGTAAATCCACCGCCAGCGGGGCCGCCACCGGGGCGCGCCTTGGCGAGCTGTTGGTGCGCGAGAAGCTCATCTCGCCGCTCCAGCTCCAGAAGGCGATGGAAACGCAGCGGAGCACCGGCGGTCGCCTCGGCCACCAGCTCACCAAGCTCGGCTACATCGAGGAGAACGAGCTCACCGCCTTCCTGTCCAAGCAGTATGGCGTACCCAGCATCAACCTCAGCGATTTCGAGATCGAGGCCGAGGTCCTGAAGCTCATCCCGAAGGAAGTGGTGGTTCGTCATCAGGTGATCCCCATCAACAAGTCAGGAAACACCCTGATTGTTGCCATGGCCGACCCGTCGAACATCTACGCGGTCGACGACATCAAGTTCATCACCAACTTCAACATCGACGTCGTGGTGGCCTCCGAGGGCCAGATCGCCGAGGCCATCGAGAAGTACTACACGAGCAACGTCACGTTCGAAGACGTGATGATCGACTTCAACAGTGGCGAGGAAGACCTCGAGCTCTCGAGCGACGTGGATGAAGACATCAACGTCCTCGACCTCGAGAAGTCGGCGGGCGACGCGCCCGTGGTCAAGCTCGTGAACCTGGTGCTCCTCGACGCGATTCGCAAGGGCGCGAGCGACATCCACATCGAGCCCTACGAGAAGCAACTCCGCATCCGCTACCGCATCGACGGCATGCTGTACGAGGTCATGAAGCCGCCGCTGCGGCTGAAGCACGCGATCACCTCGCGTTTGAAGATCATGTCCAGCCTCGACATCGCCGAGCGGCGCCTGCTTGGTGCGGCAGGCAGCGAGCACGGCGTCGCGCAGCTGGCGGCCGAGGGCGTCGAGCCGCGCATAGGGATTCTCCTCCTCCAGCAG
>SXON01000185.1 GCA_005778355.1 Pseudomonadota bacterium | reverse complement strand
GTAGCCACCCGTGGGGGAGGGGTAGACGGCGGCGTCGATGGCTTCGAGGTCGAGCGCGGTCGCGTCGGAACAACCGGCCCTGGTGGTGCAGTCGCCGGTGGACGCGTCGACGGCAAGCTCGAGTTCGCCGGCAGCGGAGAGGGCGCCCGACATGGTGCCGAGCTTGGTGCCGGCGCTGTCGTAGAGAATCACGCCGACGGTGCCGTCGATGGACGGGAGCTTCGTGAAGGTGGCCGCGCCGTGGAGCCAGGCGTCGGCCTGGGAGAGCCTGAAGCTCCCATTGGAATGAATGAGCGCGACGTGGGACCACCCAATCGTTCCGAGGCCCGTCGCCACCATGACCCGGTACGTGACGCCGCCGGTACCCGTTTCGGGGGTCTCCCGAATCCGAACATTCTTGATCTTCGGGACGTTCGCCGCCTCCGCCTCGGGCACGGCGAGCGACAGGGCGAGGATCGAGGACGCGAGCATGGGCACTCCGGGAGGGTGCTCGATCGATACCCGCCCCCTCCTCAACTGGGACCCTCACTGGATCCTCAGGGCAACCCAGGCCTCCTCGCTCGCGTGGTAACGAGGGAGGGTGAACCCCGACGAGCCGAGCCACGGCGGGTGGAGCGACCCCGGCAGCGCGTTCCCCGCGACGCCCCTGCCCCGCTTCGACGCTGGCGATCGCTACCAGATCGGCCCGCTTCTCGGCCGGGGCGGCATGGGCGAGGTGTACGCGGCGCACGACCGAGCCCTCGGTCGCGAGGTGGCGCTCAAGGTCTTGCCGACCGCGTCGATCGACAACGCCGCGGCAGTGTCGCGCCTGGCCCACGAGGCCATCGTCACCGGGCGCCTCGACCACCCCGGCATCGTGTCGGTGCATGATCGCGGCACGCTCCCCGATGGCCGCCCCTTCTACACGATGCGCCTGGTCCGAGGCCAAACCCTCGCCCGCGCGCTCGTCGGGACTGGCGACCGCCGCGTGCTGGTGCGCCACGTGCTCGCCGCCGCCGAGGCCGTCGCGGCCGCCCACGACCGGGGCATCGTGCACCGCGATCTGAAGCCGTCCAACATCTTCATCGGGGAGCGTGGCGAGACGCAAGTCGGCGACTGGGGGCTAGCTGTCCCCACGGCGGCGGCAGCGGCCGACTGGCCCGAGCTCTCTGCCACCCCGGGGGCCGTGGGCACAGCGGGCTTCATGTCGCCGGAACAGGCAAGCGCTGAGGCCCCCCGGCCGACGCACGACGTGTACAGCCTCGGCGCCACCCTCGCCGCCGTGGCGGGGGAACTATCCGCAGAGATCGAGGCGATCATCGCGCGGGCGCAAGGCCCCGTCGCCGAGCGCTACCCGCATGCCGGGGCCTTCGCCGACGACCTCTTGCGCTGGTTTGACGGCCGCCGCGTCGCCGCCCACCGCTACACCCCCGCCGAGCTGCTCCGGCGCACCGTCGCGGCCTACCGTGCGCCCGTCGCCGTGGGCGCCATCGGCCTCGCCGTGGCCACTGCCGCCTTGACCGCCGGCTACTGGCGCGCCGAGCAGGCGCTCCAACGCGCCGTGATCGCCGATTCCGACGCCGAGGGCGCGCTCGCCGGGCTGCAGCTCGAGCAGGCCGTGGAGGCCACGCGCGCTGGCAACCGCGAGCGCGCCGAGACGCTCGCTCGTGGGGTGCTCTCGCGCCGCGACGATCCGCTCGCCCGGGGCGTGCTCGCGGCCTTTGGGCTCGCTGAGCGCCCCGCGCTCATGAGCCAGGTGCCCGCCCCCTCGTGCGCCTGGTCGGCCCTCTACGGGCGCTCGATCGTCTGCGGCACCGGAACCACCGTTTCGCGCCATGACGGCCCGAACCGGGGGTGGACCGTCGACCTGGCCGCGCGTGGGGGTGAGGTGCGCGGCGAGCACCTGGTCAGCTGGGACGGCGCGGGCAGCGTGACCGTCTTGGACATCAGCACCGGGGCCCGAGTGGACCACTACCCGTTCTACGGCGAGGACTGGGTCGGACAGGTAGACCCCCGGCGCCCATGGACGGGTGGCGGTCCCCTCGCCGTCACCGGCGTGGCAACCGGTTGTCGCGACACGCTGCGAGTGGTGAACGAGTCCGCCGGCCAGCTCGCCGCCATCTGCGCCGACGGCACGCTCCTCCTGGGCACCACCGACGAGCCCATCCAGAATCGTGTCGCGACTGCGTTCAACGGCGATCACGTCGCTTCTGCGCTCGCCTTCCTGCCCGGCGGGGGCGTCGCGATCGGGAGCGTCCGCGGCCGCGTGGCGGCATACGAGGGGGACGGAAGCCTCGCGGGTGCGGGCAACAGCGGCCTCGACTCCATCTCCCGCATTGTCGGCTCCCCCGGCAACCTGCTCGCGCTCTCGGGTCCGCAGGGCGGGATCCGGCTGTGGCGCATCGACACCGCCACCGCCATCGGCGAGATCCCCGGGCCTCCCCTTCGAGCCTTTGCCTTCGAAGGACAAGAGCTCTGGGTACATGGCGAGGGCCTCCAGACCTGGAGCTTGCCGCGCGGCGTTCCCGCGCTGGTGCGCGCCGAGTCGGGCGTGGCCGACGTCGCGGTCGATGGAGAGCGCCTTCTGGTCGCGACCGGGGATGGTCGCGTGCTCGACCTCGACCTCGTCACCGGCGATCTGCGCGCCTCGCGCTTCGCACCCGGCGTGGTGAAGTCGGTGGCCCTCGGCCCCGAGGGCTGGGTCGCCACCGCGATGGGCGCGCCCCATCTCGGGCTCGGACCCGAGCTCGCGCTGCTGCCCGGCGCGCGCGCGCTGCGCCGCATCGCTTGGCTCGCGGATGGCTCGCTGGTGGGCATCGACCTCGACGCCGGCCTCTTCCGCTGGTCCGCGCCACACGACCCGCCCCGCCGCCTCGCCGAGGACCGAGTCTTCGTCGACATGGAGGCGCCCGACGACGTAGTCGTGACCCTCGACACGGACGGGAACATCGACCAGCTCGACGGCGACTCGCTCGTCTCGCTCGCGCGAGTCACGGGCGCCCGCGCCGTCACCGCGCGTGACGGGCTCGTGCTCGCCGCCGTCCCGGGGGCACTCGTGCTCGTCGGGTCGCGACAGGCGCGCGTGGAGAGGCCAGGAGCCACGCCGCTGGACGTCGCCATCTCCGCCGACGGCCGTTGGTTCGCCGCCGGTTTCCTCGACGGCGCGGTCGAGGTTTACCGCGTCAGCGACCAGACGCTGGCCGCAGCGCTTCCCGGACACACCGAGCGCGTCGTTGCCGTGGAGTTCACACCGGCCGGCGACCTCGTCACCGGGAGCTGGGACAAGACCGCGCACCTGTGGGACCTCTCCGCGCTCGACACCGCCGCGGTCGACCTCGCCGAGTCAAGCCCCCGGCCGCGCGGGGCGAACACGGCGGCATCACCGACGGGAGGGTGACCGAGCCCGCAACCACCCGTACACTCCTGGGGTGCGCGCATCGGTCCGATTCCGCCTCCCCGACGGCACGGCGGAGTCCCTTTTCCCCGGGGACCTGATCGGCCGGACCTGGTCGGCCGCACTTCGATTCGACGTGCCCGACGTCTCCGAAGCCCACGCCATGGTGAGCCTTCGCGGCGAGCGGCTGTGGCTCCTGGCCTTGCGACGCCGCTTCACCGTGGCCGACCGCACGGCCGACGCCGCCGAGCTGTCGCCGGGCCTAGTCATCACGCTGGCGCCCGGGTTGGCGCTGACGGTCGATGCCGTGAGAGTACCCGCGACCGTCCTCGGACTGGAAGGACCGGGACTCGCGGCGCAGGCGCTCCCCGGAACCAGCTCGCTGCTCTTCGACCCGAACCCGAGGCTCGCTGCCGGGCTGAACGCCGCCGCCGCCGCCACCTTCTGGGAGACGGACGATTGCTGGCGCGTGCGGATCAACGGCGAAGTGCGCGGGTTGAGCGTGAACGACCGGCTCGAGCTCCGCGGGCAGGCCTACGTTGCCGTCGAGATCCCGCTCTCCGGCGCTGGACAAGACGCCACCCGGGCGAACGCCGACACCCCCCTCCGCATCCTGTGCTCCTACGACACCGTGCAGATCCACCGGTCGGGCGCCGAGCCGCTCGTGCTGGTGGGCCAGCTCGCCCGCGTGGTGAGTGAGCTGGCCAGCGTGCGCCAGCCCCTGTCCTGGGCCGAACTCGCCCGCCCCCACTGGCCCCAGCTCGACGACCCCCACGCCCTCCGACGCCGCTGGGACGGCCTCCTCGTGCGGCTGAGGGACCGCCTGCGAGACGCGCGCGTGAGGACCGACCTCGTACAGTCCACGGGGACCGGGCTGGTGGAGCTCGTACTGCTCGAAGGCGACGTCGTCGAGGACCGTTCCTAGCGCCTCGGATACGATGCCGTCATGCGCGTTGCCTGCCCCGATTGCACCACGCCCATCGACG
Organism: Pseudomonadota bacterium; assembly: GCA_005778355.1. GTDB lineage: Bacteria > Myxococcota_A > UBA796 > UBA796 > SXON01 > SXON01. Next base: position 10,795 of record SXON01000185.1, on the reverse strand, counting down.
CCGAGCCGGGCGACGAGGTCATCTGCCCGGCGTGCATGGCCCGCTTCGACGCGCCGTCGCGCTCGCAGGTGCCCCGTCGCTTCGACGTGCACCTTCCCGATGGAACGGTCCTGTCGCGACTCTCCGTCTACGCCGTGCGCGAGAGGATCTACACGGGAAGACTCCCCATTTCCGCTCGGATGCGTCCCGACGTCGGCGGCGACGAGCTCATCCCCATCTACGGGTTCCCGCCCTTCGCGCAGATCTACGCGCTGCTCAACGTCGAGCCGCCCGTGTCGGCAGGTACGCGACGTATCGCGGGCTGGGAAGGCACCCGCGCCGCGGCTTCGAAGTCGGCCACGAAGGCCCCGCCCGTTTCGCGACAAGAGGCGACGCGAACGTTCTTCAAGCAGGCCTCGGTCCCGGTCGTGCTGGCCCTAGGGGTGGGCGCTTTTTTCCTGCTGCTCGTGGGCGTCGCGGTGATCGTCAGCTGGTGAGAGCGTCAGTCGCCGGAAAACCTCCTCCAGCGACGATTTCTCGCGCCCGAGCTCCAGCACCACGAGGCCGCGCTCCACCGCGAGCCGGAAGATGTCCGCCCGCACGTCGCGGTCGGCGAGCACCTCGTAGGGGAGCTGCCCCGGCACGTCGGCCGACTGCAACGACACGCGAAGAACGCCGGGGATGGCCGCGAGCGAGCGCTGAACCTCGGCCTCGGGCAGCCGAACCGGCCCTTCCATCAGGGTGGCACGGAACAGGTTGCCCCCGGAGATCGCCTCACGCACCGAGTCGATCCCCGCGTCGGCCACCAGCTCGCCCCGGTTGAGAATCAGCACGCGATCGCAGGTGGCTTGGACCTCCTGGAGGATGTGCGTGCTCAGGATCACGGTGCGCGACTGCCCGATGCGACGGATCAGGTTGCGGATGGCGAGGATCTGGTTGGGATCGAGGCCGCTGGTGGGCTCGTCGAGCACGAGGATCGGCGGCTGGTGCAAGAGCGCCTGCGCCAGCCCGACGCGCTGCTTGTAGCCCTTCGACAAGGTGCCCACCCGCTGTCCCAGCCGGTCGGCGATGTCGCACTCGTGGGCCACCCGCTCGATGCCCGTGGCCCGCTCCGCCGCGGCCAGGCCGCGAACCTGTCCCACGAAGTCCAGGTAGTCGGCCACGCGCATGTCCGCGTAGACAGGCGCGGCCTCGGGGAGGTAGCCAATCGCGGCGCGAACCGCGAGCGACTCGGCCACGACGTCGTGACCCGCCACGTGAGCGCTGCCGCCCGAGGGGGCGACGAAGCCTGTCAGGATCTTCATGGTGGTCGTCTTTCCCGCGCCGTTCGGCCCGAGGAAACCCACGATCTCACCTTGTTTGATAGAAAAACTCACACCCTTGAGCGCGGCGAAGTCGCCGTACTGCTTCCGCAGCTCCTTCACCTCGATCATCGTGTGCATGACGCCCTTCTAACGCCGACGCCGTGGCCTCGTGCTACCTTGGCGCGCGCCCGGAGGGCTCGTGATTCTCTTCCTCCTTGCCTGCAGCGACTCCCTGATGGTCGACTACGACCCCTACGCGCCTGCGGGTTCCGACCCCGATGACGACACCGGCGTGTTTGTCGACACCGCCGCAGAGGCGCTCGACGAGCAGTGGTCCGACGCGCGGCTGGTGCTCGAGTCACCCCTGAGCGCGAGTTTCATCCCCTACGGCGACGACGCCGCCTTCGTGGCGAAGGTGTACGACGCGCAGGGCACGCTCACTGACTTCTCCGACATCACCTGGTCGAGCGATGTCGACACCGACTGGTCGATCATCGGCAACGACCTTGTCAACAACGGGCTCGACGTCGGCACGCACTCGATCACGGCCGAGGCCTCGCTGCCGAACGGCGACCGCCTCGCCTCCACGGTCGGCGGCGTCCTGGTGCAGAGCATCTACGCCGGCATCTACGTGGGTGAGCTGAACATCAACGTGTCCGGCGAGTACGACGGCCAGGAAGTGGCGGTGGGCTGCTCGGGCCCTCTCACGCTGGTGGTCGATGCCTACGGCGAAGTCGCCACCGGCGAGGCCGGTTGCCTCTTGTCGCTCTTCGGCTACGACCTCGATACCACCTACCTCTTCGACCTGCAGAACGACGACGGCGCCATCTCGGGCGAGGCGGCGATCGACCTGTCCTGGTTCGAGCTCCCGGTCGCGACAGAGGGCTCGCTCAGCGAAGACGGCGAGCTGGAGGGCGGCTTCGCGGCCGATGTGTACGGCTACCTGGCCCTAGATGGTGAGTACACCGCCTCGCTCCTCACCCGCGATCTCAGCACCGTCGAGTAGGCCGTGCTCCTGATCGCGGCCACACTCCTTGGCACAGCGCTGGCCGCTCGTCCCGAGGCGGCTGCGTTCGTCGATAGCGACGACGGGCGCTTTCGCTGTCATCACGACGCCGACGGCGCCGCGCTGTGCGACATCGTCCTCCCCGCGCTCCAGGATGCCTGGGCAGCGCAGGTCGATAGGATCGGCTTCCGCGCCCCGGTGTCCGACGGCCAGCGCGGCGGCAACGAGGCCATCGACGTGTACCTGCTACGCGAGGGCACCGGGGGCGCCGGGGGCGCCTACGTGGCCTGCGACGGCGACGACCTCTCCACCCCCGAGGAAACCTGCACCGACTCGGCGCGGGGCGACGGCTACTCGTCTGACAGCGCCTACATCGTCATCGATCCCGGCACCGAGAGCGACGCCCTCGGCGGCTACGCGCACCACGAGTTCAACCACGTGCTGCAGTACGCCACCGACTTCGAGGAGCCCTTCCTTTCGGTGTGGGAGGGTACCGCCGTGGCCGCCGAGTATTGGACCGACCCCGCCATGGTCCTCGACCCGGGCCCCGTCGCCGACTACCAGGCCGTGCCCTGGGCCAGCGCCGTCTTGCACGACGGCTACTTCCTCGACGAAGAGTACGATCTATGGTCGTACTACGAGTACGGGGCCATGGTCTGGATGCGATGGCTCGACGAGCGTCACTTCGACGGCACCGGCGCGGCCGGACCGGCGCTGTGGGACGCCATGGCGAACGACCCGGGCGAGAACGAGCCCGACGTGCTCGACGCGTGGACCGAGCTCGGCGGCGACTGGCGCGAGGACATGGTGGACTTCGCGATCTCACGCGGTCGATTCGGCACGGAGCAAGGCCCCGCCTGGCTCGGCGAGCTCGGCGACAGTGCTGCCATCACGACGTGGGCCCCGCTGAGCGACTCCGGCGCCGCCACTGTCACCTTCGAGCTGTACCCTCTTGGCGCCGGGTATCTCGAAGTTACGCTCGAGAGCGGTCGCGACTACTGGATCGTTCACGACCGCATCGACGCCTACTTCGAGTGGGGCGTGGTGAACGACCCCGACGGGGTGTTCGTGAACGCCGACCGGCACGCGGGGATCAACCTTCGCGGCCCCGGGACCATTCGCCTCGTGCTCGTCGACCTCGGCCACCCCACCCTCGACGCCGACAGCAAGAAGGTCAACGAGACGTCTCCCGCCCGGGTCGACCTTCAACGCGACGACAGCTGCGCCAGCCAGTTCGGCGCCTTTGCAGCACTCTTCGGCGCGGCTGGCCTCTACCGCTGGCGTGCTACTCGCGAGCCTCGCCGTACTCCTTGACGCCGAGGCGCATCGTGGCGCGCGCCATCACGTAAACCAGCGGTCCATCGGTGGCCGGGAGCACCGCCCCCGAGAGCTGGAGCGACGGCCGGAACATGCGCGCGACGGAAGACTCGGGCGCGCTGGGCGCGAAGTCGTAGCCGAGCGCCAGCTCGGCGCCGGTTCGATGCGTGATGTCCTCGTGCGTGGCGGCGATCGCGGAGCCGGGGCTGTCGAGCCACTGCGCCCAGGGTAGCTCGTGATGATGGGCCCCCCCGAGGCCCACCCATGGGCCATCGTCGGCGGGGTAGCGCACCAAGACGCCGATGCTCGACACGTGCCGCTCGTTGGCGACGAGCTCGCGCACTTGCGCCACGAGGGCCAGCCCGACGGCGGGGTCGGGCATGAGGCCCACGCCCAGGCCGCCGGTGAGGCCGCCGCCGCCCTCGGTGGGCGCGCCGCCGAAGCCCCCCTCCCCCACGAGGCCCCCGTCGAGCCAGAAACGAAATGCCGGCGCAGCGAGATCCATCACCGAGGCCTATCGCGCGAGGCGGGAACACCGAGATAGCCGGCGGCTCCCGTGCTCCCCCTCGCACTCGCGCTCGCCACCGAGGAACCGCCCCCCACCGAGCTGGTGGCGGTGTGGTTCTCTCGCGACGCGAAGTACGCGGCCGTGGAAACACGCTGGGTGCTCGACGGGCCGGGCTTCCCCTCGGCGCGCATCACCTTGTTCGACACCACCTCCGGCGCGGTGACCGCCACCTTCGACGCCACCCTGCGCGAGGCCGAAGCGAGCAAGGGACTCGAGGGTGCCAGTGCCGCCGTCCGTGCCAGCGCGGCGGCCACCTTCACGCGCGATGGCTTCGACCCCGCCTCGCCGGTCACCGGTGTGGCCTGCGAGGGCGACCTTTGCGGCCAGGGCAGCGGCTGCGTGTCGAAGGGCACGAGCGTGGCTCTCGTCACGACACCGGTCACCGGCGAGCTCTGCCCGGCCAACTGGACCGGCGAGACCGTGGCCGTCACCGTCGAGGGCCGCGCCTGGTCGCTCGCCACCGAGCGCCCCGCCTGCGCGCGGACTTTCTCTGCCGACGGTCTCTACCTGTCTGGCAAGGCCGCTGTCGCCATCCTCGCCTTCTCGATCCCGGGCCACGAGGGCCCGGCCGAGCGTTTCCTCCCTGTCGCCGGAACTCTGCCCTGATGCGCTGGATCCCCTACGTCGTCGCCGTTGCGTGCACTCTCCCCTGGCTGTCTCAGGTCGCGATGGGACAGCACCCCGCTGCCATCGCCACCGCGCTGATGACCGGCATCGGCATCCTCGCCTCCGCCTTCATCCTCGGCTGGGCCTGCGAGGTGGCCGAGATGGATGTGCCCCCAGCGCTCGCGGTGAGCGTCCTGGCGCTGGTGGCCGTGCTCCCCGAGTACGCGGTCGACGCCACCTTCGCCTGGAAGGCGGCCCACGATCCCGCCTACGCCGGCTACGCCATCGCCAACATGACCGGCGGCAATCGCCTCTTGCTTGGCCTCGGCTGGAGCGCCCTGCTCGCGCTCACCTTCCTGCGATTCCGCGCGCGGGAGATTGTCCTCCCGGCCGACATGGGCACCGAGATCTCGGTGCTCATCGTCGCGACGCTCTACGCGATGGTGCCCGTGTTCCGCGGCTCGCTCACGCTGTTCGACACGGCGGTGTACCTCGTGCTCTACATCAGCTACCTCATCGCGGCCTCGCGAGGCGAGGAGCACGAGGGCGAGGTTGTTGGCCCCGCGATTGCCATGGCTGAGCTGCCGACCTTCTGGCGTCGCGCCGCGGTGCTGCTCTGCCTCTTCTTCGCGGGCTCGGTGATCTTCGTGAGCGCAGAGCCCTTCGCCGAGTCGCTGGTTCACACCGGTAAGGAGCTCGGGGTCGACGAGTTCTTCCTGGTGCAATGGGTCGCGCCCTTCGCCAGCGAGTCGCCCGAGGTCATCGTGGCCGTGCTGATGGTGCTGCGGGGCAACAGCGAGCAGGGCCTGCGCACGCTCGTGTCGAGCAATGTCAACCAGTGGACGCTGCTGGTGGGCACGCTCGCCGCCGTCTACTCCATCTCCGCGGGCGGTCCAGCCGCCCTCCCGATGGACCATCGCCAGCAGGACGAGGTGCTCCTCACGGCCGCCCAGTGTGTCTTCGCGATCGCCGCCATTGCCGACCTTCGCTTCGCGCTCTGGCAGGGTGCCGTGCTGACGGTCCTGTTCCTGTTGCAGTTCGTCTTTGCCGACGCCCACCGCTACATCGGCTTCGGCTACATCGCGCTCAGCGCGGGCATCCTCATCTTCGACAGGTCGAGTCGCGACGGCGTGCTGTCGAGCTTCCGCACCTTCTTCCGGATGCTCCGGGGCCGACCCGCGCCCAGTCACTAGAACTCCACCCCTCAGAACTCGACCGTCAGCGCCTCGCCGGGGGTCAGGATCGCGTCGGCCACGGTGAGGGTGACCGGGATGCCCCACTCGGGACGCTCCAGGTCGGTGACCTGCTGCAACGGAACCACCTCCATCGCCGGGCCGATCGTCGCGATGCGAGCGTCGTAGCGGTCGCCCCGCTCGCCAACGAGCGAGGCCACAGCGCCCTGTTCGAGCTGTCGCGCGAGCGAGGGTGACACGTAGACCACGGCCTCCTGGGTGGTGGCCTCCGTCAACGTGACCGCCGGGATCCCGGCCTGGAGCCAAGTGCCGGCCGACGGCACGCGCCCGGTGACGGTCCCGGCCGCCTGCGCACGCAGTACGCTCGCCTCGGCACGCGAGCGAAGCGCGTCGACCATCGCGGCGGCCGCCGACACGCGGGCTTCAAGCACCGCGTCGGCGCCGCCGCCCCGCGAACGCGCCTGGACGTAAGCGCGTTCGAGCGCGGCCACCTCGTCGACGCGCGCCGCGATCTCCGCGCGCGCGGCATCGCGTCGCGCCCGAGCGAGATCGATGTCGGTTTGCGGGACCGCCGCGCCCGGCGTTTCTAGTCGCGAGAGCTCGAGGTCGAGCCCTACCAGCTCCGCGCGACGCGACTCGAGGTCGACCCTCGCGGAGAGCCAACGCGCGTGCGCCGAGTCGCTGTCCTTCACGAAGCGCCGCGCGAGATCCGCCCCCTCCAGCCCATGCTCGGCCTGAATCGCCATGAGCTCCGCCTGGGCCGCCGCCAGCTCCTGCGCGAGACCCGGGACTTCGACGACGCCCAGCTCGGCCCCCGCCTCGACGCGCTGGCCAGAGCTGACGCTGATCGACGCCAGCCGCCCCGACTCGGGCACGTAAACCGGGTGTTGCCGCACGACGGCCACCGCGCGGGTGCCCGACTCGGGCGCGCCCACGACGTAGAGCACCAGGGACAAGAGAGCCGCCCCCGACCAGATGCCCGCGTTGACGAGCTGCCCCGCGTGCGCACGGAGGCGTCGCGACAGGGGTACTTGACGCCTTACCATTCCTCGGCCCTCTCCTCGAGCGCCACCGTCACCAGCGACGTGCCCGAGATGCCTCGCACCGCCGCAACGAGATCCTCTCGTTCGGCCGGATGATAGAGGCGAATTTCAAAGCTGTACTCCGACTCGCCGCCCGTGCTCTCCTTGAGCGACAACAGCTCGTGGGACTTGCACCAGGCCTTCAGCGCCTCCTCGATGTTCTCCAGCGCCGTGTTCGACCGTACGCGCAGCACGCCGGTGTCGGTGTGGCGCTGACCGAAACCCGTGAGGTGAAGTTGCGTGGCGACCAGACCGATGCCCACGGCGGCCACCACGGCGACCACGTAGTGGTGCGCCCCGATGGCGATGCCCGTCGCGAGCGCGAGGAAAATGAACGTGGTGTCGCGCGCGTCGCGGACCACCGTGCGGAAGCGGATGATGGCGAGCGCGCCCACGAGTCCAAACGCGCGCGCGATGCTGTCGCCGACGACGAGCATGACCGAGGTCACGATCATCGTGAGCAGGATCATGCTGTGCGTCATGTTGCGCGAATAGCTCAAACCCCGGTGCGTCCAGATGTAGAGCCAGGCCACGAGCTGGCCGAGCACGTAGGACAGCGTGAGATCGAGCACGACGGTGAACGGCGCCACGCCGCCTGCCGACCCGAAGCGCGCCCAGTCGAGGAGGTTCATAGCGAGGGGGCTCCTAGCCCAGAATGACGGCGACGTTGCCCAGCGATCACCGGGCCTTCAGGATCGGTGATCAGCTCGATTGCATGCCGGAACTTCGACATTGCTCGCCGCTCGAGGTCGAAGCGGCGCACCATCTCCGCCACCCAGCCCGGGTAGGAGCCGGTGTATTTGAGTTCGAGAATTTCGAGACCCTGCACTTCAGGGAGAGCGTACCACTCCTCGGGCTCGTTCATGTCGAGGGTCGGCAAGGCCGCGCGGATGCGCGTGTCGAAGGTCACGCGCACGAGGTCGCGGGTGCCGCCGACGTAGGCGTGGCGCCGGTAGGTGACCCACACCCGGGGGTAGGCGCGCCGCCTATCCATGAGGCCTCGGAAATTCTCCAGCGCGAAGGTCGACGGCGTGGTGTGCGGCACCTCGCCGTTGAGGATTCGCACCGACTCGGCCTTCGTGACCTCGCAGCGCGTCTTCCACATATACTCGTTGGCCCGGTGCTTCACCTCGAGGAAAACCTTGGCGTTCGGCGTCCACTCGTAACAACGGGCACGTAGCTTGTAGCGCTGCTGCAGGCCGGCGCGAGTCTCCCGGTAGATGCCCCAGTCGGCGTTGTCGAGGTAGAGCGAGTGCACGTTGTAGGCGGCGCTCCCGCCCTCGCCATGCTCGTCCGCGTTGAGGTGCCCGGTGCGCAGGATCCACGCCCGCATCTCCTCGGCCTGCTCGGGGGAGAGTCGGTACTTGATCTCGAATCGGTATTTCCGCTGCTGCACCTGCTGTCACCAATTCGTAACAATCCATCGTAGGCCGGACTGCGGCCTCATCGCAAGTGGCGCGCGGCCCTTGACATGCAGTTGACAGGGTCGCGACGATCGCTGCGCCGTCGCTGCGCGCCCCCGCCCCGTCGCCCGGATGCGGTAGGCTGCGCCCATGCTCCTCGCCCTCGCCGCCGCCGCCTCCGCAGGAACCTGGGACCTCGAGAACGCCCTGGCCCTCTCCTGGTTCCCCAAAGGGCTCCGCTACACCTTCGCCGCCGAGTACCAGGTGCCCACGAGCTGGGCGAAGCCCGAGAGCGTGCTCTTCGAGCCGGCGATGTTCGGCGCGGGGCCCTACGTGGAGCTCACCCCCGCCTACGCGCGCGCCGGAGGCCGGGTGCACTTCGTCCCCATCGCGGTGCTCGACATCAGCGCCGAGGCCCTGGCCAGCGGCTACTTCGGCACTTTCTCTGGGGTGACCGACTTCGACACCCCCGACGCGGACTTCTCCGAGGCCGCCTTCGAGACCGACGCGGTGATCGCGCGCAACCACCCGGGCTTCGGCTTCCGCTACGGGGTAACGCCCACCCTCCAGGCCAAGGTGTCGAAGTTCATCCTCGCGATGCCGCAGGAGTTCACGCGATTCACGATGATCGTGCCCGAGGGCGCCACCGGCGACTACTGGTACGAGCCGCAGTACGACGCGCTGATGAAGTGGGACGACACGGTGATGGTCAACAGCGCGCTCGCTTTCTGGGCTTTCCGCGAGAAGTCCGACGAGGACCCTCGGATGTTCTGGGCGGGCGTGCGCTTGGATCACCAGTACGTCTTCGGTACCAGCGACCGCCAGCTGAAGCTCGGGCCGATGGTGGTGTTCAAACCGAGCAAGTCGCCGGCCGTGCCGGTGTGCGTCTTCTTCGTGCAGGCCTGGCTCCAGAGCCCGATCCACGAAGTCGTGCCGCCGTACCTCGCGGGGGCGGCTATCTGGTAGGGCATGTGGTTCCTGATGTTGGCCTGCTACGGCGGGTCTGACCCCGACAAGGATTCCGGTCGCGACACGGCCGACGCTGACACGGACACCGACACTGACGCCGACAGCGACAGCGACAGCGACAGCGACCGCGACGCCGACTTCTGCGACGAGGCCTTGTCCACCGCGCCGGGCGAGGGGCCCGGCTGCTACGCCTCGTCCCTCAGCTGCGGCGACAGCGTGCTCGCCACCACCGAGGGCGGCTCATCGAACTTCGTGGGCGACGACTACACCCACTTCTACTGCTTCGTGAACATCGACGAGAACGACTACGACGGCACCGAGCGCGTGTACTGGATCGACCTCGATCCCGACGTGTACGCCACCGCGAGCCTCAAGGCCCCGTGCGGCGAGATGAGCCTCGCCGCGATGGTGTGGACCAGCGACGACGAGTGCCCCGATGGCAGCGGGGTGAGCGTGTGCGAGGGCGAGGAAGACGCCGATGGCGGCTCCGTCACCTTCGGTGGCTACTCGGGGAACAACACGTGGATCGTCGTGGTCGACACGCCAACGCCCGACGCCTACAACTTCCGGCTTTCGCTCGACTGCGAGTGAGTTAGCCGCCGCGCCATGAACGCCTCCGGCGCGGGCCCACAGGTCGACCGCCCCTCCCCCGTGGTCTTGCGCCTCCTGCCGCACGTGCACCCGCCACCCGCGCGGGTGTTGGTCGCGACCGCAGGCTCCGGGCACGAGGCCCGGGCGCTCGACGCGCGCGGCTACGACGTGGTGGTGGTCGATGCCGGCGAGGTGCCCGGTGGTTTCCCGGTGCTCGCCGCCCACTTCGTGGCCACCGACTTCGCCGGGGGATTCGATCTGGTGTGCGAACACGGCGGCATGGACACCGCCGACCGCCGCGCCTGGGTGGCGGCCGCTGCCCGCGCGCTTCGACCGGGCGGCCAGCTCTTCGGCAGCTTCGCGCCCGGCGACGTGAGCGCCCTCCTCCACCTGCTCGCCCCGGCCTTCGACGTTATCCGCTGCCAGCCGGGCGGCTTTTCCGACGGTCGCCTCGAGCTGGTCGCCGTCCGCCGCTAGGCTCCGGTAGAGTCCGCGCGTGGCCACCCTCGCCTTTTCCGCCGTCGAGAAACGCTACGGCAGCGTGCAGGTCCTCCATCGTGTCGACCTCGACGTCGCCGACGGCGAGTTCATCGTGCTCGTTGGCCCCTCGGGCTGCGGCAAGTCCACGCTCTTGCGCTGCATCGCAGGCCTGGAGGACATCACCACCGGCGAACTCCGCATCGACGGCCGCCGCGTGAACGAGGCGGCCCCGAAAGACCGCGACGTCGCGATGGTCTTCCAGAGCTACGCGCTCTACCCGCACCTCACGGTGCGCCG
>SXON01000184.1 GCA_005778355.1 Pseudomonadota bacterium | reverse complement strand
CTGCGACCCGGGCAGTTGCCGCCTGTCCGGGGAAATCGACCTCTCGGTGTCGGCCGACGTGACTATCTACGACACGCTCGCCTGGGAAGGGATCGGCGAGGCGGTGGCCGGCGTCGGCGACCTCGACGGCGACGGCATCGACGACATTGCTATCGGCTCCTATGCCGCCTACGTGGACGACAGCGCCTACGACGGCGCGCTGTACCTGGTCCGTGGGGGCTCCAGCTTCCCCGAGACCACCGCCGACGCCTGGGTGATCGTGGGCGCGAGCGAGGAGCACCAGAGCATGGGCAGTGACGTGGCCGCCCTGGGCGACCCGGACGGCGACGGGCGATCAGCTGTCGCCGTCCAGGTGTCGGGCTCCGACACCTGCTCCACGGCGGTGATCGACTTGGCCGTGGGCGGCACCTACGACCTCGACGGCGCGGCCACCGGGTGTTTCTGGGGGGCGTACACCTTCCGCGCGGCGAGCGGGCCCGGCGACCTCACCGGCGACGGCTCCGTGGACGCGGTCCTCTTCCTGAACGAGCCCTCGGTGGCATCGGGCGACGCCGCCGGCGTGTTCGCGGTGCCCTCAGCCGGCGTGGTTGAGGCCGGGGAGCAACTCGCGACGGTGGAGATCGAGGCTGGCAACCAGTACACCGTCATCGACGCCAGCGGCGACCTCGATGGCGACGGCGTGGGTGACCTGGTGGTGGGGGTGCCTTGGGCGACGGCGGACGCGGAGTACGCGGGCACCGTGCGGGTGTATGCCGGTCCCCTCGCGGGCACGCTGTCCCTGGCGGACGCGGCCTGGAGCGTCACCGGCAAGGTCGAGCGCGAGTTCCTGGGGAGCGGGGTGGCGGTATTGGGCGACGTGGACGGCGACGGTCTCGCCGACCTGGCTGCCGGCGCGCAGGGCGACGACCCCGGCGACGAGGGCGACATGGACGGCGAGTACGCAGGGACCGTCCGGGTCTGGGCGGGGCCCCCGGACGCCTCCGCCGGTCACGACGACACCATGGCGATGCTCGTCGGCGACGTTGGCTGGTCCTTTGGCTACTGCGTGGCCGCGCCAGGTGACATGGACGGGGACGGGCTCGCGGACCTGCTGGCGGGTTCCTCGGGAGGCCCCGAGGGATCGTCCGGCCACGAGCGTGGCGCGGTCACGATCGCTTTCGCCCCTTTTTCCGGCAACATTGGGGTCGACGACTGGGAAAACCTCCTGCTTGGCCCCGACGACGCGACCGCAGCGCGACGAACGGGGCGCGGGTGTGCGGGCGCGGGGGACTTCAACGCGGACGGGAGGCCCGACGTGCTGCTCGGGTCAGAGGAAGGATCGGCACCCGACGATTCTCCCGCCCCTTTCTACATTATTTTCGGCATCGGGGAGTGATCCGTGAGATTCGTCACGGTCAATGAGGGTACCTTCGATCCGTCGGAGGCGGCGCTCTGGCTGCACTGCGTGCCGGATGGCGACCCGAGCGGCACCGGCTTGCCGGTGTTACTGAGCGCGGAGTACGACGGCAACGTCTATGTCGCCCGCGCGGATCCCCTTGACACCGGTATTTTCACGGTGGGCGCCCTCGCTTGGACGCCACTCGTTGTTGAGAACTACGATGACGTGCACGACCATTGGCACGTCGTGTCGGGCGGCAAACACTACGTGTCCACCGCCGACCGCGCGACCGAGAACCTGTACGCCTGCGCCTTCGAGCCCGACCTGTCCGATGCAGCGGCGCCGACGATCCGGGGCAAGGCTGTCTTCTCCCAGACGGACGGCTCCAGCACCGACGTCGACTACGCCACCAACGACCACTTCATGTACCCCACCCGCACCGGCGTGGCGATCGGCGTCTGGAAGTCCTCGACCCCCTGCCTCGTCGTGGGCTTCGTCGAGAGCGACCTGACCCTCTACAGCACGGCCGAGGTCGGCGACTCCGCCCTAGTGCTCGCCAATGGCTCCTCCGTTACCCGCGTGGCCGGCTCCGGCAGCGCCGCGCTCGCCTTCCTCTGCCCGTCGAACATGAGCCCGTACAGCGGCGGCAGCGTGGTCCGCTACGTGGAGGCCAACCTCTCCCTCGCCGTCTGGGCCGAGGAGACGACGCGAGAGACCGAGTGGACGAGCGACGACCACCTCGCGATGGCCACCATGGTGCGCTTCCCCAACGGGTACACGGCCGTCACCTACCGGCGCCTCGAGCCGGGCCTCGTGAGCACCGCCGGCGGCCCGGACTACGGCGACATCGTGCGCGACGTGTACGACGACACGGGCGCGCTCCAGAGTCGCGACGCGCTCATCAAGTACTCCGACACCCGCGCCGCCAATCGCCCACACACGGCGCTCTACACCAGCTCCGGCGGTGCCCTGTTCCTTGTCACCTGCTGGGACGAGTACGACACCCTCAACAGCGCCGTTCTCGGCTGCTCGATGCTCGTGGAGCGCGTCTCCCTGGTCTGACCGCCGCCGCCATCCGCCACTAACTACTCGATCGTCATCAACTTGCTCGACAGGGATGCGTCGTAAGCCGAGTCGCCCGTGTACTGCCGGAGCGCCCAGGCCGTGGCCCACTGTTTGATCTCCACCTGCGCGGTGGGCGTGTCGATGTAGCCCTCGGCGCTGCACTCGGGCTGCAAATCACCGAGGTCGCAGAGATTGCTGAACACGAAGTGGCCAGCGTCCGGGATCGTCGCGAGCGCCTTGTCGTCTGACACTCGTTCCCAGGTGGGCCGTGCCTCGGTGTCGGGCTCGCAGGTGTCGTCGAGGGCGCCCACCATCACCGCCGTGTCGACGACCGAGGACAGCCCAGCTTCCCCGAAGGTGTACCAGCCGCAGGGCGCCATCGACACGCCGGCGTAGGCCCGCGGGTCGGGCTCGGGCAAGGCCGCGTCGGCCGGCACCTCGCCGATGACGTCGCAGAGGTCGAAGCCGCCGTCGACCGCGCAGAAGGCGGAGGCCTCCTCCATGTTCAAGACACCCCCGGTCACCGCCAGCGTGGTCCACCCGCCGAAGCTGTGACCCATCATCACGTAGCGATCCTCCACGTCGAAGTGCTCCAGCGCCGCGTCCACGCTGCCCGCGATGTCACCGGGTCGCTCCAGCATCACCTGCGAGGTCTTGTCGTCGTCGATGTCGAAGAAGGTGTTGTAGGTGTGGTCGGGGGCCACCACCACGCAGCCGTGGGACGCCAGCCACTCCGTGAGGAAGAAGCTTTGCATCCGGAAACCGGAGTAACCGTGCGAGAAGGCGGCGAGTGGCCAGGTGCCGTCGAGCACCTCGGCGTCGCGATGCGCGAGCCCGGTGAACACGAAGGGCTCGTAGGGGTCGGGATCACCCTCCACCGTGGCGGGGTACCAGGCCTCGATGGTGAGCGGTTTTCCGCGGCTGTCGGTGTAGGCGATCGTCGTGACCCCCACGCCGTAGGGGCCGTCGGCGCGGGGATCGACGAAGGCGGCAGTCTCGGCGGCGGGCTCGGTGCAGGCGATGAGGGCGAACACGCGGGGATCGTAGCGCGATAAGGCCCGCCGCGATGCTTGCTCTGCTCCTTGCCTGCGGCCCCGACATTCACTCCTTGTACGAGGCCGAGCGCGAGGCGGCGCTCTCCGTGGCCAGCGAGCGCCCCGCTGACTGGCAGCCCGACCTGGTGATCGCCATCGGCGAGAACGCGCTCGCCACCGCCGTCGATGCGGCCGCTACTGCCGCCCTCGCCACCGGCGCCAACCTCACGCTCGCCCTCCCGCTGGGGGCCAGCGCCAAGATCAGCCCTACCTTCACCGTGCAGAAGGCCACCCTCTCGCCGAGCGACGCTTGCGCCGCGTGCCTACACTTCGACCTCGAGGGCGTGGGCCGGGTGGGCTGGAGCCTCGCCAACCTGGGCGACCGCTTCACCGCCATCCTCGAGGTGGGCGGCGTGATGGAGCTTCGCGTGGAGGACGGCCATCGCGTGGTGGCCAAGCCCTTTCGCGTGGGCAAGGTGGAGCTCAAGATCGGCGACGTGGGGAGCCTCAGCGCCTCGCCCGCGCGCTTGCTCCAGGACTTCGTCCGCCGCGCCATCGGCGAGAACCTGCCGCCCATCCCGCTCGCCGACCTCGCCGCTTCCGGCCTGCCGATGCGCGACCTGCGCCTGTCCACCGCCGCCGGGCAGGTGCGCATCGAGATGCTCAGCAACGTACCCGGCGCCCGGCCGGCCACCGTGGGCGCCCCCGGTCCCGACGCCATCATCCTCGGCCTCTCGGAAACCGCCCTCGGGGGCCTCTTGCGACGCGCCGCCTTCGAGAAGGGCCTCCTCCAGTACGACACCGCCATCGACCCGCGTGCCATCGAGGTTGAAGGCTCCACGTTCCGCCTCGACCTGCGCGTGTGGCGCCTCGCGGGGGCAGGCTGGTATCGCGACTATGAGGTGCAGGGCGACCTCGCGCTCGCCGACAAGAAGCTGAAGCTCACGCCGAAGACGGTCGTTGAAGTGGCCCAGTCGCCCGGCGCCGAGCTGGCCGACCCCATCGCCGCCTTGTTCGAGTCGGCGATCCTCGACGCCATCGCGAGCGGCCTCGACCGGTCGCTGCCGGCCGCCCGCCGCGAAGACGTGGGCGCGGTGGGCCTCCGCGCGGTGGCCAGCCAGGTGCGCGGCGAGAACGACACGCTCATCGTGGAGGGGGAGCTCCGGGTGGTGAAGGGCAAGGATGAGTAGGGGGCTGCGGGGCGGACTCTTCGCGCTCCTCTGCCTCGCCGCCGCCGAGCTCGCCTGCCGGGTGAACCCCGCCCCCTCGATGGTGACAGTGCCCGAGGCCCAGGACGGCGGCGACACCCTGATGAACGGCAACCCGTGGTTGCTCTGGGAGCTCGTCCCCGGGGAGCACCGCGAGAAGGGCGGCCACGTGACGGTGAACCGCGAGGGCCTGCGTGATCGCGAGCGTGGCGCCAAGTCGCGACCGCGCGCGATGGCGGTGGGCGACAGCTCGGTCTACGGCTTTGGCAACGACGACGACGAGGTGTTCACCTCCCGCCTCGAGTCACGCTTGCCCGCCGACTTCATCAACGCCGCTGTCCCCGGCTACTCCACATTTCAGGTGCTGAACCAGCTCCGCGGTCGCACGCTGGCCCTGGAGCCCGACCTCTTGCTCGTGGCCACGCTCTGGTCGGACAACAACTTCGACAGCTTCACGGACAAGGAACTCTTGGCTTCCTACGCCGGGTGGACCGACTCGCCGGGGGGCCGCGCTCGCCTCCTCCTCGAGCGCTCCGCCCTCTTCCGCCGCCTCGACTGGCACTTGCGTGTGGAGCCCGCCGGCGCCCGCGCGCGCGAGGTCGGCTGGCAGGTGGGCGGCGACGACCCGCGCACCGGCAACCGCCGCGTGGCGCTCGCGGACTACGCCCAGAACCTCGACACCTTCTGCTCGATCATGGCCGGTCGCGACGGCGGCGTGGTGTACGTGATGCTCGCCAACCGGGAAGACATCGCGGCGGTGTCGCACGACCCCGCCTGGGGCCCCTACCGCGAGGCGATGCGCGAAGCGGCCCGGCGTTGCGACGCGCCGCTCGTCGATCTCCCTGCTGCCTTCAAGGCCAGCGGCCACAGCGCCGACGCGCTCTTCCTCGACCTGATGCACCCGACCGCCCTGGGGCATCGCGTGATGGCGGAGGCCATCGAGGGACAGCTCGATTCGCTCGGTTGGCCGGCCCAGGCGATCCTCTCGCACCCGAGCGTCGAGCCCCTGGCCACCCCAGTCGACCGCTTCGAAGGCAAGGGCTCGGTCACCGAGGCCGCGGCGCACAAGTCAGCTCACCTCGACCTCGATCTCCGCGCCAGCGTCTTCCCCCTCTGGGTGGATGTGCGAGAGGCGGCCGGTGGCCCAGCGCTCGGGAGCAACCCAGCCAGCGGCCCGGGGACGCTGCGCGTCAAGCTCGCGTCGCGACCCTCCCGGGTGATCGTGGGCGTGACCTTGGACCGAGGTCACGACGGTCCCGGCGAGGGCGATCCCCACGTGGACATCGGACCGCTGGAGGTGCCTGCGCAGGGGGCGCTGGTGCTCGAGGTGCCGGCTTCGCTGCGCTGAAACCAAGCCCCCTCCAGCCTAATTCCTCCAGCCTCCAGCCTGCCTCACCCGCCTTCTAGAGTGTCCCTCAAGCTGGTGAGCGCCCGGCGCCAGGTGCTCTCCGCCTCGGTGCGAACCGCGTCGTCGTCGAAGGCCGCGCCGGTGTGGATCACGTTCACCACCGTTTCCCCGCTCTCGCGGGCCACGGTGAACTGCAGGTGCGTGCCCTTCCACGGGCCCTTGCTGTTCTTGTCGAAGGCCACCTCGAGTTTCGACGTGGGGCGGAAGGTGTGGATGCGGCCGCTGTCTTCCACGGGGCCCTCGTCGCCCTCGTTGATGAGGCTGTAGCGACCGGCGGCGGCGGCGTTCACCTGGGCGTCGTCGCACAGCCAGGACTTGAGCCCCTCGGCGGTGGTGATGGCGGTCCACACCGCGCGGGGGCTGGCTTCGACGGTGACCTGGCGGCGAATGGCAGACATGGCCGGCGCGCTTATCCTCGCCCCGGCTAGGTTGTCGCGGTGTGGATCCTGCTTGCTTGCACCGGCGACCCCGCGACCGAGGACCAGCCTCGCTGGGGCAGCACCGAGTGGAGCGGAACTGCGCCCGATGGCGGCTTCGGTGCCCGCCTCGCCAGCGACGGCACCCGCGCCTGGGTGTCCGCGCCCTGGGCCTGTGCTGTCTTCGCGGTGGAGCCCGGCGAGTCCCCAACGGCGCTCTTCGACGGCGAACGCGACACCTTCTGTGGTCTCGGCCTCGCCCCCGGCCTGTGGGGCGCGCCCGGCCAGGGCGGCACGCTCTACGCCGACCGGGTCGCGCTCGCGACGGGCGACCAGGTGGGCGGGGTGATCGCGGGGACCGCCGCCGCCTGGGTCGCATCGACCGCCACCGGCTACCGCGACCATTCCGGTCGCGACACCACGCTGGGAACACGTCCCGACGCGCTCCTGCTCGACGGCGACCACGTGATCGCCGGCGCCGCCCACGGCGACGTGTCGCTCTGGGTGGACGGCGTGCCCGAGGCGCGGTCGACGCCCGGCGACGAGCGGGGCTACGCCCTCGCGCGCTGCGATGCCGACGGCGACGGTAACGAGGAGCGCATCGTGGGCGTGCCGGGGCGCGGCCTCGTGGAGATCGATGGCGCGATGATCGGCCCGGGGACCGGGCGCTTCGGTGCTTCCGTCGCCTGTGGTTCGCCGGGGACGATCTACGTCGGCGCGCCGACGGCGGGCGCCCTCCACCACGGCGCGGTGTACGTCGTGCAAGATGGTGTAGCGACGACGCTCGCGACCGGTAAGGAGCTCGACGAGCTGGGGAGTGCGCTCGCTGTGGCCAGCGCTCACCTCCTAGTCGGCGCCCCGGGGCCGGCCGCCTCGGCGGGACGCGTGGTGGTGATGCCCATCGACTAGGCGGCGAGCTGTCGCCCAGTCATCTGCTGCATCGTCGCGTCGACGCCGAGCTCTGCGAGCCGGGCCGTCCACGCCTCCACGGGACCGTCGACCGACTTCATCAGCTCGTCGAGGTCGATGGTCGTGGCGCCCCGGCGGAACTCCACGCTCCGCCCGGGCGCCGTGTGCACCGCCCACCCGGCGCGCACCAGCGCCAGCGCCACGATCACCCCCGCGCGGCCGCGCGTGAAGGCGATCGCCTGCGCCTCGGTCACCCCGGTGGCATCGGGCGCCAGGAGGCTCACGAAGCGCATGGGATCGAGCACGAAGCTGCGCACCTCCGCGAGCTTCACGCCTCCGAGCGGGGCTTCCCCCTGGACGGCCTCTCGCCAACCGGCCGCGTACACCCGCGCCCCCACGTCGTCCCAGCCGAGGGCGGCCAGCGTGACGCCGGGCTGCAAGAGGCTGGCCACGAGCGCCTCCTCCGCTGCCCCGAGGTCGCCGAGCAAGCTGACAGCCGCCTCGTCGGGGTGCACCGGCGGTGCCTCATCCGGTGCACCCAGCGCGGCCAGGCGCTGCGAGAGTGGCGGGTGGGTGTCGTAGGGGTCGGCGTTCTCCTCGGGGACCGTGCGCAGGCTCTCCTCCACGATCTCGCGGTGACGTGGCACGTCGAGGAAGGACACGAAGCCGCCGGCCAGCGGGGGACGGAAGCCGCCGTCGATCACCGGCACCACCTCGCTGCGCCAGTACAGGTCGTAGGCGGGGGCGATGGCGTGCACCCGCCGAAGAGCGCGTCCCGCGTCGGCCGGGCTGGTGACCTCCGCCGACACCCGGTCGGCCTGGAACTCCTGGTGTCGCGACACGGCGTGCGACACGCGCAGGAAGAGCTTCATGTACAGGGTGAACGGAAAGGTGAGGAGCGACTGCGCCGAGGCGAGGTTCTCCACGCTGCGCGCGATGGCGGCGCGCGTCTTGTAGATCCACGGGCCGAGCCGGGTGTCGCCCCCCACGTAGTGGCCGAACTCGTGGGCGATCACCGCCTTCATCTCGGCGATGCTGAGCCCCTGGAGGAGCGGCAAGCCGATGCCCATCACGGGGCGGCTGCCGAAGCCCATGATGCCACCGCGGTTGGCCACGAAGGCGTTGACGTCGCTCACGAGGTACACCTCGTGGGGCACGGGCTGGCCGGTGCGCATGGCAACCGCGCGAATCACCTCGAAGAGCCTGGGGTGTTTCTCGGCGGTGAGCAAGGGACCGGGCGCCTCGAAGCTGTCCCACCGCGGGAGCACCGACCACAACACGATGCCGCCGCCCACCACCATGAAGAAGATGAGCTTGATCGGGATCCGTCCCGCGCTGGTAAACAGCCACCAGGTGCCGCCCCAGCAGATGAACACCAC
Organism: Pseudomonadota bacterium; assembly: GCA_005778355.1. Classification (GTDB taxonomy): domain Bacteria; phylum Myxococcota_A; class UBA796; order UBA796; family SXON01; genus SXON01. Next base: position 12,714 of record SXON01000184.1, on the reverse strand, counting down.
GAGTGCCGCCAGGGCGTAGAAGCCCACCATCAGGGCGACCGCCAGCGCGGCCCGCCACCACACCGAGGAGGAAGACATCCCGGGAATGTAGCTCGGGAGCTAGGCTTGGCCCGTGCTCATCCTCCTCCCCGGCATCCAGGCGGGCCCACCCGAGTTCGCCCGGCTGGCGCCGCTCTTGCGTCGCGATCACCTCGTGCTCCCGCTTCCCGACAGCACGGCCGATCGCCTCCCAGACATCGCCGGCGAGCTCGCGCTCCCGCCCGGGGCGCACGACTTCCTGTGCGCCAGCTTCGGTGGTCTGCTGGCCTGGGCGCTCCCCGAGGCCCGGGTGCGCTCCATCACCACCATCGGCACGCTCCCCTCGCGAACGGCCGCCGCCGAGCGCAGCGGTCGCGTGGGCCGCTGGCTGCACCGGGTCCCGGCCCCGATCTTCCGCCGTTGGTATCGCGACCGCGTGCGTGCTTCGCTCGAGGAGGACAGCGGCGATCCCGAGCTCATCGCCTCGGTGCGCCTCCCCTCCCCGGCCGTGCTCGCTGCTCGCCTCCGCGCCATCGGCCGCTGGGACCTGCCCAGTCGTCCCCCGGCGCCCGCCACCTGGCTCTGGGGCGTGACCGATCCCTTCGTCACCTGGGACAAGGGCAGGGTCGCCGCTCTCGGCATGACCCCGGAGATTCTCCCGGGCGGACACCGGCCTCACCTGTCTCACCCGTCGCTAGTGGCCGCCTACGCGGGCCCACAAGGTGCCGGAGGTTAAGGGTTAAGACTTAGCTGTTGACGTGTCAACCACAGGCGAGGTCGCCGCCCCCAGCTCAGGGCGCCCCGAGCCTGCTGAACCGCTCGTCCAGGAGCCCCACGAGCACGCTCTCCCCGGCAGCGTCCACGCGAAACTCGGCGTAGCGAGCCGTCGCGTAGGCGCCGGCCCGGCCCTCCTCGAAGAAGAAACCGTCGGTGCCGAGGCGCACGTCGCGCCCGCGGCCGCGCACCCGGTACACCATCCGCGCCTCGCCAAGACCCGCCGCCCGTGTCGCGACATCGTGGTCGTCAAGCGTCAACCCGACCACGCCCTCTCCCGTTTGCGCATCGATGTCGCGACTCAGCGCATACCGAAGCGTCATGTAGTCACCCTGCATCAGCGAACGCGGATCGCTGGTGTTGAGCTCGAGTCGCACCCGAGTGCCCTCGGCGAGGACCCGTTCTTTCTGGAGGATCGACCACCCCACGGCCGCGAGCACCAGCCCGCCCGTCGCTCCGATCACCACCCGCGGGTTCATCGCCCCTCCGTCGCGAACGCGCGGTGCATGCCCCACCGCGCCAGCAGGCACAAGGCCCCCGTGGCGGCCAGCGTGCCAGCCTTGCTCCACAGGTCGAGCGCCATGTCGTAGTAGTACCAGCCGACAAAACCCACGGTGTAGGCCGCCGAGAGCCCGAGGAGGATCCGGTCACCGAGCCAGGTGGCGAGCGCCACGCCGAGCGCCCCCGCGATCACCCCCGGCGCCCCGAAGGCGGCCACCAGGAGCGGCAAGACCACGGCGCCAGCACGAAGCCGCGTGTCGCGAGACAACCACGCGCCAAAGGCGGAGAGGACGAGCGCCTCGGCCGCGCCCAGGATCGGGTCCGTCGCCTCCCCGTCGACGAGCAGGCTGAGGTTGGCGAACAAGAGCGCCAGAATGGAACCTCGCAATACGGGTCGCGACAGTGCAGCGAACGCCTCGCTGCGGGCCGCTCGCCCCGCCATCACCCCGATCACCATCGCGACCACGCCCATGAACGTGGCCGCGTCCTCCCCCCGGAAGAGCTCATCCGCCGCGATCGTCACCGAGCCGATTGCTACCACCGTGAGCCACGTGCGGGCGAAGCCTTCGCGGTAGGCAAACACAAGGATCGTCGCGATCCCCGCGAGCATGGCGGCCGCCAGTCGGCTGCTGTCGACCAGGTCCTCGATGCCCACCGTCGTGGCGACGATCCCCGTGGACACGAGCACGATGCCCAACTGCTCAGCCACCACCCCGTCGCGACTCCATCGCAAGGCGACGGCGAACACGAGACAGGTCGCCCCGAAGAGAATGAGGACCGTCCACTCCCTGAAGTTGAAGAACTCGAGGAGCGCAAGCATCGCGCCGAGGAAAAAGCACCCCGCGATCCACGCCCCGATGCCGGCCATCAGTCGCGACAAGAGCGGCGGCGGTGGCGGGTCGATCTCGGCGATCGCCTCGCGGAGCGCCTCGCCCCCGAGCAGTTCACGCCAGGTCACGGAGCCTCCGCGCGCCCCAGCGAATCGCCAGGCTCAAGACCACGAGCTCCAGGACCAGCACCACCCCGATCGCGGCGAGCCGCCCGGCGCCCTCGAGCGGTTCCAGGTGACCCGCGTTGGCAAATCCGTGCTTCCCGAGGAAGGAGGCGCTCTGGATCAGCACTGAGATGCCGGCGAGCGCCCAGAGCGCTGGGTCGCGCAGGCCACCCCCCGCAGCCGCCGCGACGACCACGGCCCAGAGCGCGAGGGCAGCCTCCTCGCCGCTGCCGTTCCAGGTGCCCTCGATGCCCGCCAGCGTGGCGAATGAGAGGGCTGCGAGCAAGAGCGCCCTCGGCAGCCAACGCCCCGGCACCCAGCGCGTCGCGCCCTCGGCCATGCCCCATGCGAGCAGATCCAGGGTCGCGAGCGCGTGCCAAGACTCGAACTCGCCACCAAGACGTTCTGCGCCCGCCTGCGTCCACCACAAGCCGAGCGCCACGTTGACGACCACCACCTCGCCCGCCCAGAGCACCGGCATCCGCGCCACCAGCGCCCAGGGCAAGGCGAGCGCCGCCCAGGTTGCGAAGAGTTGCCAGGGGTCCACGCCCGTCTGGTACGTCTGGCCGAAGAGCCCCAGCAGGCTACCCACGAGGAAGAACGCCGCGAGGAGCGACGCCTTGGCCCCCACGGTGGGCCACCGCCAGGTCGCCACCCCGGTCGCGACCGCCAACGCGCCGCTCACGACGGCGAAGTGCGCCATCTTCCCGAGCTCGTCCCAGTTGTAGGCCACCGCGTAGATCACCGCCGAGGCGAGGAAGGCCGCGCCGCCGAGACCCAGCGCCACGTCGGCGAGCCGGAACCAGGTCGACGCCGCTGGGCCGCGTTCGAGTCGCGACATCATCTCAATCGGATCAACAAGCCCCCGCCGGGCCAGCGCAAAGATCCCCTCGGGCGTGGCGTCGCGATCGAGGGGGTCGGCCATGGGTGGGCATCCTACAACACCTGTGTCGCGTCGGTCTTCCTACCGAGGCCCGGTTGCCCGACCCGGTCATACAACGGGGGATGGCCCGCGACACCGTCGGGAGCGCCGCCCGCGAGATCGCCACGGAGGGCGGTCGTGCGCGCGGCCTCGACCTCGAGGCCACCCTCTCGCTCTCCTCGCTGGCCCTGCTCGACGTCGTGAACGATGAGGCGCTTGGTCCCGCCGATCTGCCTGGTCCTGCCTGCTACCTCGCGGCCTTCAGTCACGGCGGCGTCTACCTGTCCACCGAGCCGCCCCGGGGTCGCGACCTCGAACCGCGCGGCGCGTGCCCGCTCTCTCCCGCGCACGTCGACGCCATTCGTGTCGCGACCTCAACTCGGCTGGCGGCCGAGGCACCCCACGAGGCGCAGCTCGCCGCGTGGCTCGAGCGGGCCGAGTTCGGTGGCCTGCTCGACAGCGTCGCCCGGGCCGTTCGCCACTCGGATCCGCACCTCCTCTGGTGCGACGGGGTCCTCTTCACCAACTACGACCGCCACAACAACCTCCTCGCCAAGCCCGGCGTGCCCCACGGCGGCCGCTACCTGCTCGACCGCGCCGAGTTCACCCCCTTCGAGCGTCGCTTCATCGCCTGCGCCGCGCTGTTGCTGAGCGCCGACCTCAAGATCGAGGAGTTCAACGGACGCGAGCTCCGCCCCGCCACGCTCGCCGCCTTCTTCACCCAGAAACACCGCCAGTACGCCGCCATTCTCGGAGAGCGCCCGTTCCCGGAAGGCCTCCCCGCGCAAGCCGCCATGCTCTCCGAGTTGCGCGACAAGGCACGCGCCACCCGGGTGCCCTATCGCTGGATCGACGCCCTCTCCTTCCGCAAGGAAGAACGCTGGCGAAGCTGCGGTACCTCGGCCGTCCCGGGGGCCCTGCTCAACCACTTCGGCCTCGACGCCGACCGCTGCTACGACGCCCTCGCCGAGCGCATCTCCGGTCGCGACGAGGCCCTCGCCGAGGCCATCGAGGTGATCGTGCGCGCCGCGATGGCCGCGATCCCCTCGCACCTCGGCATGGCGCGTGGCCCCCGCGACCTCGGCTATTTCCGCGACGCCCTCGAGGCCGGCCGCCACGCCGAGATCGCCGTCTCCCCAATCGACGACGGCTACTGCGCCGTCTTCCCTCGCGACGACGCACACGAGTTGTACACCGAGCCCCCGCTGGCGAAAGTGCTCGCTGCCGTGTCGCGACGCATGATGTTCAACCACCGGCACTACCTGCCCGGCCACTTCACCGACACCGAGGTCTCGAACTCTCCCCCCCGTCTACAATCCGCCCGCGATGGCCGACATCGCGGAGTGGGGCGAGTCGCGACACGTGGGCCACCAGATGGCGCGCGTGCGCTTCTCGCTCCGGTCACCTGCCACCGTGTGCCTCGGGGGGCGCGCGCTGACGGGCCTCGTCGACCTGCGGCTGATGCGCGCCTCGGGCCAGCCCTACACCGAGGCCGATCTCGCCGTGGCGGCCAGCTTCTCCGAGGCCCTCGCCCACCTCGCCGAGGCCCTCGCCGCAAGGCCCGGCCCCACGCCCGTGGTGCAAGGCTTCAACCGCGAAGACTACGAGCGGCGCTACCCCTCGCCGCCGCGCGCGCCCGCTGCCGACGTCTCTCGCGACACCCCCGGCATCGGCGCCCTTCTCCGCGCCGCGCTCGCCGCCCACCCCGACACCATCGGGATCGTCGACGGCAGGACCGGCCAGCGGCACGCCGCCCTCGACATCGAGGCCGCCGCCCACGCCATCGCCGCCGCCACCGGGGGACGGCCGGGCGCGCGGGTCGCGATCTACTGTCGCGACCGTACCCAGCAGGCACTGTGGATCGTCGCGACCCTGGTCGCCGGCGCGGTGGCCTGTCCCCTCGATCCCGCCTCGGCCACCTTTGCCCGGCTCCTCGCCCATGCCGACGCCGCCGTGGTGATCGACGACACCCCGCTCACCGGTCGCGCCCCGCTCCCGCCGCCCGGCGAGGAGGGACTGCTCGTCTACACCTCGGGCACCACGCGGGCGCCGCGCGGCGTGCCGCTGCACGCCACCCAGCTCGCCGCCAACACCAGCTTCGCCCGCGGACACTTCGGCTACGGCCCCGGCTGGAAGAGCGGCTGCCTGCTCCCGCTCCACCACACCTTCGCCCTCGCCAGCGATCTCTTGCCCGTGCTGCTCGCCGGCGGCGAGGTCGTGGTGCTCCCCGCCTTCGACCCGGCCAGGTTCGCGCCTTGGCCCGAGCTCAATAGCTATAGCGCCGTCCCGCTGGTGTTCGACGCCCTGCTCGCGCTCGGCGCGCCGCTCCCACGGGGCCTCCGCTTCGCGATCAGCGGGGCAGCGCCGTTGTCGGAGCGCACTCGCGAGCGCTACCTGTCGCGACACGGGCACCCCATCGTCCCCTGCTACGGCCTCACCGAGGTCGTCTGCTTCGCCACCGCATCGCCGGTCAACGGCATCCGGCCCGGGAGCGTGGGCAAGCCCGCGGCGATGTCGTTGCGGGTGCTCGGCGACGACCACGCGCCCCTGCCCGCTGGGGAGCGCGGCGAGATCGCGCTTCGGGGCGCCGCCGTGATCCCGGTAAAAGAGGGCTGGTTTCTCACCGGCGACATCGGGCACGTGGATCACGACGGCTACCTGTACATCACCGGCCGTCGCAAGAACATGCTCATCAAAGGCGGCGAGAAGGTGTACCTCGAGGAGGTGGAACGCTGCCTCGGCGAGCACCCCGCCGTGGCCGAGGTCTGCTGCGTGGTGCACCCCGGCCCCTTCGGCTGGGAGCGAGGCGTCGCTTTTCTTGTGTCGCGACGAGATGAAGCACGCCCGAGCGACGATACCCTCCGCACCCTCGCCCGCGCGGCCCTGGGTCCGCTCGGTGAGCCCGACGAGATCCGCTGGATCGACCGCGTGCCCCGCGGCGCCACGGGCAAGCCCCTTCGTTCCCTCCTGGAGGATCCGTGCCGCTCTTGGGCGAGATGATGCGGGCCGGCGACCCGTCGCGACCGGTGATCGTCGCCCCGGGCGAGGATGCCGAGCTGAGCCGGGGCCAACTCCTCGCGCTCGCGACCCGGCTGCGGGAGCTCGCGCAACCCGGCGAGTGCGTGGCGCTCGACCTGGAGAGCCGCCTCGGGCAAGCGGCGCTGGTGGTGGCGGGACTGCTCGCCGGGATCCTCGTGTGCCCGCTGAACCCAGCCTCGCCGGCGGTGGCGAAGAGCACCGTGCTCGGGCACGCACAACCCCGCACGATCATTCGCGACACTGCCTTGCTCGCGGATCTGCACGCGGGTCCGGCGCCAGCGCCCAGCAGCAAGGGCGGGCTCCTGGTCTACACCTCGGGTTCCACCGGCAACCCCAAGGGCGTGCACCTCGACGAGGCGATGATTGGCGCCAACGTGGCGTTCGCGATCCGTCACTTCGGTCACGAGACCGGCGCCGTGGCGGGTTCGATCCTGCCACTCTTCCACACCTTCACGCTGGTGAGCGACGTCTTCCCGATGCTCGCCTGCGGCGGCCAGGTCGTGGTCACCCCGGGCTTCGCCGTCGCCCAGCTCCCCGCCGCGTCGCGCGCGCTGGTCGATCACCGTGTGCACACCTACTCCGGCGTCCCCATCGTGTTCGACATGATGCTCGCGATGCGCGTTCCGCTGCCAAGCTCGATGCGCTTCGCCATCGCCGGTGCGGCCGCCCTCGGCGAGCGCACGCGCCTCCGCTACGCCGAGCGGCACGGCCACCCCATCCTGCCCTGCTACGGCCTCACCGAGACCACCTGTTTTGCCACCGCCTCGGCCCCGGGGCAGGTGCGCGCCGGCACCGTGGGTCGCGCCGCCGACATCGAGGTGGCGATCCTCGACGAGGCCGGCCAACCCCTGCCGACGGGCGTGGACGGCGAGATCGCCCACCGTGGCGCCTCGGTGATTCGGGGCGGGTACTTCCGCGACGGGGGCCAGCACGAGGCCGCCTTCACCGCGGATGGCTGGTTTCTCTCCGGCGACATGGGACGGAAGGACGCCGAGGGCTTCGTGACGCTCACGGGTCGTAAGAAGAACATGCTGGTGCGCGGCGGCGAGAAGGTGTACCTTGAAGACGTCGACCGCGTCTTGCTCGACGACCCCGCCGTGCAGGACGCCTGCTGCGTGCGGGTCGATGGCCCCGGGCCCCACGAGGAGCGGGCCGTGGCGTACGTGGTGGCTCGCGACACGCCGCCCGATCCGCTGGCGCTGGCCCACCGGGTGACCGCCGCCCTCGGCCTTATCGCCCGCATCGACGACATCGCCTTTCTCGACGAGATCCCGCGCACCGCCACCGGGAAACCCCGTCGTGAGCTGCTCCTCGCTCGCTACCGGGAGGGCCGTTGATCGTCGACGTACACACCCACCCCGCCCGGGCCGACGCCCTCCCCGAGGTCTTCTTCGACGGCTGGGCCGACAACATCCGCCGGCTCCTGCCCCCGGAGCTGACCGAGCGACAACGGGCCCGGGTGGCCGACCGCTTCCGCCTGTCGCGCGACGACCCCGACGGCGACCTCCAGGTGGCCGAGATGGACGCCGCCGGCATCGACGTGGCCTGCTTGCTGCTGATCGACTTCGGCATGGCCTTTCCCGGCGAGGTGGCGACACTCGAGAGCTTGTACGCCGATATCCGGCGGCGGTCAGAGCGGCACCCCGGGCGCTTCCTCCCCTTCGCCGCGGTGGATCCCCGCCGGGGCACGCACGGAGTGCGACTCTTCGAGCAGGCCCTCGTCGACTGGGGATTCCTCGGCCTCAAGCTCTACCCGCCCTGCGGTTTCTCCCCCAGCGACCCCAGTCTTTTCCCCTGCTACGAGCTCTGCGCCGCGCACCGCGTGCCGGTGATCACCCACACCGGGCCCACCAGTCCGCGGCTGTCCTTCCGCTACACCCACCCGCGCGAGATCGACGAGGCGGCGCGGCTCTTCCCGGGCGTGAACTTCATCCTCGCGCACGGCGCGGTGGTCCATCGCGACGACGCCGCGCTCCTCGCCGAGTACCGACCCAACGTGTACCTCGACACCGCCGGCTTCCAGACGCCGCTCGGGCGCGGCGAGTGGGCCACCTCTCTCGCGTACTTCAAGGGGCGCGGCATCCTGCGGAAGATCCTCTTCGGCAGCGACTGGCCCATTCACTATAGCTACGGCCAGGCCGGGGAGTGGCTCGCACGTCTCGGCGGCGACGGCCCGCTGGACGAGCGAGAACTCAGATGGTTTTACCAAGATAATCCACTCGAAGTCCTGAGGCTTTCATGACCACCCCTGAGAATCGCGCCCACGAGGCGGGCGTGGTGCTGGCGCTCTTGTCCACCCACGCTCGCCGAGCCCTGCCCGACGACGACGCCACTCGGCGCCTCGGCTTCGCCGAGATCGGCATCTCGTCGCTGGCCCTGGCCGCGCTGGTGGTGGAGCTGGAAGATCGCCTCGACCGCCCGTTCGACTTCGAGGCCTTCGCCGGCGTGCAGCGCGTGGGTGACTTGCTGCGCGCCGTCGGACTCGACTAGACCCACAGCCCCGAGGAATCCACCATGATCGAGATCAAGCTCGTCGACAACGACGTCGACCTACGCCGCAGCCACCGGGTGATGGTGCAGCTGCGCCCCCAACTCAGCGAAGACGCCTACGTGGCGCAGGTGCACCACCAGGAGGCCCACGACCACTACCGGGTGGTGTCGCTCTACGAGGACGGCGAGGTGCGGGCAGTGGCCGGTTTCCGCCTCGCCACGGGGCTCGCGCTCGGACACCACCTCTACGTCGATGACCTCGTGACCGATAGCGAGACACGCAGCCACGGCCACGGCAAGGCCCTGCTCGACTGGATGGAGGCCCACGGCAAGGCCCATGGGTGCAAGCAGCTGGTCCTCGACTCCGGCGTGCAGCGGCACGCCGCGCACCGTTTCTACCTGCGGGAGCGGATGGACATCATCTGCTACAACTTCCGCAAGGTGATCCACTGAACGACACTCGGCGTCCAACGGCTCTGTTGTCCGAGCACGAGCGCCTCGGGGCCGACATGGGCGCGTACCAGTGGGCAGGCGTGGCCATGCCATGGCGCTACGACCGTCCGCTCGCCCAGGAACGGGCGGCCGTGCGCGAGCGCTGCGGGATCGTCGACGCCTCGCAGCTCCGGGTGATCGAGCTCGATGGCCCCGACAGCGCCGACATCCTGGAGCGCCTGCTCCCGCGAGCCGTGTCTGACATGCCGACGGGGACGAGCCGCTACTCGGTGGTGCTCAATCGCCGCGGTCGGATCGTCGACGAGCTGCTCTGCCTGCGGATCCAACCCGAGCGCTTCTGGCTCAGCGCCGGCGCGGGCAGCACCCGCGAACGACTGGCGGAGCTCGGGGCCACCATGGTCGAGCGCGACGACCTGCACGTGCTCGCCGTCCAGGGACCACGGAGCGCACAGATCGTCGGGAGCGTGGCCGACACCACCGGGCTCGCGCCCGGCGACCATCGCGAGGCGGGGCCAGAGCTCAGGATCGCCCGCGCCGGGTTCACCGGAGAGCAGGGCTACGAGTTGTACCTCCCGGCCGATGCCGCCCTGGCCACCTGGCGGGCGCTGGTCGAGGCCGGGGCGGAGCCCTACGGCTATGCAACCGTGGATCTCCTTAGAATCGAAGCTGGTTTTCTGCTCTACCCGAACGACCTGGCGCCGCTCGGCGGACCGGCCGACGCCGGCCTCGGCTGGCTCGGGCGCGGCAAGACGAGCACATTCACCGGACGCGAAGCCACCGAGGGGCGAACGGCGCAGGCCCGGATCGGCGGGATCCTCGCCCCCGGCGCGATGCCCGTCCCCCGGGGCACGGGGGTGAGCCTCGACGGCGAGTTGCTCGGCCGCGTCACCTCGAGCGCCTACAGTCCCGCCGAGGGGGCGGTGCTCTGCCTCGCGCAGCTCGCCACGTCGACGGCCGGTCGTCGCGACACGGTGGGCCTCGGCGACGGGCGCTGGGGTCAGCTCGTGGCCCTTCCCTTCGTCACCCGCCGCGATCGCGACCCTAGGTGAAGATGATCTGCGCGCCCTCGGTGAGCTCGTAGAAGTCTCCCACGGTGATCACGTCGCGCACCTGGGGCACTAGGTCGTCCTTCTTGAGCCCGAACATCTTCATCGCCAGCTCGCAAGCGTACAGTTCGCAACCGGACTCGTCGAGCATGCCGATCATCTCGCGCGCGCCCGGCAGGTCGAGCTCCACCATCTTCTTCTTCATCATGGTGGCGGCGAAGTTCTCCATGCCCGGCAACCCCGCGAGCATGGTGGGCATCGGACTGCTGGGATTGCCCACCATGTTCACGTGGAGGTGGTCGATCTTCGCCTCGGTGATGGCGTCGAGCCCGTAGAAGGTGAAGAAGATGAAGCAGTCGAGCCCGCTCTGCCGGGCGCCGCTGGCGAGGATCAAGGCGGGGTACACCTCGTCGAGGCCGCCCTTGCTGCAGATGATGGCAATCGTGCGGTTGGTTTCCATGGCGGTCTCCTAGATGCAGCCAACTGGCTTGGGGATGCCCGCGAGCTGGGCCACGGTCTTGGCCGGCGCGCGGGGGAAGAGCGTGTAGAGTTCGCGGGTGCTGAGCCCCGCCACGATCGTGAGGCGACGGATGTTGGGCGAGACGCCGCGCGACTGGAACTCGCCGCGGGCGGCATCCACGACGGCTTGCTGGGCGGGCGAGAGCGCGGCGCTGACGGGCGGCGCCTCGGCAACCTTACCGGCCTTCGCGGCGCGGATACGTTCCAGGCGCGACGGTCCCCGGGGGACAGGGTTCGCCACCTTGCGCTCGGCGCTCGGCGCCGCGTGTTCCTTTCCCGCCATCGACATGCGGTGGTGCAGGGGGATCTCGGTGCCCTTGAGCAACACGTTCCAGTAGAGCCACTCGAACGCGATCTTGCCCCAGTGGTTGGTGGTGCTCTCGCCGAGAAGCGTGAAGGGACCCACCCCCGCGTAGGGAAAAACCCCCGGGAGCGGCTCGGTGTCGTAGTTGAAGTCGATCAGCATCGCCTTGCCGTGTCCGGTCTCCACGAAGCAGGTGGCATGGCCGTCGGAGAGCTCGACGAGCGGTTTATCGGCGATGAAGGCGAGTACGTTGGCCACCAGCACCTCGCCCTGATAGTGCGCCACCGCACCCGCCTTCGAGGTCGGCGCGTCGGTGCAGTCGCCCAGCGCAAACACCGCCGGCCACTCGCGCGACTGCAGGCTGTGCTTGTTCACCGGGAACCAGCCGGACTCGTCGCCCATCTCCGAGGCCGTCACCAGCTCGGCGCCACCGTGGGGGGGCACGGTCACCAGCACGTCGTAGTCGAGCTCCCGGCCGTCGAAGGCCCGCATCACCCGCCGCTCGCCGTCCACCTGGTCGACCACGAAATCGGTCTCCACCTTGATGCGACGCGCGTCCATCATCCCACCGAGCACGGCCGAGGCCCGGGGCTTGGTGAAGGCGCCATCGAGCGGCGTGGCGTACACGATCTCCACGGCGTCGCGACGGCCCCGCTCCTGCAGGAAGGCGTCGGCGAGGAAGGCGAACTCCAGGGGCGCCACCGGGCACTTGATCGGCATCTCGGCCACGTGCACGAGGAGGCGACCGGACTCCAGTCGATCGAGACGCTCGGCCAGCGCCGTGGCGCCCTCCATGGTGTAGAAGTCAAAGGCGCTCCGCAGCCAGCCCTCGCCCGTCAGACCGGTGACGTTCTCCGGCAGGATGCGCGAGCCGGTGGCGAGGACGAGCACGTCGTAGCCGAGCACCTGGCCGTCGCCGAACACGATGCGGTGATGGAGAGGCTCCACGCGCTCCACGGGCTCGATGCGGAGGGTGACCCCCGGGGGCGCCAGCGGGCGGCGTGCGCGCACGAGGCTCTGGGGCTCCGCCTTGCCGAAGGGCACGAACAAGAGGCCGGGCTGGTACACGTGAGCGTCGTCGCGGTCGACGAGGGTGACGTGCCAGCCCTGCGGCAACTGGCGCGCGAGCTTGGCGGCCACGATGCTGCCGCCGGTGCCGGCACCGAGGATCACGACGTTTTTCACGAGCACTCCTGAGGCGGGAGAGAAAAGCAAGCGCCGTGCCAAGCCGATATCGGGCCTTCGACCGGGCAGGCGGCGCCGGCACCGGGGGCGGCGTGCCCATCGCCCATGTGCGCGATCACACATCGCGACACGGCACGCGCTTTGCTGCTACCGTCATTCCACCCTCGAGGAGCACCCATGTGGATCTACCTACTCTCCTTCGCCGCCGCCCTCGGCGCGCTCGGCGCCTACTCCACCCTTTCCGGCTCGGCTTTTGGCCCCGAGAGCCACTGGGACTCCGGCGATAGCGGATGGGTGGACTCCGGTGCCTGGGACAACGACTCGGGCGTCGTGATCGACCCGGATTCCGGGGGCGACGCCGACACTGACACGGATCGCGACACCGACACCGCCACCGATGCCGACGGCGACACCGACCCCGACCCCGACCCCGACACGGATGCCGCGCCCGACGCCGAGGCCGAACCCG
>SXON01000183.1 GCA_005778355.1 Pseudomonadota bacterium | reverse complement strand
CTGGCGCTCGCGACCGGTCATCCGGTCGAGGCCTGGCGGCTTCACCCGCTGGTTTTCGTCGTGCTCCCCGTCGCCCTCGTGGAGCCTCTCCGCCGCTGGCGCTACCCGCGCGCCGCCATCTGGAGCGCGCTTGTCATGCTGGTGGGCACCTGGGCGTTTCGTCTCGCGACGGGCTCTCACCCTGACGGGCTGCACCCCGAAGAGGGCGCCCTGGTGCGGGCCTGGGGTTACGTGGCGGGGCCATGATCGACGAGATCCTCCGACTCAAGCGGGCAGGGCAGGCGCTCACCGCCGAACAGATGGGCGAGTTCGTCAAGGGCGTGGTGAATGGCTCGGTGTCGCGACCGCAGGCCGCCGCGTGGCTGGCGTTCAGCTTCGTCCGCGGCCTGACCGACGCCGAGGCCGTCGCGCTCACCCGCGAAATGACCGACTCGGGCGCCCGGTTGTCCTGGCCGGGCATCGACGGTCCCTTCATCGACAAGCACAGCACCGGCGGCGTGGGCGACAAGGTGTCGCTCGTTCTCGCGCCACTCTGGGCGGAGCTTGGCCTGCGCGTGCCGATGGTGTCGGGCCGCGGACTGGGTCACACCGGCGGCACGCTCGACAAGCTGGAGGCCGTGCCCGGCTACCGCACCGATCTCGCCGACGGGGCGCTGCATCGCGTACTCCGCGACGTGGGATGCTTCATCAGCGGTCAAACTGGCGAGTTGGCCCCGGCCGACCGCATCCTCTACGCGCTGCGCAATGAAACGCAGACGGTGGAGTGCATCCCGCTCATCGTGGCGAGCATCCTCTCGAAGAAGCTCGCCGAGGGCCTCGACCAGCTAGTGCTCGACGTGAAGGTGGGCAGCGGTGCCTTCATGAAGACCGAGGCCGACGCGCGGGCGCTGGCCGAGGCGATGGTCCGCGTCGGCAACGGTGCGGGCGTCGCGACGTCGGCCCTGCTCACCGACATGGAACAACCGCTCGGCGTGGCCTGCGGCAACGCGGTGGAGGTGCAGGAATCGGTCGACTGCCTGCAGGGCGGCGGTCCCTCCGACCTACGCGAGATCACGCTCTTACTCGCGGGACATCCCGAGGCCGCCGACGTCCTCGACAGCGGGCGGGCCTACGAGCGTTTCGCGGCGATGTGCCGAGCCCAAGGGGGCGATCTGTCGCGACTGCCGAGCGCGCCTCGGCGGGGTGACGTCCTGGCCGAGCGGAGCGGGATCGTCACCCGGTGCGACGCCCTGTCGATCGGTCGCGCCGCCTTCGTGATGGGTGCCGGGCGACTGCGGGCCGAAGACCCGGTTGATCCTCGCGTGGGCGTGCTCGTCCACAAGAAGGTGGGTGAGCCGGTGTCGCGTGGCGAGCCGCTCGCCACGCTGCTCCACGCGGACCACGCGCACGACGAGGCGCGTCGCTGGGTGGCCAGCGCCTACACAATCGGCGACATTGGCGCCCCCCGGCGGCTCCTCCTCGGCCGGGTCGAGGCCTCGTCCTGATGCTGCTCCTCGCCGCTCGCTTCCTTGTCGCAGGGGCCCTGGCTGAAGATCCAGCGCCGGCCGTTCCCCCGGCGGCTGCACCCGTCGCGCCGCCGTCCTACGTCCCGCCGGTCCCGCATCCCACGGTCGACCCGCTCATGCCTCAGTCCTACCGCACCGTGAAGAAGGGCGAGTATCCCTGCAAGGTGAAGATCCTCGTCCGCGCCGACGGCACGGTGAAAGACGTCGAGAACATCGAGTGCGAGGAAGAGGCCTACTACGCGCTCGCCACCGCGATCGTGCAGTGGAAGTTCGACCCGGCGCTGCGCGACGGCCTTCCGGTCGACGGCGAGCTCGAGTGGGACAACACCTTCACCGTCGAGAGCTACCTCCCGCGCAAGCACATCGTCGGTTTCATCGGCGGCGCGGTGAGCGTGGGTGGCGCGGGCTGGTTTGGCGCCGAGGGGCGCGTTCACCTCGGTGAGCAACTCTCGTTCAGCGCGGGCGTCGACCTCGACCAGGACTACTTCCGCGGCACCCTCGTGGAAACATGGGTGCCGACGATCCGGGTCGACGCGGCGATCAGCAGCAAACGTCGTCACTTCGAACACCGCGGCATCTTCGGCTTCACCGTGGGCGGCTTCGGCGATGCCTACGGCGCGGCCGGCATGTACGCGGGCTTCCGCGGCGAGGTGATGACCCCGGCGCCGGGGCTCTCGATCGGCGGCGACGGCGGCGTGGCCTTCATGTTCACCGAGCCACCCACCTTCCCCGACGTGGGCTTCTGGAACCGCGATGGCGTCAACCCCTTCTACCCGTGGCTCCGCGCCTCGCTGATCTGGTACGCACCCCTCCCGAAAGACCGCTTCGTCGTGGTGCCTCGCGAGCACGATCCCACCGTGTACGAGCCGCCGATCCCGCCGCCCGAGCCGCCCATCGACGTGGGGCAGGCCTTCGAGGGCGTCGCGAGCGTACACTGGTCGGAGCTCGAACCCTCGTGGGGCGAGAACACGCCGGTGGGCGAGGGTTTCAGCGACTACCCCCCGGGTGTGTACCGCTGCGACGTGCGGGCGGTGATCGACGCCGAGGGCAAGGCAATTGCCGTGCGCGCCGAGCAGTGCCCGTCGAGCGCGAAGAAGGCGGCGGAAGACAACGTGCGGAGCTGGGAGTGGCCGGCCCGCGAGGGCGACGTGCCGAAGCAGTCGGTTTTCCCGGCGCCGATCTTCGTTCGCCGGGGCGACGCCGAGGTGGTGCCGGCGCGCGAGGTGATGCTCCTGGTCGACGGCAAAGAAACGCCTTTGCCCAAGCGCACCGCCCAACCGCCGGTCTACGTCAAGCAGTTCGTCCCGCCCGACTGGGGGGTCACGCGCCCGTCGGCGAGCTGCGCCGTCGACGTCGACCTTGATGCCACCGGCAAGGTGCTCAAGACCCGCTGGGTGTCGGGCGAGATCGAGGTGAGCGGGCGCGTGAACGAGGCGCTCGACCAGTGGGCGTTCTTCCCGGTCATCGTGAAGGGCGAACGCACGGCGGTCCGGGTGCGCCTGTCGATGTGCGACTATTGAGGCATGAAGAGCCTCCTCCAGGGTCACGAGAGTTTCCGTCGCGAGTTCGCGGCGGGTGCTCGGGATTTCCTGTCCCAGCTCGCCAGCGAGCACCAGTCGCCCTCGGCGCTCTACGTCGGCTGTAGCGACAGCCGGGTGGTGCCGGAGTTGCTCACCTCGTCGGCGCCGGGCCAGCTCTTCGTGGTGCGCAACATCGCCAACGCCGTGCCCCCCTTCGAGCACGCCGACGCCAGCGTGGGCGCGGCACTCGAGTACGCGGTGGAGGTGCTCCACGTCAGCCACATCGTGGTGTGCGGTCACTACGGCTGTGGCGGCGTGAAGGCGGTGCTCGACGGGCACAAGAAGGTGAAGAAGCTGCCCTCGCTCTACGAGTGGCTCGATCACCTCGCCCCCGCGATTATTGAGTCGCGACTTCAGTATGTGGACGACGACACCTGCTGGCGACATGCCGTCGAGGCGAACGCGATGCAGCAAGTGCTCAACCTCAGCACCTATGCCGTGGTGCGCAACCGTCTCGAGGCGGGCACGCTTCAGCTCCACGGCTGGGTGTACGACCTCCAGAATGGCCACGTCTCCGTCTTCGACGCGGCAGGCGAACGATTCATCGACGCGACGGACCCGAGCCTTTGAGGATCGTCTCTTTCCTGGGGCTCCTCGGCCTCGTGGCCCTGGCCTGGCTCATCAGCGAGGGCCGGTCGCGCCGCCTCCCCTGGCGGGTGATCGGCTGGGGGCTGGTGCTCCAGGTGCTTTTCGGTCTGGTGGTGCTCTCGCCTGAGGCGCAGGCGTTCTTCTTCGAGTACGTCGATGGCGGCGTGCGGACCCTCATCGGATTCTCCGAGAAGGGGGCCGACTTCACCTTCCAGTCGGTGGAGCCCCACCAGGTGGCCGGTCCCGACGGCAAGCTGAGCTTCTACGCCGGCCACATCTCCCCGCCGGTGAAGACCTTCGCCTTCTGGATCCTGCCGAGCATCGTGTTCTTCTCCAGCTTGATGGCGGTGAGCTACCACCTGGGACTCATGCAGAAGCTGGTGCAGGGCATGGCGTGGGTGATGCACCGGACCATGGGCACCAGCGGCGCGGAAACCTTGTCCACCGCGGCCAACATCTTCCTCGGGCAGACCGAGGCGCCCCTCCTGGTGAAGCCCTTCGTGGGCCGCATGACCCGTAGCGAGCTCTTCTGCGTGATGCTCGGCGGCTTTGCCAACACCGCCGGGGGCGTGCTCGCCGCCTACGTGAGTTTCCTCGGCCACATCCCCGGCATCGCGGGGCACCTCGTCACCAGCTCCATCCTCAGCGCCCCGGCCACGCTGGTGATCGCCAAGGTGATGGTCCCGGAAACCGAGGAGCCGGAAACGGCGCGCTCGCTCACCGTGCACGACGAGCGCCCCGACGGAAACGTGATGGCGGCGGCGGCGCGCGGCGCGAGCGAGGGCATGTCGCTCGCGATCAACGTGGCGGCGATGCTCATCGCCTTCGTGGCGCTGGTGGCGATGATCGACTGGGGCCTTGGCCTCGTGCCGCTCTTCGGCGAGCCCTTGTCGCTGGCGAGGGTGCTCGGCTGGGCTTTCACGCCGGTGGCGGCGATGATGGGCGTGCCCTGGGCGGAGGCCCCGGTGGTGGGGCGCCTCCTCGGCGAGAAGCTCGTACTCACCGAGTTCATCGCCTACATCAACCTCGGCGCCATCCAGTCTGGCCCGTCGCCCCTGTCGCCCCGCAGCGCGGTGATCGCGAGCTACGCGCTGTGCGGCTTTGCCAACTTCGCCAGCATCGGCATCCAGCTCGGCGGCATTGGCCCCCTCGCGCCGCACCGCAAGGACGACCTCGCCGCGCTCGCCCTGCGCGCCATGATCGGGGGTTCCCTGGCCACCTTCATGACCGCCTGCGTGGCGGGGATGTTCACGCCCTAGCGAAACGTTCTCTTGATCCGCCCTTCGCGGCCGTACACACTCTCCATGATGGATCTCGTCCAACTCCACGCCCTCGAGCCCCTCGGCGCCCCCGCGCTGGTGGCCGAGCTTCGCCGGCGGGTGGACGAGCGCTGGCTCGCGCGCTGGGGCCGGGTGGTGGTGTCGGTGACCGGGCCCTGGCGGCCGGCCGATCTCTGGGCCGGGGGCATCGAGCGGCTGGTGTGGACCGCGAGCTTCTCGGGCGATCCCGGACTGTCCACCGAGGGACGCGACGCGCTGGAGGCAGCCAACTCCGTGTCGCGACGAAACGGCGTGGCGAGCTTCGCGGAGCTCCTCGCCCCGAGCCTCGCCGGCGCCCTGGTCTTGACCCACAGCGACGCCGCGCGCAGCGCGTACGTGGCGAGCTACCGGGAGCGACGTTTCCGATGGAGCCTGCGTCTTGACGATGGTCGACTGCTCTCACGTTGCGATGGCGAACGGGTGATGGTCGACGCGCCACCACGGTTCGTCGCCGAGGTCGACCGGACGGGCGTGCTGCTCGCCGGTTTCGCGCGTTTCTTCGGCGAGGCCCTGCCCGTGGAAGGGGCCGACCGGCTGGTCTTCGTCGATACCCTCGCGTCGCTCGCCCCGGAGTCGGAGGCAACGCTCCGTCGCGACTCGGCGGTCGAGGACCTGCGCCGGGCCGCCACCGGCAAGTAGCGGCGGTTAGGCAACCCCCGGGTGGTTGGCCGGTGAAGATCCGCAAGCTCGAACTGCAGGGCTTCAAGTCCTTCGCCGACCGGGCCACGCTGCACTTCGGGCCGGGCATTTCCGGGGTGGTGGGGCCGAACGGCTGCGGCAAGTCCAACATCATGGACGCGGTGCGCTGGTGCATCGGCGAGCAGTCGGCGAAGTCTCTGCGCGGCGACTCGATGAGCGACGTGATTTTCGCGGGTAGCGCGTCGCGACACGGTGTTTCCTTCGCCGAGGTGTCGCTCACCTTCGTGGCGGGCGACGAGCCCTTCCCGGGTATCTGGCAACGTTTCCCCGAGCTGGAGGTTACCCGGCGGCTCTACAAGGACGGCGGCAGCGACTACCTCGTCAACAACGAGCGCGTGCGCCTTCGCGACGTGAACGACCTGTTCATGGACACGGGCGTGGGGAATCGCCTGTACTCGTTCATCGAGCAAGGCCGCATCGGGCAGATCGTGCATGCGCGCGCTCAGGACCGTCGCACGCTCATCGAGGAGGCCGCGGGCATCTCCCGCTACAAGGCGCGTCGCGAGGAGTCGCTCGACAAGTTGTCGAACACCCGCGAGGCCCTCGAGAAAGTGGCCGACCTGCACGACGACCTCGGCCGCACGATGAAGTCGGCCGAGCGACAAGTCACCAAGGCGCTGCGCGCCGCTTCGCTCGACGCCCGGCTTCGACAGGTGGAGCTCACCGTGGCGCTCGCGCGTTTCGGCGGGCTCGCGGGCGACCGCAAGGCGCTCGGCGACCGGGTGCGCGTGGCCGCTGCCGAGCTCGAGGAGGCGTCGCGCGCCGTGGCCCGGCACGAGGAGGAGCTCGACACCCGTCGGCGCGTCCTGGAGGCGGCGGAGACCGAGGTGGGGCGCCTGCGCGACCAGCTCAACCAGGTGGAGGCGGATCGGCGCGTCGAGGAGAGCGCGGCCCAGTACCAGCGGCGCGAGATCGAGGGGGCGGCTCGGCGGCTCGTCCAGCTGGCGCGCGACCTCGAAGACCAGCGCACCGAGCGCGACGCCGCCGGGGCCGAGGCCACCCGCGCCGGCGAGGCCGCGGCGAAGGCGCAGGCGGAGCTCTCGTCGGTGCGGGCCGAGGCGGAGGTGGCGGCAGAACGGCTCCAGGCGGCGCACCAACGGGCCGGTGAGGCCCGCCGGGCGCTCGACGAGGCCAAGCGCAAGGCCCAGGCCGCGCTCGATGCCGCCGTGCGCACCCGGGGACAGGCCCATGGCCTCCAGGCGCGCCGTGCCGAGCTCGACGCGCGTACCGAGCGGCATCGCCGCGCCGCCGCCGAGACCGCGCCGAGCCGGGCCTCCGAGGAGCTGGAACGGGTGCGCGTGGCGCTGGCCGCCGTCGAAGGCGAGGCCCAGGGGGCGCGCGCCACCATCGAGGCCCGTCGCGCGGCGGTCGGGCCCCTCGAGCTCGCGCGCCAGAAGGCGATCGAGGCCACCCGCGCCGCCGACCTGGCGCTCACCGAGGCCACGCGTGAACGCGAGCGCTGGCGGGCCCGGCTGGAGTCTTTGCTCGACATGGAGCGTCGCCACGTGGACTTGCCCGACGGCGTGCGCGCGGCGCTGGCGGCGCCCGGGGCGATGGGCGTGGTGGGCGAGGGTCTCGAGATCCCCGCGGCGCTGGAGAACGCGGTGGCGCGCGCGCTCGACGGGGCGCTCGACGCGGTGGTTGTCCCCGACGCGGCCACGGCGGTGGCCGTGGTGGCAAAGGCCGGCCAGTCACGACTGAGGATCTTGCCGCTGGAGCTGGTGCACCGGGGGCAGTCGGTGGCCACCGCGCCCTCCGCCTCGCTTGGCCACACCGATGCCGGTCGGGCCGCCATGGCCGCGTTGTTGCCCGATCTCGCGGTGGTCGACACGCTCACCGAGGCGCTGGCGGCATGGGTTCCGGGGCGCACGGTGGCCGCGCGGGATGGCGCGGTGGTGCGTCGCGACGCTCTCGTGGTGATCGGGGCGGAGTCGGGCGCGGCGTTGGCCTCGGTGCGTCGCCGTCGCGAGATCGAGGAAGTCCGCGGCAAGATGGAGTCGGTGGCGGTGGCCGAGCGCGAGGCCGCCGTGGTGGCCGGTCGCGCGGCCCAGAAGGAAACGGAGGCGGCGGTGGCCGCGGCTCTCGCGGCCGTGGAAGAGGCGCGGGCGGCGGCGCGCGGCATCGAGAACCAGGTGGGCGAGGCGCGCCACCGGGTGCGCGAGGCGGAGGCCGACGCCCTGCGCGCCCAGCGAGCCGCCGAGGCGCTGGTCCGCGAGGCCGAGCTCATCGCGCAGGCCGAGGTGGCGCTTTCCGCGGATCGGCAGCGCATCGAGACCGAGTCGCTCGCTGCCGAGTCGCGACAGCACGATGCCGAGCTGGCCGTCCGGAGCGAGCAGGTGAGGCTCGAGACCGTGGAACCCGAGCTGCAGTCGGCGCAGGGCGCGTCGTCGGCGCTGCGCTACCGGGCGGAGTCCCTGCAGAAAGACGCGCTTGGCCAGGCGGCCGCCGCCGAGGGGGCCCGGGGGCGCGCCGAACGGGCCGCGCGTCGCGTGGAGCAGGTGGCCGCGGAGACGAACGACGTGGAGCGCCGGCGGGCCGCGCTCGCGCTCGAGGCCGAGGCCACGGCCCAGAAGATCCAGGCGCTGGGCGAGGCCCAGGGCAAGGTGGCAGGCGAACTCGAAGCGTCCAGGGAGCGAGCCAAGGTCGAGAAGGAGAAGGTCCGGCAGGAGGAGGCCGCCACCCGCTCGGCCAGGGACCGTCGCGACGGCGCGAAGGATCGTCACGTGGAGGCCGAGGGCGCCCTCTCGCGGGTGCGCGCCGAGATCGAGGCGGTTCTCGGCAGCGCCGAGGAGGCCCATGGCATCTCGCTCCCCGCCCTGCTCGACCGCATCGATCGCGACGGCGCCTTGCTTGTCCACGGCTGGGAACCGCGCGAGGAGGAGCGGGCCCTCGGCGCCGAGCCGGTTCCCACCGCGCGCATCGATGCTCGCGCGCTCGATCTCGACGACCTCGCCCTGGCCACGCGCGCGAAGGAGGCCGAGGCCCTGCGCAACGAACGTTTCAAGATCGGCGAGACCAACCCCGAGGCGATCACCGAGTTCTACGCGGCCAAGACGCAGTTCGACGACATCGACCGCCAGCGGGCCGACCTCGAGTCGGCGATGGAGGTGATCGAGTCGGCGATCGCCAAGATCAACCAGACCTGTCGCGAACGATTCCGCGAGACTTTCGACCTCGTCAACGAACACTTTGCCGAGATCTACCCGCGACTGGTGGGCGGCGGCTCCGCCAAGCTCGAGCTCACCGACGACGAGGACCTGCTCGACTGCGGCGTGGAGATGATGGTGCAACCACCTGGGAAGAAGGTGCAAAACCTGTCGCTCCTCTCGGGTGGCGAGAAGGCGATGGCCGCGATCGGCCTCATCTTCTCGCTCTTCCGGGTGAAGCCCTCCCCCTTCTGCCTGCTCGACGAGGTCGACGCGCCGCTCGACGAGGGCAACGGCACCCGCTTCAACGACATGCTGAAAACGATGGCCGCGAACTCGCAGTTCATCGTGATCACCCACAATAAAAAGACGATGGAGGCGGCCGACGTGCTCTACGGCATCACGATGCCAGAGCCGGGCGCCTCGCGACTGGTGAGCGTGAAGATGGAGGGCGCTTGAGCACAACGATCTGGGTCGTCATCATCGTCTTGCTGGCGGGCGTGGCCGCATGGGTGGTGCGCCGAAGCATGGTGCCGCCGAGCTTGCCGGGCCCTCTCGGCGCCGCGCCCGAGCCCTTGCCGGAGCCAGTCGCGACACCCTCACCGCTCCTGGCGGCGCTTTCCCGCACGCGCGAGCTCTTTGCCGGCCTCTTCGCCGACAAGGCGGCCGTGGAGCGCGAGGCCCTGGAGGAGGCCCTGGTCCGCGCCGACGTGGGCGCGCGCACCTCCGCGGCGCTGGTGGCCGAGATTGCCGGCCAGAAAGACCTGCGTGGCGCGCTCAAGACTGCGATGCTGTCGCGACTACAAAAGCACGACCCCCGCATCCAATTGACGCAGAAGCCGCACGTGGTGCTGGTGGTCGGGGTGAACGGCAGCGGCAAGACCACGACCCTCGGCAAGCTGGCGGCCCGCTGGAAGGGGGAGGGGAAGTCAGTGATCCTCGGGGCCGGCGACACCTTCCGCGCCGGCGCCATCGAGCAACTCAAGGTGTGGGGCGAGCGCGCGGGCGTCGACGTGATCGCCCAGCAGGAGGGGGCCGACCCGGCGGCGGTGTCGCACGCGGCGGTGGAGGCGGGGAAAGCGCGCGGGATGGACGTGGTGATTTGCGACACCGCCGGGCGTTTGCAGGCGCAGAAGGCGCTGATGGACGAGCTCGGCAAGATCCGCCGTGTGATCGGCAAGCTCGTTCCCGGCGCGCCTCACGAGGTCTTGCTCGTGCTCGACGCCACCATGGGACAGAACGCGCTCTCGCAGGCTCGCCTCTTCAAAGACGTCGCCGGCGTCACCGGGGTGGTGCTCACCAAGCTCGACGGCACCGCCAAGGGCGGCGTGGTCATCGCCATCGCCGAGGAGTTCGGCCTGCCGGTGAAGCTGGTGGGCGTGGGCGAGAAGGTGGGCGACCTGCGGGACTTCGATGCCGCTGCCTTTGTAGACGGCATGATCGGGTAGGCGCGAGTTACGACGAGGCATGATCCTCGCCCTGCTCGGCTGCGCCTCCATATCGGTCGATGGCGTCGGCCTGTTTCCCGCGTTGAGCGCCTTTTCCTTTCCCTCCTGGGACGCCGAGATCGTGGGCCCCTCGGGGCGCGGGGACTCGGTCGACGAAATCTCCACCGACCACTCGGTGAGCCTGACCGACGCCACCCTCGGCTGCATCCGCGCCCAGGGCTACCAGGCCGCCTGGAACGACGCGAGCGAGGCGCTCCTCGCCGCGAGCGACGACGGCAACGACGCCGAGGCGATGTGCGCGGGGATGCCCGACTTCCTCGATCGCATGGACGCGGCCGACCGCAACTACCCCGCCCAGATGCAGCGACTGAGCTTCGGCTTCTGCGTGGAGGGCGCCGACGACGCGTACTGCGGCGGCGACGTGGAGGCGGGGGAGTACCCTCTCGGCGAGTCCTCGGACATGGGCGGGGGCGAGGGCTCCGTGTACGGCGCGTACTGGCGCGACCGCGCCGCGGAGGAGACCGCGCTCGTGGACTACTGGGTCGAGGAAGACTGCGGTTTCGACTTCATCTCGATGGCCGAGGACGACGAGGACGACGGCGATGAGGGCTACGAGATCGAGGGGACGATCACCATCACCGGTGGCGACGGCCAGGTGCTCTCGGGGAGTTGGGAGGGCTCGTTGGCCGGCTCGGAGGAAGGACTGGAGTTCGACGGCGCCGAGACGAGCGGCAGTTTCAGCACCACCCTCTGCGAGGTGCCGCAGGCCAACACGCTTGTGGTGTGGTGGTGGTAGCGCCGTCGCCTTGACCGGCGTTGACAGCGGCGCGGCTGCCCGCGGGCTACCGGTAGCCATGCTGTCGCAAGCCATGGTGATCGACGCCCTGCGCACTGTCAACGACCCGGAAGTGGGTATCAACCTCGTGGATCTCGGCCTCGTCTACGACGTGCGCGTGGGTCCCGGCGTGGTCGATATCGACATCACGCTCACCTCGCCGGCCTGTCCGCTGGCCGACATGGTGGCGAAGCAGGCGCTCGAGGCCGTGGGCGCCGCAGTGCCGGGCGGGACGATGGTCGACGTGAACCTCGTGTGGGAGCCACCCTGGTCGCCGGATCGCATGAGCGACGCGGCGCGGGAACAGCTTGGCTGGTGAGATCCCGCCCCGGGGGCGCTATCCGCTGCTCGCGCTCGCAGCGGTGGCGATGCTCGCGGGCGTGGCGGGTGGACTGGGCAGGCTCGGGCTGAGCTTACCGTTGGCCGGGCCCGTGGCTTGGCATGGTCCCTTGCTGGCGAGCGCCTTCTTCGGCACGGTGATCGCGCTGGAGCGGGCGGTGGCCTACAAGGCGCGCTGGGCCTACCTCGCGCCGCTCTTCTCGGCGCTGGCCGGTCCCCTCCTGGTGCACGGCTTCGTGATGCCGGCGGCCTGGTGCCTCGTCGTGGCGAGCGGGCTCCTGGCGGCCGTGTCGTCGCAGGTGGCGCGTCGTCACGAGGCACCGTTCACGGCGGTCATCGCGATCGGTGCGTTCTCGTGGCTCGCGGGGAGCCTGGCCTGGGTGGTCACCGGCGGTGTCGAGGCTTCGGTGCCGTTGTGGATGAACTTTCTGGTGCTCACCATCGCCGGCGAGCGCCTGGAACTGTCGCGACTGCGTCCACCGTCGCGCTGGGGCCTGTGGATCTTCGCCGCCGTCGTGTTCGCCGCCTTGCTCGGCGCCGCCATCGACACGCGCCTGCTCGGCATCGCCTACATCGCCCTCGCCTGGTGGCTCCTGCGCTTCGACATCGCGCGTTTCACCATCCGCCAGCCGGGGCTGCCTCGCTACGTGGCGAGCTGCCTGCTCCCCGGTTTCGCGTGGCTGGCGGTGGGTGGCGTGCTCTGGGCCCGGGGTCCGCACCTGGCGGGCACGGCGGCCCACGACGCGGCGCTGCACGCGGTGCTCGTGGGTTTTGTTCTCTCCATGGTCTTTGGCCACGCGCCCATCATCCTCCCGGCGGTGACGGGCTGGGCGGTGCCCTTCACGCGGGCGTTCTATGCCCCGCTGGTGGTACTCCACGCCTCGGTGGCGCTGCGGGTGGTGGGCGACCTCGGCGGGAACCCAACGCTGCGCCTCGTGGGCAGCGCGGGGCATGCGGCGGCCCTGGTTCTATTTGGTGTGGCGGCCATCGGTCGACGTGGGCGACCGCAAATCCACGAGAAAAAACTGCTGGATTGATTGACCGGCCGCACGTTTTGCGGCCCGCTGGGGTCGCAACGCACACACCTCGCGGCCCTTCGGAGTTCCAGTGAACAGCGCCCGGATGCTCTCTCTCTCTCTCTTGGCAGTTCTAGGCGTCCCAGTTCGGGCCTCGGCGGCTTCCATCGTGACGCAGAGCTGTCCGCGGCAAGCCGACAACACGATGCGGTACGACTGCACGGTCGATCTCACTGCATCCGACAGCGTTCGGGTCGGTTACCGACTCGACACGGGAGGACCGTGGCGGTGGTCGGAGTGGCGCACCGGGGATCCCGTCACGATCACCCTGTATGGATTCAACCCGGATGCGATGGACGACTACGAGTACAAGGTAGAGTTGCTGGCTGGGTCCGGCACAGGCGCGATTCCGCTTTCTGATCAGCCTGAACTCCCCACCGCGCTCGCCGACCTCGATCTGTCGGTCACCCGCAACGCTGGTGCCGCGTCCAACTTCGTCATGTTCGACACGCCAGATTGCGAGTTCTCGGCGAACTATCTGGTGGCGGTGAACACCACCGCAGGCCACATCGCATGGTATCAGGACATCGACGCGGCAACCGGGCTCCCCGGGGCCACGGTCACCGGTTGGAGTTGGACGGACGACGGCACAATCCTGGCCGTGATCGACCAGCGCTACATCTACGAGTGGGCCTTCGATGGGTACGATGTCGTCACGCCCGTCGATCTCTCCGGGAATTGCAGTGGCGCCGCCGGGGATACGGGCCCCTGCCCGCATCACGATGCGTTCCGGTACCGACCCACCGGAAAGACCTATGTCATCACCGGGGCTGCAGATACGTCCGTGGCACCAAGCGCGACTGCCGACTTCAACTACTACCCCTGCAACGCGCTGGACGGTTTCGTCGAGGATGCGGTGAGAATCTACGACTCGACCTTCGGTTCCTACAGCGATCATTCGGTTATCGACGACATGGGCTTCGACCCCAGTACCGATGGTGGCCCTAACCTGACGTGTGCGACGTCGTACTGGCAAGCGATCGACGCGCCGTACTACCCCGTGTTCGCCACGTCGGACCTCGTTGCTGACTGGACGCACACGAACTCGGTGTCGGCATTCGAGATCGGGGGGACGGAGCGCGTGACGCATTCGCTGCGGGAGTGGAGCGAAATCGTTCGTTATGACCCCGATTCCACGACAGTGGAATGGGTACTGAAGGGCATCGACCCCGCTTACAGCGACTTCGCCGTGGAGATCGACGCCAGCGTGAGCGGGGCCGACGACTTTGGGGGTCAACACCACATCACTCCGGCGATGGGCGGACTGCTCATGTTTGACAACCGCAGTCCGGACACGAGCGACCTGGTGTCGCGCGCTATTCAGCTAGACATCGACACATCGGCTTGGGAAGCAACGATTGTGAAGAGCTGGGAGCTCAGGGAACCCGGTTCTCCGTGGGATCCCATCGACTGTTCCATGGGGCTGGGGAGCGCCGTCATTGTCCCCGGAACAACCGGGAACAACGTTCTCGCGACGTGCGGACCCGAGGCCACCATCGAGGAGATCGGTGAATACGACGGCGACCGCACCACGGACCCCCTCGTGTACATTACTGTTGACGACTCCGACGGCGACTTCTGCTCCTCAATGGCGGGTACTGGCCCGAATGGCCCGATGAAGTGGTATCGGGCATGGCCGCTCCTGTCGCTGGGTGAGTTCTGAGGGAACGGTGTCTGTTGGACTCTTGATTGCCCTGGCCTGCCCCGAGCGTCGGACCGATGGCTGTGAGCCGACGTCGGTCGATTCTATGGTCGATTCACGGGGGGCCGATACCTCTCGCGACAGCGGTCCGGACTCGTCCGTGCCCATCGACAGCGCCGAGCCATGTGACTCCGGCGAGACCTACTTCGCCGACCGTGACGGTGACGGGTTCGGGGATGGTTCCAAAGTTTCCACCTGCGACGACCCTCACGGTGTGGCGGTGGTCGCGGGTGACTGCGATGATAACAACGCAGCCGTGCACCCGGAGGCGTCGGAGGCGGCGACCACAGGCGTCGATGACAACTGTGACGGTGCACTGGCGGCGATGCCGCTGGATGACGTCGCCTCCTGGGAGGTTCTAGGCGATGACGCTGGACACTCGGATGGCTTGGGTGACGGTGTGGCCTTCGTTGGTGACGTAGGTTGCGATGGCGGCCGGGCTTTCGCCGTGGTGGAGAGTCTTGGGCGCGATGAGGAGGGGAACTGGCATTCTGGCGCGGGCTACATCTTCGCGGGCAGCCCTGCGGCGCTGACCCCGTCGGTCACGCCGGAAGATGCTGGGGCGACGCTTGTAGGCGGGGCTCTTGAGCAACTCGCGTGGATGTCTGGGCTCGGGGACTTTGACGGTGATGGCTGTGATGATCTCGCATTCGGCGGCTATGGCGAAGCTTAGGGAGTCGACGACGGGCAGGTCTACGTCGTCCTCGGTCCCGTCGAGGCTGGTTTCACCAACCTGGGGACAGCGGCCTCCGATGCCGAAGGGGTCCAACGGTACACCGATGAACGAGGCGGTACTCAGCTTGGGCGCAACATCGGTCCTGGGGACGTAGATGGCGATGGGCTCGGCGAACTCGTGGTAGCCGCGAGCGACGCTTCAGGAAGACTCGACGGTGCAGGAGCCGTCTTCATTCTCACGCGTCTCAATGGGCAGGGAGACGTCGCCAGCGCGCGGACGGTGCTCTTGGGTTCGAGGGAGGACGGCGGAAACAACATCGGCCAAACCCTCACATCCACGGGCGACCTGGATGGTGATGGCCTCGCGGACTTCGCGACCGGCGCCAGCTCGGGCGGTGCCTACTTGATTACCGGTCCGCCGCCGGAAGGCGTGTCTCTAATGGCAGACG
The DNA here is from genome assembly GCA_005778355.1 of Pseudomonadota bacterium. Taxonomy (GTDB): domain Bacteria; phylum Myxococcota_A; class UBA796; order UBA796; family SXON01; genus SXON01. Next base: position 7,296 of record SXON01000183.1, on the reverse strand, counting down.
TCGCGACGCTGGTTGTGTGGGACGCAGCTGAGCCCACGCGACAGGGGGTACCCTTCGTTCAAACGCTGGGCGACATCGACGGCGACGGCAGCGTCGATCTCGGCGCGAGTTGGGGAGGTGATTACCTTCAGGTGACCTTTGGCCCGTTCGGGGGGTTGGACGTCCTCGAGCTGGGGACAGTCGGCGGGGCGTTCTTGGTGTCCCCCAACGGCGGCGCCGAGAGCATCGTGGTCGCGGCTGCGGGCGTTGGCGACTGGAACGGCGACGGGAGCAACGACATGGTGGTGGGAAACCATGCCTACATACCTGACGAACTGCGGGTCGATGCGTCGTGCATCTACGAGGGAAAGAACTACTGCACGGCTGGTGGCGTCTTCGTCCTGGCTGGCCCCGTCGTTCCCGGCACGGTCGATCTTGACGTCGAGGCCGACGTCGTGTTCGGTGCGAATGAGGACGAAATGATAGGCTACGTCCTCGTTTCTGGCGCTGATGTGAGCGCTGACGGGGTCTGGGACCTTCTGCTGGGCGGTAAACAACGGCGTAGGGCCGAATTGGTTCTTGGCGGCCCTTAGATCCCGCCTGGCTCCTGCGGCACCCGCAGCAACACCACCCCGAGCCCCGGGAGCGGCACGGTGAAGGTGAGCCCGTCGTCGCCGGTCACCGCCGTGTAGAAGTCGCCGCTGCCGAGCGCCCAGGCGTAGGGGCCGGGCATGTCCATGAGCGTGACGGTGGCGGCCGCCTCCGAGGAGTTCACCACGAGCACGAGCAGCTCCTGGTGGTGGGTCCAGCCGCGAACCGCCTGCGCGGGGACGGTTTGCTCCTCGAGGTACATCGGGGTGAAGCGGAGCTCCGTCTCGCCCGCCACCGCGCGCCAGTGCACGTCGGTTGGCTCCCCGTGCAGCATCCACTCGCCGGCCGCGTCGGCACCACCGAGGCGCTCCGCGACCCAAAGGAGCCCGTCGGTCGCGGTGCTCCCGGCGTCGTAGCGCGCGTGCCACCAGGCGAAGGGAAACCAGCCCATGGCCCCGCCCACGAGCCCGGCGAAGCTGTCGTGGATCGCTTCCTCGCTGGTGGGCGACTCGCCCTCGTAGTCGAAGGTGCCGGGGAGCGCGAGCGGCACCCGCGCGGCGGTGGTGTAGCCGAGTGACTCGATGGCCTCGACCTCCGACTCGGCGCGCCAGCGCGCCCACACGTGCGGTTGCGCCGAGTACTCGACATAGGCGCCGGCGCCGATGTAATCGAGGTAGGAAATGTAGGGTAGGAGATCGTCCGGCGGGTAGTGACCGGGGAGGTACATGTAGACCGGACGGTCGTCACTCCCGTGGATCAACGCGGATAGCTCGGTGATGACGGCCATTTCCTCTGGGTACCAGTAACGTTGCTCCTCGGGGAGCGACCAGAACGCGATGCGAGTGTCGTCTTTGAGCAGCTCGAAATCCGCGGCGTCGCGGATGGCCCCCACCACCTGCACGCCCTCGGCCTCGGCGGTGGCGGCGAAGCTCTCGTAGGTGCCGTCGTCGAGGCTGACATAGGCCTGCACCACGTTGACGCCGGCCGCCGCGAGGGTGGCCATGTCCTCCTCCGTGGCCTCGTACATCATCACCGGGAAACGTTCGCCGTTGGGCCAGATCCCCTCGGCGGCTCGGGTGTTGATGGCGAACTTGCCGTAGTCGGTGCACTCGCCGCTCACCACCTCAATGGCCACCGCCTGCTGGGTGGTGGGCGTGTAGCTGCACAGCCGGTGGGTGTCGCTCACCGACACGCAGGTGCTCGTGTCGATGCTGGCCACCGCCCCGGAGGGAACGGTGAGCAGCCAGTCGTAGCGAGTGCCGCTGAAGAGCTCCGTCCCGTCCTGCGGGCCCGAGAAGGACCACTCGATCTCGCAGGGGACAGCGGTGTCCCCGGCGGTGTCGCCGGCCGTGTCGGTGGCGGTGTCGATCGACGTGTCGCGGGCGGTGTCATCGCTGGCGGAGTCCACCGCCTTCTCGGTGTCGACGGTTTCGCTGGGGTCGGTGCAGGCGAGGAGGAGGACCATGGCGCCAAGCTACCTCGCGAACAGCGCCTGCTGCGGGGTGGCCCGCGCCCAGGGGCTCACCCACCCGCCGCGCTCGCGGACCAGGGCGGCGACCTCGTCGTTTCGCAGATCGGGCGCGAGGGCCACCAGTGTGCCGGGAAGCACCTCGTCGAGGTCGGAGAGCTGCCGTGCGTGCACCATCGGTCGCGCCGGCAAGTCGATCCAGCGTCCCATGCGCGCGGCGGCATCGTACCAGAGGGCACCCTTCGTTTCTCGGCGTTCCACGAAGGAGGTGCGCTCGGTGCTGCCGGGCATCCACACCCGCGCGTGGCCCAGGGCGAGACACTGGCGGGTGTGGATGTGCCCGCAGAGGATGTCGCGGACGGCGAGGGGCACGTCGGCCGCAGCCACCGTCTCGTGGCCGGGGCGAGGCCGGAAGGTGAAGCCGGGGACTCGGGCCCCGTCGAAGGCGTTGTGGGCCAGCAAGAGGTCGACGGCGTCGCGACAGAGGAGGGCCGCCGCCGCCGCCCAGTCCACGGCGTCGCGCAGGAAGGGAATCGCGACACAGCGAAGCGTGCCGAGGAGGAAGGCGCTCGGCTCGTCCACGACGCGCACGCCAGGGCCAAGATCGCCGAGGTGCTGGCGCAGTCCGCGACGGTCGTGGTTGCCCGGCATCACCACCGTGGGCACCACCCGGCCCACGGCGGCCAGCGCCTCGATGGCTTCGCTCACCGCGCGGGAAGGCGGCAAGGAGCGGTCAAAAAGGTCGCCGGTATGCACCACCGCGTCGACCTGCCCGTCGAGGGCGAGGCGGAGCGCCGACCGCATCGCGGCGAGGTGGTCGTCGGCACGGCGCCAGCCCGGAGGCGCGCCTGCATAGTAGCGATCGACGCCGAGATGCGTGTCACTGAGGTGAAGCACGCGCATCTCGCCTCAGTCGAGATCGTGGCTGAGCGCCGGGATCTCGTAGCGGAAACGGGTGCTGCCGATGCTGAACTTGGCACCGTGTACCAGTGGAATTCGCGTTCCGGATTTGCCGTTGCAGGCAATGGGCACCCAGAAGGCCTTCTGGCTGAGGATGTGTTTGCCGCCCTCCCAGGTAACGGCCGCCACCACGCCAAAGGCGAACCACGCGTCGACTTTCACCATGCCCGCGTTGCCGAACGTGATGCCTTTCACCTGCGGATACCAGAATCGATTGGGATCGCTCATCAGGATGATGCGCGCGTTGTCTTGCGCGTGGGTGGACTCCTGCATCTTCCGCAGCGCCGACACGTTGAAGGCCATCGTGCCCTCGGCCCGGCTGTCGGCCATGTGGGGTGGCAGGGCGTCGGGCGTGTAGGCTGGCATGTACTGGATGACGCGCCCGTTGTAGAAGGTTTCCCGGTCGTCGAGGAAAACGAGCGAGAACTTGCCGATCTGTACCTCATCGCCGTTTTTGAGCCGGTGCTCGCCCACCTGCTTGCCGTTGACCAGGATGCCGTTCTGTGACTGCAAGTCCTGGATGACGGCGCTCTCCGGCGTGGTCGTGATGCGCGCGTGGTCGCGCGACACCGACAGGTTGGGCAAGACCAGCGTGCAGTCGTCGTTGCGGCCGATCGTCGTGTCGCCCTGTGCCAAGTTGTGGAGCAGGTTCTTGGTGGCCGAGAAGCGTACGAGGAGGCGGGGCACGCGGCGACGTAACCTGCGACCTGCCCTCGGCCAGACCGTGCGCGGCGCCTACACCGTGGGCAACTCCACCGTCACCCGCGTGCCCTGGCCGGGTCGCGACCAGATCTCCACGCGACCGCCATGATCGGCCACCACCCGCTGCACCACGGCAAGCCCAAGGCCCGTGCCCCGCTCCGCCTTGGTGGTGAAGAAGGGCTCGAAGGCCCGCGAGAGGGTGCCGGCGTCCATCCCGGGACCGGTGTCGGCCACCTCGGTGACCACCTGGCCTCGCTCCACCCGCGCCGCCACCGTGAGCGTGCCGCCGTCGGCCATGGCCTCGAGCGCGTTTTCCACGAGGTTGAGGTAGGCGCGGCCGAGCTCCACGTCGTCGCCCAGGACGGAGGGGACCGGGGTTTCAAGTCGCGACACGACCACGATTCGATCACCGGTGGAGTCCAGCGCGTCGAGGCTACGCCGGAGCACGCGCCGCACGTCGAGGGGGCGACGACTCCCCACGCTGCCACCGAGCGCCCCGAGCCGCGCGCTCAGCTCGGCGGCGTGCTCGAGGGCCTCGGCGGCCGTCCGCAGCTGGGGACCGAGCACCGGATCGCCCTCCACGAGCTGGGCGCCAAGCTCAACCCGGCCGAGCGCGATCTGCAGGAGGTTGCGCAGGTCGTGGGCGACGCCGGCCGCGAGGAGGCCCATCGCCCGCTGCCGCTCCGCGGCGAAGGCACGCTGCTCCGCCTCACGACGGTCCGTCACGTCGCGCCCCACCGTCACCACGCCGAGAATCCGGCCGTCGCCATCACGCCAGGGTGCCTTGCGCACGTCGAAGATCCGAGGTTTCCCATCCATCGGAATCTGCCACTCGCTGTCGTTCGGCTCTCCGCTGCGCATCACCGCGAGATCGTCCTGCTGGGAGCGCTCGGCGATGTTGGCCGCGACGATGTCGTGCACGGTACGGCCTTGCACGTGGGTGCTCGCGACGCCAACCAGCTCCTCGGCGCGCCGATTGATCAGCACGTACCGCCCCTCCGCGTCCTTGACATGGATGGGGTCGGCGGTGCTGTCGAGCACCGTGGCGAGGAGCGTGAGGATCTGCTCCGGCGCCTGCGGCAGGCGGTGAAGGAGGGCCGTGGCCCCGCCGGGCCTCGATGCGCTCGATTTCACTGCAGACTCAGGCATGCTTCCCCGACAATACTCCGTGCGCGACGGCTTGTCGCAGCGGATTTCACGCGCCTCGCGGCCCCCGCGCGTACACCAGGAGGTCGCGTCGGTGCGCTGGCAACTGCGCCGCGAGGGGCGAGCGGAATCCGATCTCACCGAGACGCGCAAGGGTGCGTTGCAGATTTGCCGCGTCGCTCTCGTGCACGAGCTTGAGCGTCCAGAAAAGACCAGCGACGCCGCGGAGCTGTGGCCGGAGCCGCCCGAGCGCGGCGAGCACGTCGGCCGGGGGGATGCCGGCGTCGCAAGCCACCCATCGCACGTCGGGCGGCAGTTCTTGGACGTCGCCGATCGTCGCCTGGGTCTGCGAGACGCCGGGTCGTGCGAGCACGGCGGCGTCGAGCGGGCGCGGGTCGACGGCGAGCACCCGCGCGCCGCGCTCCACGAAGGCCAGCGTGCCGCCGCCGGGCGCCGCGCCGATCTCCAGCACCAGGTCGCCGGGTGACAACCGAGCACCGGTGAACCTGAGGCTCTCCACGACCTTGCGGTAGGCGCGCGACGGGGCCTCGCTCGGCACCGCGTAGTCCCAGCGACCACCCGCCCCCGGGGCGCCCTCGGTGTGCATGTGCCAGCCCACAACCGGCCGCTCGCCCGGGGCGGTGATCACGTCGAGCACCAGCTTGCCCGCCGGCGCCTCGCTGCCCACGCCCTGTCGCGACAGCTCGTCTCGCAGCCGCGCCGCGTCGGCCTCGGCGGCGGCGAGGAGGGCAGGCGGCACCTCTTCCGGTGGCCCCTGGTCGCGCGGGCTCACCCACGCGGCCGCCACTCCGAGCGCGCGGGCGAGATCGACGATCTCTCGGGCCGAGTGGGCGGGCCCGGCGCTGGCGCTCCAGGCGCGGGCGAAAACAGCGCGTGGCGGTCGCGACACATCGAAGGGCTCGGCGGTGGCCTTGAAGCTCACCAGGCCCGGCCGCTGCATGGCTGGGTGAAGGTCGGGGCGGAGGCGCTTCATCTCCGCCTTGAGGAACTTCTCGCTCCCCGGCTGGCAAAGGGCGAAGGCGAAGGGGCTACTGGGTACGGCCATGGGGCGCGGGGGCTAACCGCCCGGCGGCACCAGGTTGTCGAAATGCTCCGCGAGGCGTTCGCCCGCCCGCTGGTGGCCGAGCATGCTCGGGTGCACGGGGTCGAGGTTCACGTACAGGTCGCGCAGGTACAACGTCGCAGGGTCGGGGCCCACGAAGGCTGGCGTGAAGTCGAGGAAGTTGACACCGTGGAGCGCCGCGTAGCCGGCGAGGCGTCGCTGGGGATCGAGGTCGGTGGCCGTCGCGGCCACGTCGATGCCGATGCCCTCGCGGTAGCGCGCGAGGGCGTCGTCGCTCAACTGCACCTCCAACGGAAAAACCGCGAGCACCAGGTGGGCGTCGCAGGCCGAGGTTGCTTCTCGGAGCGCATCGAGCACCCGGAAGCTCTGTGTCCATGCCTCTTCAAGCCCAGGTCCGGGCTCGCCGAGGGCGGGGAAGTGGTAGCCAGGGTTGTCGTCGAGGTCGAGCAGGCCGGTAGCGTAAGCGAGAGACTTGGCCGAGCGGAAAAGCGCCGTGTACGCGTACGAACGATGGAATAGTCGCGACGTCAAGGACGGTGGTGGAGCCCGGGGGCGTGATCGCGGCACCACGTCGGTCACTCCGTCTTCGTAGGCCCACACGTCGTTGAGCACGACGCCGGCGAGCACCACGTCGACGTCGAGTCGATCGCACCAGCGTCGCGTGCCGTGAAGCAAGTACGGCAGGCCCGCCGAAGGGAGCCCGGCGTTCAAGAACTCCACCGGCGGGTGGCCCTCTGCCTCTAGGCGGGCCCGTGCGACGTGGTGGAATGTCGCGCTTTCAGCCACGCCGTAGCCGAAAGTGACCGAGTCGCCGATGGCCAGCACCCGGGTGACGCCCGGGGCGCCCGTCTGCGGGAACTCGGCCCCCCGAAAGCCGAGACTGTTGATGCGCACCGCGCCCCCGGCGAAGCCCCGGTTCTCGCTGCCCGGGATGAGCTCCGTGGCCTGCCCGGGCAGCTCAGAGGCCCGGGTGAAGGCTGAACTGTCGAGGGCATCCACGGTACCCGGGTGGCGAAGGCGGAGGTACGCCTCGAGGCAGGCCAACCCGGCCGCCAGCGAAGCCAGCACGAGCCCGCCCCGGCCCAGGGCACGTCGGGTGGCGTTGAGGGGACGGGCCTGCACGTCCCCATGGTACGGAAACCAGGGGACGACACTGTACGTGGGTTAGCCCGCGCGCGGTGCGGGCCGCGGTCGTCATCCCCACGCTGAACGAGGCGGAGAACGTCGGGCGCGTAGTTTGCGCGGTGCTCGAGGCGCTCCCCGGTGCAACAGTGTTTGTCATCGACGATCAGTCCGCCGACGGCACGTCCGAGCGCGCCGCGGAGGCGGGTGCACGGGTGATTTCGCGTCGCGGCCCCCGGGGCCT
>SXON01000182.1 GCA_005778355.1 Pseudomonadota bacterium | reverse complement strand
GATCATGGCGCGCAGCACCATCTACCCCTCGGGGAACTCGCCGGCCAGCATGCGCGCGAAGAGGGCGAGGTTCTCCACCACGCTGCGTTCGCGGAAAGGCGAGGGGCGACCGGCCTCCGTGACCGTCCCCCGGTGCTCGCGGGTCTGCTCCTCCGTCAACTCGCACACGTAGGCGAGGCCCTTGCGGATCAAGAGGTTGGCGTAGTCGTAGAGCGGTGCGAAGTAGTCGCTGGCGTAGAAGATCTTGTCGCCCGGATCGAAACCCAGCCACCGCACAGCCTCCAGGATCGAGGCTACATACTCCTGTTCCTCGGTCTCCGGGTTGGTGTCGTCGTAGCGCAGGTGGCAAACGCCGCCGAACTGCGCGGCGAGGCCGAAGTTGAGGGCGATCGACTTGGAGTGTCCGATGTGCAGGGAGCCGTTCGGCTCCGGTGGGAAACGCGTGACGACGCGGCCGCCATAGCGGCCCTCGGCCTTGTGCTGCGCGATGATCTGGGCGAGGAAGTGCTGGGGTTCGGCCATGGCGGCCGCGGTCTATCAAGGCCGCCCTGGCGGCGGTTATCTGATCGGATGATGCGGGCCGAATGGACGCGACGGTGACCGGGCGCGACCTCCCCATGACCGTGGCACATCGATTTGCCGCCCTTCTCGGTCATCTTTCCCTGGCCGCCGTCGCAGCGTGGCCCCTGCCGCGCGTGCTCACGACGCACCTCGTGGGCCACCCGATGGTCGACGTGTGGAACCACGCGTGGGGAGGCTGGTGGTTCCTCGAGTGTTTCCGCGCGGGGGTCGCGCCGCTCTACACCCGCTTGCTCGGCGCTCCGAGTGGCGGCTACCTCTGGTACATCGACCCCCTCGGCGCGTCGTTCTCGATGCCGATCGTCGCCGTGGCCGGTCCGGTCGTGGCGTGGAACCTGCTGGTGTGGACCTACCTCGCACTGGCCTCGGCGGCGGGACGGTCCCTCGCGTTGGCGCTGGGTGCCTCACCGGTCACCGCCTGGTTCGGCGCGGTGGCCACGGTCCTCTCTCCGTACGTCTTGAGTGAGGTGCACAACGGCATCACCGAGGCGATGGGCGTGTGTTGGGCGGTGTTCGCGCTCGCTGCCCTCGCCAGAGCGACCCGGGAGGGCGCCCGCCGCCGGGAGTGGGCCTGGCTCGGACTCTGGGGGGGCCTCACGGCAGTTGGCACGGTGTACTACGCCATCGGCCTCTCGCTCGCCGCCGCGCCCATCGTCGTGAACCATCTCGTTCGACGCCCGCGGCAGGCAGCACTTGGCGTCGTGATCGCGGCGCTGATCTCGACGATGTTCGCCGTTCCCGCCTACCTCGCGGTGCACCGCACCCTCGCCGACCCGGCCCTCGCCCTGATCGCTCGGCCAAACCTGGCGCTAGACGACCCCTGGTTTCTCGGGATCTTGCATCACAACGCCGCGGATCCCCGTGCATTCCTCCTCCCCGGTGAGTTCCAGTCGGTGGATGTGACCCCCCTGGGTGAATTCTTCCGACACACATCGTACGTGGGCCTCATCGTTGCTGGGCTTGCCGCCTGCGCCCGGCGCCCTTCCTGGCTGGTCGCTGCGGCCTTCCCCCTGGTATTCAGCCTCGGACCGTTCCTGTTCTACGATGGCGGCTGGGTCCGTGTGGGGAGCCAGCTGGTGGCGTTGCCCTACCGCCTGCTCTTCGAGTTCCTCCCGACGGGTGCGCTCGGACACCCCCAACGGGTGGTCTTTCCCGGCCTGGCGCTGCTCGGCGCCCTGGCGGCATTGACCCTTGCGCGGGCACCCAAGCTGGTGGCCCTCGGCGCCACGGCGGCCATGGCCCTCGAGTTCCTGCTGGTGAGCCCGGCACCCTGGCCGATTGCGGTCTCTCCGCTGCCCGACGACGACGCCGCCGAGTACATCCGCGAACGGGTGGCGACGAGCCCTGCCCGAAGCGGCATGGTGCTCGACCTGCCCGCCAGCGTGCAATCGCAGGGCATGACGACAAGTCGTTACCTGATGTTGCAAACCATCCACCGTCAACCCATCCCGTACGGACCCGACGTTCGGGCGTCGGGCCTGAAGGTCGCGGACGAGGCGGTCCACGTGCTCATGCGCCGCGAGACCGCCGCCGTCGGCGAGGTGACGGCGGATTCGCTCGCCCGCGCCGGCGTGCGTTTCGTTGTCACGCACGGCGACCTCGCCGACACCTCAGTCGAAGACTGGATCCTCCGCCGTGTTTGCGCGGAGCCGCGGCACTTCGGGGACGTGAAGGTGTACGAGCTCGCCGAGTCGAGCGCCAGCGCGCCCTGACTTGACCTCCGCGCGCGGGCTTGCGAGGATAGCTGCGCTCCACGAGGTGCCTGTGTTCTCTCCGCTCGCTTTGCTCCTGCTCAATGGTTGCCCCACGGACGCTCCGGTGGAGGGGATGCCCTCGGGCGGTCCTCCCGGTGTTCCCGGTGTCGGTGGCCCGGGGGGCGAGGCCGGTGCGGCGCCAGGCGGAGAGGGTCAGCCCCCTGCCGACGGCGCGGTGCCCAGCCAGACGGGACCCACCACGCTCACCGTCGAGCCGGGCCAGGGCGTCAAGATCAGCGGTGTGATCGCCTTCGATGGCACGCCGGCCGGCACGGTGCGGATCGATCTCATCGGCACGGATGGGAAGGTCGTCCACGTGATGACCCTCGAGAAGCTCGGGCCCTGGGAAGTCGAGGTGCCGAAAGACCTCGGCGAGCTGCGGGTGATGGGGTTCATCGACGCGGACGGGAACGGTCCCTCCGAGTACGAGCCGAAGGTGGAAGTCAAAGTCACGGTCGCCGCGGTCGAACTGCCGAACGTGAACCTGACGCTGGTCCCCGGCACTGGCGAGGCCCCGGCAGGGGGCGCAGGCAGCACGCCGCCTGCCGTCGACGCGATGGGCGGCAAGCCGGGCGAGCTGAAGGCACCGGCTGCCGGCGGCGATGGCAGCACGCCCCCTCCGGGCGGTGAGCCCCCTGAGGGCGCGCCACCTGCCGGCGGCGAGGGCAAGGCGCCCGCGGGCGGCGAGGGCAAGGCAGCAGGCAAGGCGCCCGCCGGCGGCGGCTAGGGGCCTCCGGCTTCGCGCCAGGTGTCACGCCGTCGCTCGGGCAACCAGCGGCCGAGTCGAAGGGCCAGCTCCTCGATGCCGCCGGCGTAATCGTCGGCGCCGAGGGCGAATGCCTCGGCCATCTTCGCGAGGTCCCCGCCGGGGCCGAGCAGAACCACCTTGCACCCGGAGCCGCGAATATCGGCGATCTGAGACGGATTCCAGCCGCCGGGGGCGCCGTGGGCAATCACCATCACGCTCGTGTCCTCCTCGGCGTGAATCAGCGTGCTCGCCCAGGAGAAGTGCAGGTCGCAGCGTCCGTCTAGCCGCGTTCGCAAGGCGGCGCGCTCGGCCACCCCGGGGTGCACCACGTGGACCAGAGGGCGGTCGCGACCGGGGGGCGCCGTTGGCTCCTCGCTCACGTCCTCGTCGCCCGCCTCGGGCGGCGGCTGGGTCACGGCGCGGAGGAGGCCGCGGTGTCGCTCTTCGGGTGGGCGATGGGACCACGCGGCCTTCGAGGGGACGGTGCGTTCCAGCTCATACATCGTGGTCTGCCCGGCGATGGCGCGGGCGGCTGCGTCCACCTGGATGGACCGATCCGCGACCGGTCGCGACAAGAGTCCCAGCTCCCGAAGCGGAACCCCGGTCTCCACAGCATCGCGCAAGGCGTCGTCCGCCACGACCACCTCGGCGGCCAGCACGCTGCCCCGGTAGCCACGGTACGTGCACTCGGGACATCCAAACCCGGCGATGGGCGCGGAGAAAGCCATCACCCCCAGGCGATCCGCACAGGCGTGGACCACCTCGCCCAACTGGGAGCAGGTGGGACACACCCGACGTAGCCTTCGCGTGCTGATCGCCCCGGTGAGCACGTTGGCCACGGCCCAGGCCGCGGGCGCCAGGTCGCGGAGTCGCGCGAGGGCCTCGGGGATGGTGGGGGCAACCACGCGCCCGAGCACGGTGCGCCCACTCTCGGCCGCTCGCGTCGCGGCGTCGATGGCGGCCGGGTCGCGGAGCGGCACATAGAAGGCACCCGGCACGGAGGCCGCCACGGCGCGGAGACCGGCACCCTCCGGACCGGCGAGGATCACCAGCCCGGGACGGGTGGTCAGGGCGGCCCAACTGCTATCGACCTTGCGAGCGAGCGAGAGCGGGCTCTCCGCTTGCCCCAGCGAGTCGGCGAGATCGACGACGATCCGCCCGCCCGATGTCCCCGGCGTTGCGATCACCTTCACCCGGAGCGAGGTGTGCCCGAGCTGGAGATCCCACCGTCCTGAGACGGCTTTGCTCAGGCCGGGCTCGAGCCTCAGCAGCGTGCGCAGTCGCGATACCACGCCCGCCGCGTGGACCGAGGGCAAGTCCATGATCTCCGTGGCGAGACCGTCGTAGACGTAGAGTACCGCCCCCGCGTCGATGACCAGTCGCTCCGCACCACTCTCGACGGCATGACAAAGCAGGGCGGTGACGAAGTCGTGCAGCGGCTTCCCGGGCCCCTTTGCCAGGCGCCCGAGCATGGCGCGGGTATCGAGCTCCTGTCCCGTGGGGCTCAACACGGGGGGCCGCTCGTCGGGGGCCAGGCCCTTGAGGGCGCGCGGGCGCGACGGGCCGAGGTCGTAGTGGCGAGCGATGGCGGCGAGGATCTCGTCAGCGGCGGCGACGGCGAACGGCAGCGTCGCGACGCCCACGTAGGTGGCGAGGTGGCGCACGGCCTGCGGCATACTCGGCTCGCCCATCGCGAGCAGCGGGCCGTCCTCGCCCTCGAGCAGGATCGCGCAGTACCGCTCGGCCACGTCTCGAGGCACCAGCCACAGGGTTGGCGGGTACACCGGCATGCCGAGTGGCTCCACCACGGGCACGTCGGCTTGCAGGCCCAGCGCCTCGACGAGTGCCCGGGGCTGGAGCGCACCGTTCTCGATCAGCACTTGGCCTATGCGTCGTCGGCATGGACCGGATCGCTGCTCGTCGAGCGCGCGCCGCAGGCTGGCTGGCGACACGATGGCTTCCTGGACGAGGATCTCACCGATCAGGGGCCGACTCGGCATGCGCTCTCCCGTGGGCGGGATCGGATCGCGGCGGACCGCGCGTTAGCGGCCCGCGTGACCCCCGCGCAGCACTACTTGTTGGAGTCCGTCCGCCGGTCGATCATCGGCGATGGTCGCGTGCTCGATACCCCCTTCGGCGCTCGCCGCGTCACCTACGCCGACTACACGGCGTCGGGTCGTAACCTCAGCTTTATCGAGGATTTCATCCGCGACGAGGTGATGCCGCTCTACGCCAACACCCACACCGAGACCAGCGGCACCGGCGCGCAGACCACGCGCTTTCGTGAAGACGCCCGCGAGGCGATTGCCCGCGCCACCGGCTGCGGCCCGGGCGACGTCGTCATCTTCTGCGGCTCGGGCGCCACCGGCGTGGTCAACAAGCTCGTCGACGTGCTCAACATCCGGATCCCGGCCGACCTCGATGCCCGCTATTCGCTGCGCGACCAGATCCCGGCAGACGAGCGCCCCGTCGTGTTCATCGGCCCCTACGAGCATCACAGCAACGAGTTGCCCTGGCGCGAGAGCATTGCCGACGTGGTGACCATCGACGAAGACGCCGACGGCCGCATCGACCTGGCGCACCTCGAGGAGGAGCTCAAGCGCTACCAGGGACGCCCGCTGAAGATCGGGAGCTTCTCCGCGGCGAGCAACGTGACGGGCATCGGAAGCCGTACCGGCGCCACGGCCGCGCTGCTGCACAAGTACGGCGCTCTCTCGTTCTGGGACTTCGCGGCGGCCGGCCCCTACGTCCAGATCGAGATGAACCTCGATGACGGCAGCGAGGACGGCAAGCTCCAGTACAAAGACGCGGTCTTCGTGTCGCCTCACAAGTTCGTAGGCGGCCCGGGGACGCCGGGGCTACTGATCGCCAAGAAACACCTTTTCACCAACCGGGTTCCTTCCGTCCCCGGTGGTGGCACGGTGGCCTACGTCAACCCGAAGGAACACCGCTACCTCGAGGATGTTGTCCACCGCGAGGAAGGGGGCACACCCGCAATCATCGAGTCGATCAGGGCGGGCCTGGTGTTCCAGCTCAAGGAGAGCATCGGCTGGGAGCTGATCCGCGAGCGTGAGGATCACTTCGTCCGGGAGGCCATCGACGCGTGGACCTCGCACCCCAAGATCCGGGTGCTCGGCAACCCGCACCTCTGGCGGCTCTCCATCGTGAGCTTCGTGATTCGCCACGGTGAGAACTACCTCCACCACAACTTCGTCGTGGCCCTGCTCAACGACCTGTTCGGCATCCAGGCCCGCGGCGGCTGCTCGTGCGCCGGGCCCTACGGTCACCGCCTCCTGGGCATCGACATCCAAACCTCGCGGAACTTCGAGTGCGCCATCCTCGACGGCGCGGAGGGTGTGAAGCCCGGCTGGGTGCGCGTGAACTTCAACTACTTCATCAGTGACATCGTGTTTCGCTACCTGATCGACGCTGTGCGCTTCATCGCCGATCACGGGGTGGCGTTCCTGCCGCTCTACGAGTTCGAGCCGGCCACGGGGGCATGGCGGCATCGCGACGCCCGCCAGAAGTCGCTCTTGCGACTCCACGATGTGCGCTTCTGCGGCGGAACCATCGAGTATCGGTCGCGACACTACACCGAGCCCGAGTCCATCGTCCCGAGCTACATCGACGAGGCGAGGCGACTGTTGCCGCAGGTGATCGCGAGGGTGAAGGCCCTCGACATCGTCGATCCCGTGCTCCCCGAGCGCGCCGCCGCTCTCCGCTGGTTTCCGCTCCCCGGCGAGGTAGCCCACGAGCTGCGCGGCGATGGCGGCTGCTCCCTGGGCGAGAACCCGATCCACATCGACGAGGGGTAATCGTCGACCTCGACATCGACATCGAACTCGACATCGATCACGACGACAGTGACCTCCGCTCCCGCATATCGCAAGTAAGGGTGTGTATCGGCACGTTGCACCGCGGCAGCGGGCGGCCACCCGCTTCGCGGGTGGTGGGGGCGGAGAGACTTGAACTCTCAAGGGCGCAGGGCCCGGCGGATTTTGAGTCCGCGGCGTCTACCGTTCCGCCACGCCCCCGTGGTCGAGCATCAGCGGGCCTGGGCCACGCCGACCGGAGTCCACCAAGCTTTTACACCGCAACGGGCCCGCGGCAAGCGCTTCGGCTACGATCCGGTGCGAGGATGGTCTATGCGCCGTTTGATGTGTCTCGTCCCGCTGCTGGCCGCTTGCGAATCCGAGAAGATCGAGCTCGGGCAGGGCGGCGACGACGACGCGCGTCTTTACGCAGACGTGTACACCTGGGAGTGCAACGACTACACCGACCCCGATAATCCGTACATCTACGAGGGTGTCTACTCCTACGAGGTGTCGCTGGAGTATGCGCCGGACTCGCTGGTGTCCCGGGCTCTGCCGTCGAGCGGCTGCACCAAGGGTCTCGACCTTTTCCCGACCAGCGCGGGCGCCGATGGGCAAAACATCCCGGAGTCGGGCGACCCCACCTGGAGCAACGGCGATCTCTCCGGCGAGCTCGAGAACTCCTCGCCCGGCTTCTACTACGACGATGCCTTCGGCAACGTCGATAACTGCGCATACGCCGACGAGATGATTGGCGACGGCACGAGCATCACCGGCGCAGGCGTCTTCTCGGGCGCGCGTTCGCCGGAGGCCGGCCAGATCGCCGACGTCGAGATCGGCGGCTACGACGAGACGGCCGGCATCGTCTTCGGCGACACTGTCGAGGCCTCGTGGACGCAAGCGGGCTGGGACACGGGCTGGGTGCAGATCCGGCGGGAGTATGCTGGCGAATTGGTGGAGTCCGTCACCTGCGCGGCGCCGGGCAACAGCTACACGGTCGACGACGACGTCTGGTCCTTGATGAACGAGTACATCGTCGCCGACGTCACCGACCTCTACATCGTGGTCCAGAACGAGAAGACGGTCGAGACGGAAGACGGCCAGAAGCTCCACGCGTACACCCGCGTCGTCACCGCCGCCTCCGTGCATTGACAATCCAGGCCCCGGGATAGTTCACTCCTCGCCGATGTCGGGACCGACCCTGCTCGTAGTTGACAGCGCGCCGCAGACTGCGGAACGCGCGGCGTCCGCCCTCGTGGGCACGGGGTTGGTCGTGCGCGCCGCTCACGACGCCGACGAGGCCGAGAAGGCACTTTCCAGCGACGACGTGGTGGCGGTGCTGGCCTCGGTGCGCTTCCCTCGCGGCAACGGTTACGACCTGGCGCGGCAAGTGCGACTGCGCCGTCCAGAGGCGGCGGTCTTCCTGCTCTGCGGCGGTTTCGACGTGTACAACGCCGAGCGCGCCGCCGAGGCCGGTGTGAGCGCGCGGGTGAACCGCCCCTTCAGTCCCGACAGCCTGCGGGCCCAGATCGAAGCGGCGCTTGGTGCCTTCCCCAACGCCGATCTGGCTTCGATCGAGAGCTTCGAGGCGCTCACCGAGGTCGATCCCGCCCCGATGGAGGCACCCACTCCGGCTCCTCGGCCGGTGGTGGAGTCTCTCGCCGACGCCGGCTCGCCGCCGCCCTCGAGCGACGAGCGCATCGCCACCTTCCTGCCGCGCGACTGGCGCTCGCTGCCCCCGGTGAAGGTCGATCCCACGGTGGTGGCACCGGCGATGGAGAAGGCCATCCTCGCGGTCTTGCCGGAGGTGGTCGACGTGGTGCTCAACAAGGCGATCGCCACGTCACCGGCCTTCCGCGAGATGCTCGAGGTGGCCGTGGAGCAGGCGGTGCGCGAGGCCCTGCCGCTGCTGGCGAGGCGGGTGGTCCTGGAGCGGCTCGCCGAGCTCGAAGCGGCCGCGAAGGACCCCTCGCAAGGTTAGGCGCGGGGCCCTCGCTCGATTCCTTGGCGGGGGAGGGGCCAGATGTCTACCGAGCTGCCGAACCACTACGATCCGCACGCCGCCTTCGACCGCTACGCGAAGGCCTGGGAACAGAGCGGCGCCTACACGCCCGACCCGTCCGCGCCGGGCGAGCCCTACTGCAGCGTGATCCCGCCGCCGACCG
>SXON01000181.1 GCA_005778355.1 Pseudomonadota bacterium | reverse complement strand
GTCCCCATCGGCTGCGCTGCGCTCCGCGATGGGGCGCGCCAGGGGCGCCACCCGCCTCCCCGCCTAGGTTCCGGGCACCTGCATCACGTCGGCTTGACCCCGCTGCGATTGGGCCGGGTGGGGCCTCGATCCCCGGCGGTGACGGGTGGGGCCTCGATCCCAGCTGGGGACTACCTCAGGCCGATGGCGTCGCGGCTGAAGTGCAGTGTGAGGCCCCCTCCGAGGACCAGGGTCGCGCCGGTGAGGGCGAGGGGCCAGGAGTTCTCCGGAGCGGGGGCGCGGAGAACCAGCCGGTGACCTCCGTCGGCGGGTGGAAGTTGCCCCCCAGCGTGCCCGATCCCACGGCGCTCAGGAGGGCGCCGGTGGCCACCAGGCCAAGACCGGTGGCGGCGAGGGGGGTCATGGCGCGGGCGCGGGCACCATCGTGGAAGTCGCGGCCGGAGTCGGTGGCTGGCGGGAGTTCGATCGACGACGCCGGGGCCCGCTCGGCGAACTCGATCTCGGGGAAGAGCGGGGGCTCGTCGACCGGGGACATGACGAGGATTGTAGCACGAGCACCAGGGCCGACCGGGACAACTCCAGCCTCCGTCCTCCCTTACTCCCTCCAACCTCACTCCCTCCTCCTCCCTACCCCACGTTCACCAGGCGCTTCGGCGCCGTGAGCGCCCAGGCGCGCCGCACGCGGGCTTCGAGGAGCGCCCAGTCGTCGTGGTCGCCAAAGTCGTAGCGACACCAGCCGTGCTGGCCCACGTAGTGGGCGGGTTGCCAGCCGGGCAGCTTCAGCAACTCGGCCTGCTCGTCCTTGGTGGCCTTCACCGACATCGACACGCCCGCTTCCGACGCGCCCAGCGAGGCGAAGATCTTGTTCTTCACGCGGTAGGTGGGGTGGCCCCAGGTGACGAGCTCCTCGGCCGCGGGCATCGCGAGGCAGAGCGCGCGGAAACGAGTGTAGGGATCGTTAGACATGGGCAGGGGAGGGGTCGTCGCCCGCGTAGCCCTGCGGGCCGAAGCGCGTGGGGCCCTTGCGCTCCTTGAGCACCTCGACCACCCGGAGCACCGCCTTGTAGCTACCGAAGGGCGGGTAGATGTAGGCACCGGCGATCCGGGGGTGGTCCATGACACTCGCGAGCGCCTCGCGCGCCACCTCGATGCCCACCTCGCGCTGAGCGTCGCGGTCCGGGGCGCGGCGCAAGCGATCCAAGATCGCTTGTGGCACCTGCATGCCCGGCACCTCGTTGTGGAGGAACTCGGCGTTTCGCAACGACACCAGCGGCATGATGCCCACGAGGAAAGGCACTTTCTTGAACCGATCCGTGCGGTCGAGGAAGGTGAGCAAGACTTGCGGGTCGAAGAGCGGCTGTGAGAAGAAGAACTCGGCACCCGCCTCGACCTTCCGCCCGAATCGCTCCGTCTCGAGGTCGAGATCGATGTGCCCCGGGTTGCAGCCGGCGCCCACGAATAGATCGGTCCTGCCGCCGACCGGCTGTCCCGAGAAGTCGAGGCCGCGGTTGAGCATCTGGATGAAGCTGATGAGGCCGATGCTGTCGATGTCGAAGACCGCCGTCGCGTCGGGGTAGGTGCCCATCTTCGGCGGGTCGCCGGTGACCGCGAGGATGTTGCGCAAGCCCAGCGCATTGTTGCCGAGCAGGTCCATCTGCATGCCGAGGAGGTTGCGGTCGCGACAGCAGTAGTGGACCACGCTCTCCATGCCCGAGTGAGCGCGGACGAGCTGGGCCAGCGCGGCGGGGCCCATGCGCGCCACGGCGCGGGGTCCGTCGGCGATATTGACCACGTCGATGCCCGCGTCTTTCAGCATTGCGGCGCCCTCGACGGCCTTCACCGCGTCGACGCCTCGGGGGGGATCGAGCTCCACGGACACGCAGAAGCGTCCCGAGTAGAGCCGGCGCGCAAACTCGGTGCGCTCGTGCACCAGGGAGGGGGCTTCCCCGGGGATCGCCTTGCGTCCGGTGTCCTCGTCGAAGGGCTCGGTGGCGGGGCGCACCTCGATGGTCCGACGCTCCTGCTGGACAGAGCGGATAAACGCCCGGATCTGCTTGATCATCGTGGGCGTGGTCCCGCAGCAACCGCCCACGATCGCCGCGCCCAGCTGCACGAAGCGACGCGCGTGCTCCGCCATGTACTCAGGCGCCGCCAGGTAGAGCGTGCGCCCCTCGATCACCTGAGGGAGCCCAGCGTTGGGCATCGCGATGAGCTTCATGTCGGTGGAGGCCAGCAGGCGTTCGAGCACGTGCTGCACGCCACGGGGACCGTTGCAGCAGTTGGTGCCAAACACGTCGATCGGCCAGCCGCGGACGGCCTGCGCCGCCGCCTCGGGGCTGCCGCCCTCGATCTGGGCCTGCCCCGGGCCCACGAAGGGGAAGGTCATCGCCGCGACGATGGGGATGTCGCGACTGACGGAGCGCACCGCGCGCACGGCCTGCCACAGCTCGTTGAGGTGCGTGAAGGTTTCCAGCACGACGAGGTCGGCGCCCGCCTCGACCACGACTTCGGCCTGCTCCCGGAATGCAGTGTAGGCGTCGCCGGGCGACACCTTGCCGACGGGGGCGAGCACCGCGCCGGTGGGCCCGATCGAGGCGGCCACGAGCGCTCGATCGCGCGCCATCGCCTTGGCGAGGCGCACGCCGGTGGCGTTGATCTCCTTGAGACGCCCCTCGAGCCCATAGGCGCCAAGCCGATAGCGGTTGGCCCCGAAGGTGTTGGTGGTGATGACGTCGGCGCCGGCCTTCACGTAGGCGGCGTGGATGTCGTTGACGATGTCGGGCTGGCTGAGGTTGAGCTCGTCGTAGCAGCGGTTGATGAAGACGCCGCGGGCATAGATCTCGGTGCCCATGGCGCCATCGAACAACAAGACGCGCTCGGCGAGGGCCTCGCGGAAGGGGACTGCGGCCAAGCTCAGTTCTCCGTTTCTGACTGTACGGGGTCGTTCGCCTCGTTCCCAGCGGGCTTCGAGGAGAGCGTAAGCGCCAGTACGGTGATGTTGTCGCCCCCGGTTCCCTCGTTGGCGGCGAGGACGAGGCGCCTCGCCACCGCCATCGCGCACCCCGGGTCGGCGCGGCGACCGTGACGGGCGAGGGTGGACTCGATGATGGCGTAGACCCCAGCCTCCTCGGCGGCGGCGTGGTCGCTGAGGCCGTCGGAGGCGAGCACCAGCCACTCCCCGGGCAAGAGCCGCGTGGTGACGAGGATGGGCGGGGGGAGGGCAGGTTCGCCCGTCTCGTCGAAGTGGCCGAGGTAGCCGACGAGCGCGTAGCCGTGATCGTCCCAGGGGACGGTGTTGCCCTGCGCGGCTTGGCGCAGGCGCATGGCGTTGAGGTTCTGGTCCCAGGCGAGGGGCGCCACGCCGTGGCGGCCACAGAGCAACGCCCGGGAGTCGCCCAGCGCCGCGATGTACACGCGGTCGCCCACGGAGAGGCCCACCACCGCCGTGGTGCCCATCGGCACGTGACGGTTGATGTCGCCGTGCGCCAGGCGCGTGGCCGCCTCGCAGATCACACGGTTGGCGCGCTCGAGCGCCCCGCGCAGGAAGCGGAAGGCCTCGTCGGGACCGGCGCCACGCAAGTTCTCCTGGTGCGCTGTCCACTGGAGGCGCAATGTGCGAATGAACAAGCTCGACGCGAGGTCGCCCGAGCCGGCCGTCGAGGTGGAGATGCCGTCGGCCACGGCGAAACAGGCGTGCTCAGGCTCGCCCAGCAGCACGAAGGCGTCCTGGTTGGCCTGGCCCACGAGCGACTTGAGGGTGCCGATGTGGGTGTCGAAGCCGGCGCACATGGCGGCGGCCGGGGTGAGCGGGAGCCGAAGCCGGGCGTCGAAGGTGGCGCGCGCCTGGGCGAGTTGCAGCGCCCACTCGAGGCCGTTGCGAGGACGCAACGCGCGGTCGCGCGCGAGGCAGCGTCGGAGGATGCCGAGCAGCTCCGCGGGCACGCTTGGGACCGCGCCGGGGAGCGCGTCGACCAGCTCGTGGGCCGGGACGATGTCGGGCAACTCGAGGTTAAGCAGGTCTTCAGCTAGTCGACGGGCCGCCCAGAGCACGCTGTCGGCCGGGTGCTGGAACTCTGGATCGGTGCCCAGTTGCCAGCCCGCCTCGGTGCGACGAGACGCGTCGCGACGGTGGAGCAAGTTGTCGCCCCGGGCATGCAGGGCGGCGAGGGCCTCGGCGAGCTCGCATGCGGAGCCGAAGATGGCGACCGGGTCGTGATCGACTCGCGGGCCTGAGGAGAGCGCCGCGGCGGCAGGCTCAGGTGCCGGCGCGGCCAGCGTGGCCGCCCGGGTGGTGAAGTCGCGCTCGTGCACGCCCGGCGAGAGCGCAATGCGCTCGTTGTCGAGGAGGAAACGATCGTCGACCCCGGCGAGGGAGAGGATGGCGTTCCACCAGCCGTCGAAGCCGTTGCCCTCCATGCCCTGGTCGCCCACCACCTGGCGCATCCAGTCGTGCGCGTGCTCCAGGGGCTGCCCATCGCCGAGATCGACGAGCAAAAGGCCGAGGATGGCGACCGGATCCTCCTGCGCCATGCGGCGGACCTTCTCGGGCTCGGCGGCGCGACGGGCAAGCAGTCCCCCCGGTCGGCAGCGGCGATAGCTCGTCGACAGGCCGTGTCGCGACACGTAGGTTGGGCTCGCGGCGGCGGTGCCCTCCCACCGGAGTCGAGCGCCGCGCTCGTCGACCTCGGCCAGCGTGGCGAAGCCGAAGGCGGGGTGGTGCACGACGTCGCCGACGCGCAGGGGGTCGTCGACCGCGATGGGAAACATCGGCCGGGCTATATCGCGGGCGGGAGAGACGATGGAGGTCCGCGACCCGCTCCACGGCGCGATCCAGGTGCTCGGTGGCGAGGAGGCGGTGGTCGACCACCCCTTCGTCCAGCGCCTGCGCGGCATCAAGCAGATGGGCTTCTCGGAGCTGCCTTTCCCGGGCGCGGTGCACACTCGCTACGCCCACTCGCTGGGTGCGATGGAGCTCGCGGGCCGTGCCTTCGACAGTGCCTTCCGGCAGGAGCCCTTCTCCTCGCCCGTGGCCCGCGCGCGCTTCCGGCAGGTGGTTCGCGTCGGCGCCCTGTGCCACGACCTCGGGCACGCGCCCTTCTCGCACTGCACCGAGTTCGCCATGCCGACGCTCCGGGCGCTGGGCGTCGAGGCCTACACGCCGGGCGAGGTGGCGTCGCGACTCGATCACACTGCGTCTCACGAGGACTACACCATTCTCGTGCTCACGCGATCCGACCTCGCGGCGGTGATCGCGCGCGAGTTTCCCTTCACCGGGCAGCACGTGGCGGCGTTGGTGTCGCAGGAAGTGGCGGTGCCCGACGACTTCTTCATCGACAACGGCCGCGATTTCCGCCGCGTGCTCTCCCAACTCATCTCGTCGGAGCTCGACGTCGACCGGCTCGACTACCTCGTGCGCGACTCCTACTACTCCGGCGCTCGCTACGGGCAGATCGACGCCAACTGGCTCTTGTCGAACCTCGAGTGGCACGAGGGCGACGACGGCGACGTGTCACTCGCGCTCGACGGCCGCGGTGTCTACGCCTTCGACGACTTCATGATCGCCCGCTACCACATGTTCATGTCGGTGTATTTCCACCACAAGTCGGTGGTCTTCGAGGAGCTGTTGAAGCGTCACTTTGCCTCGTCGTCCCGCAGGTGGACCTTCCCCGCCGACGTCGAGGCCTACCTGCCGCTCGACGACGTGGCGATGCACGCCTACCTGCGGAACTGCACCGACGAGTGGGCACAACGCATCGTGCACCGTCGTCCGTTTCGTCGCGTGCTCGAGAAGCACGGGAGCGCCCCCGAGGTGAACCTGTCCGGGGCGCAGTCGCGGCTGCTCGCCGAGGGCATCGACTGCCTCTGGGCGGGCAGCATCGGTGAGCTGTCGCGCTACTCGGCCATGGGAAAAAAGCGCGAGCGGGCGCCACGGATCTACGTGGTCGACCGCTCGCCGGGGCAGCGGGCTCGCGTGGCCCCGCTGGAAGAAAGCACCAAGATCTTCGGCCGCTACCAGGAGGCGCGGCACATCACGCGGCTCTACGTGTCGGAGGCTGACGAGTCGCGGGCGCGGGCGCTGCTGGCCGACTGAGCCAGGATCGCATTCAGGAGGCCCTCGAAGGCGTTGGTCCCCTGGCCGCCCACCACCACGCGGGGGACGATCTCGACGCCCGACTTCTCCACGGCCTCGGCCAGTCGCGACAAGACTTGCTGGCTGACCTGCCACTGGGGCCCACCGTAGGCGGCCACCTGGGCCTCGGCGGCCTTGGCGGTGGCGAGGCCCACGCGCTCGGTGCGCTCGGCCTCGGCCTCGGCGCGGGTGCGCACCTCGGCGGCTTCTTGCACGGCGCGGGCAAGGCGAGCACGGCCCTCGTTCTCGGCGATGCCGATGCCGAGCTCGCTGTCGGTGATCGCCTGCTGGCGGGCGGCGCGGGCCTGCGCCTCGCGGAGCATGCGCTCCTTCACCGCCGCCTCTTCCTGGCGAGCGTAGGTTTCCACCTGCTCGCGGGCGATCTGGCGGCTGCGGATCTGGCCGAGCACGGTCTCGATCGCGGTGTCGCCCTCGGCCGTGCCCGGGGTGCCGATGAGCACCTCCTCGAGCTCGAGGTTGTAGTGAGCGAACTTCTCGCGCATCTGCTGACCGGCCTGCGCCTGGATGTCGGCGCGCTCGTGGATGAGCTGGATGAGGGTGCGGTCTTGTCCCACGTTCTTGAAGAAGGCGCTGACCATCGGGTCCAGCGTCTGCTCCACCAATCGCTTCACGTCGCCGAAGCGCGGGATGACGAGCGGGGCCTTGCGGTAGTCGATGTGCACCACCACCGACAACGGGAGCGTGGGCTCGAAGGCGTCCTTGGTGATGAGTGACACTTCCGAGAGGTTCTCGTCGAAACGATGCGTGCCCACCTCACGACGGTTCCACTTGAGGATGAAGTTGGTGGTAGGGACCATCACCACCTTGCCGGCGTAAGTGTTGAAGGCGTACTTGCCAGGCAAGAGCGGCATGCTCCACACGCCGCGTTCACCGGACTGCACCAGCTCGCCGTGCTTGTAGGCGTCGCCCGAGAGGTCGGCGCCGGAGGCGCCGGTGTAGCTCACCACCACGCCCACGTGGCCCACGTCCACCGTCGTCTTCGGGATCAACTCGACGGTGGCGAAGAGGCGATTGATGTACCAGGTGCC
>SXON01000020.1 GCA_005778355.1 Pseudomonadota bacterium | reverse complement strand
CTGAGCTTGTCGGCCAGGGCCTGGTCCCACTGCGGATCGGCCTTGCCGATGAGCACCAGCGCGCGCGCGCCCATCGCCTCGATCGCCTTGTACACCAGCTCGTCCTTCCAGAGCGGCGTGAGCCAGGCGGACGGGAAGGCAGCAAGGTCGGGGACTTGTTTGATGGCGTGCGCCAAGGCGGTGGTGCCGATCGACTTGCCCGCGAGCCACACCGGTCGACCAGCCGCCTGCTCGAACGCGGCACGGCCGAGGGCGCCGCTGTCGGTCGCGATGCACAGCTCGCGTTCCTCCCCGGTGAGCACCGAGAGGGCCTTGTCCATGCCGTAGTAGCGCTCGGAGAGCAGGCACTCGGCGCCCTGTGCCACGAACACTTCTCGTGTCGCGACCATAAGCGGGCGGTCCTGCGTGTACGCCGCGCCTGGGAGTAGGAGTCCGACCGCCTTCGGCGTGCCGAGTCCGACGGCGATCTTCAACGGGAGGACCTGGTCTTTGTAGCCGTGGACGACAGGGGCGGTGGCCATGGCCACGATCTATCCCCGGCGGCCGGGCGATACTGGGGCCCGATGCGACACGCGATCCTCCTCCTGCTCTCTGGCTGCGTGTGGGTGACCGACGCCGAGGTGCAGGCCCGGCTGGGCGGCAACGACAGCCTCCCCACCGGCGACTCCGGCCTCACCGACACCGGCGACACGGGCATCGACGACACCGACACGGGCGAGACCGGCGACACGGGCGAGACGGGTGACACGGGCGCGGACTGCGACGTCGACCACGACGGGCACGACGACGTGGCCTGCGGCGGAGACGACTGCGACGACGGCAACGCGAACCGTCACCCCGGCGCGGACGAGACCTGCAACGAAACCGACGACGACTGCGACGGCAGCACCGACGAAGACGCGGTCGACGACCAGGTCTACTACCAGGACGGCGATGGCGACGGCTTCGGCGACGATAGCGTCACCATCGAGGCGTGCGCGCTCCCGGAGCGCTACGCCGAGTACGGTGGCGACTGCGACGACGGCGACGCCAACTACCATCCCGGCGCGGAGGAGTCCTGCGACGAGCCTGTGGACTACAACTGCGACGGGTCGAGCGGCAGCGACGACATCGATGGTGACGGCGTCATCGCCTGCGAGGACTGCGACGACAGCAACGCCGACATCCTCCCGGGCGCGGAGGAGGTGTGCAACGACCTCGACGACGACTGCAACGGCGACATCGACGTGGGCGCCACCGACGCCGACACTTGGTACCCCGATGGCGACAGCGACGGCTACGGCAGCGACGCTGCGACGCGCGACTGCGACCGTCCCGCTGGTCACGTGGAGGCGAGCGGGGACTGCGACGACGCCAACGCGCTGGTCAACCCCGGCGGAACGGAGACCTGCAACGACACGGACGACGACTGCAACCGGACGATCGACGACAACGCCTCTGACGCGAGCACCTGGTACGCTGACACCGACGGCGACGGCTACGGCAACGTGGCCTCGACCGACCAGGCCTGCGACCAACCCACCGGCCACGTCGCGAACGACGATGACTGCGACGACGGCGAAGGCGCCATCAACCCCGGTGCCGCCGAGGCCTGCGACGCCGTCGACAACGACTGCGATGGTTACCTCGACGGTCCGCTGGCCGTGCCCTCGGAGATGGCCAGCATCCAGGCCGCAGTCGATGCCGCCTTGGATGGCGACCTCATCTGCATCGCCGCCGGCACCTACGCGGAGACGGTCTACCTGGGCGACCTGTCCGTCACGCTGGAAGGCGAGGGCTCGGCCACGACGATTGTCCAGGGCGACGGCGTCGACCGGCCGCTCGGCTGGCTCGACAGCACCGGCAGCGCCGAGTTGGCGTTGCGCGGGCTGAGCTTCACCGGGGGCGAGGGCGTGTTTGGCGCGGGCCTCTACCTCGAGGGCGGATCCGTGGTGCTCGACGACGTGGTCGTGTCGGACAACACCTGCACGGCGGCCGGCGACTGCCTCGGCACCGGCATCTACCTGTTGGCCGACGCCGAGTTCACCGACGTCGTCATTCGCGACAACGTGGCCGAGCCCGCCGCGGTCGGCACCTCCTACATCTACGGCGTGGGGATCTTCGCCTCCTCCGCCGATCTCACGTGGACCGACGTGACCATCACCGGCAACGTGTCCGAGGTGGGAAACGTCACCAGCTATGGCTACGCCTTCGGCACTGGCGTGTCGTTCTCGGCGGTCAACCTCGACGCGGTCAACCTCGAGCTCACCGACAACTCGGCGAATCGAACCGGCGCCACCCTCTACGCGGCCGCCGCCCAGGGCGCGGCCTTCTCGGCCGACGGCGGGCGCATCAACATCACAGCGGGCGTCGTCGCCGACAACGTGGTGGACTACAGCGCGGCCACCGACACCGCCTCGTCGGCGGGCTTCTTCGTGAACGACGCGACGCTCGATCTCGCGCAGACCTTGATTCGCGACAACAGCATCGACGCCGGCACCAGCGTGGGCGCGGCGTTGTATGCCTACGGTGCCTCCGACGTGACGCTCACCAACGTGATCATCAGCCACAACACGGCCTCGGCCCTCGGCAGCGCCTACGGGGCCATCACCGTGTACGGGAGCACCACGATGGAGATGGTGAACTCGGTGGCCTTCCGCAACGAGGCGAGCGGCACCCTCTACGACTACGGCGGCGCCTTCTACGTGGGCTCCGGCACGGCATTGTCGCTCGTGAACAGCATCGTGGCCGAGAACACCTGCGCCACCACGCTCAGCGACGCCTGCGGCGCCGCCATCTTCGCCGATGGCAGCGCGCCCAGCGTGAGCGCCAGCTACTCGGATTTCTACGCCAACACGCCCGACGCCTTCAAGGGCATGGTCGACCCTATCGGATCCAGCGGCAATATCGACGACGATCCAGCATTTTACTACACGGTGGGCAAGGCCGCCTCAGGCTGGGACCTCTCGCTGAAGTCCACCTCGCCGTGTGTCAACACCGGCAACCCGGCGGCCGCCTACTACGACACCGATGGCTCGCGGAATGACATGGGGGCGTTTGGCGGGCCTGGGGGGTCAGGCTGGTGAAACGCGATCTGTTCGTCCTTCACGCGGTAGTCGACGTGGGCGCCGCCTGACGAGAGGGTGATCTTCTCGACGAGGCGGTCCAACGCCTCGCGCCGCTCGTCGAGGGGACGGGCGCTCCACGCTTCGAGGACGGCCGCGCGGAACTTGATGGGGTCGATCTGCTCCGGCGTCGGGACGGGCTTGCGCTCGGGGAGGCTGGCCAGCCGGAGCTTCAGGCCCTCGCGCTTCGCGAGGCGCGGCGCATTGATCGCGCGGGCGTCCTCCTCGGCGAGGATGCCGTTGGCGACCTGGACGCCGACGCGGCGGATGCGCTGGTCCAGCTCGGTGATGTCGTCGGCGAGGCGGGCGCGCTCGGCCTGGACCTCGTCCGGCTGCTCGGCGAGCGCGGTGACGGACTGGTCGATCAGCTCGCGGACGTTTTCGGGGTTCAGCACGTCGGCGTGGATGTAGTCGAGCACGGCGGCGTCGAGCTTGTCGACGCGGATGGTCATGCCCGAGCAGAGCGCCTTGTTCTCCTGCCGGGTGCGGCAGGTGTAGTAGTGGCGCACCGACCCGGTGTGCCCGCCTGCCGTGATCGCGATGGTCCCGTTGCAGGTGCCACAGCGCAGCCACGGCGTGAGCAGGCCCCGCTCGCTCATGTGGATCGCGTGGTTGCCGTTGCCACCCTCGTCCTTGTTCCGGTCCTTCAGCTTCCGCAGTGCCTGCACCCGCGCGAAGTCCTCGTCCGAGACGGCGGCCTCGTGGCTGTTGCGGGCGAGGATGGCGCCGTTCTGCGCGATGTGACCGCAATAGGACACGCTGGTGAGCAGGTTCTGGATGTGCCGGGGCCGCCACGATCCGGCGAAGCGCTCCGGGGCGAGGCCGTGGCCGGGAGGCTCGACGCCTTCCAGGGTCAGCTTCTCGGCGAGGCGCTTCTGCCCGTCGCGCCCCTGGAGGTACTCGGCGTAGATTCGCTTCACGGTCTCGAAGGCGGCGCGGGTCTCGTCGGTGACCGCGAGGCGACCATCGACGACGGCGTAGCCGTAGGGCGGGTGTCCGTTCTGCCAGAAGCCCTGCTCGGCCTGGGAGTGCATCCCGCGCTTCACGTTGCGGGACAGCTCCTCGCTGTAGCGCTCCGACAACCAGGCCAAGATCGGGCGGATAAGCTTGGTGAACGACTTGTCCCCGGCATCGGGCTCCGTGAGGGAGACCACGGTGACGTTGGCCTCGTCCAACGTCGCGAGCGCGCGCAGGCAATCGAACATGTTGCGGGCGACGCGCGAGATTGCCCAGACGTACAGCCGGTCGATGCCGGGGGCGCGAACCTTCGACCG
Source organism: Pseudomonadota bacterium (assembly GCA_005778355.1). Classification (GTDB taxonomy): domain Bacteria; phylum Myxococcota_A; class UBA796; order UBA796; family SXON01; genus SXON01. The sequence goes on along the minus strand of SXON01000020.1, from coordinate 33,503 downwards.
ACCGAGCCGAGCGTCGCGCTGGGCCTCGGCGGCGCGGATCAGCGACTGGTACGCGAGCCGCTTCTTCACCGCGCGCCCGCTGATGCCCTCGTCCACGAACCCGTTGGCCGACGGGATCACCACGCCGTCGGCAGCGGCGCGGCGCTCGATCTCGGCGCGTTGCTGCTCGATCGACTTGTCCTGGCGGGGGTCGCTGCACCGCAGGTACGCGGCTCCGACGATGGGCATGGCGGGCTCCAGATTCCCGGTCGAAGTTGACATAGTGCGCCGCGCCTATGCAACCGCTTTGAGCACGGCGGCTTGGATGTCGGCGAGCGAGAGCGCCATCGCCCAGGCCGCGATGGTCGGCTTGCCCGAGGCTGTCACCTTTTCGCCCACGGCTGGGATTCGGAACCGCATCCCGGCGGTCTCCTCGCGGACGACGGCCAGAACGGCCAGCAGGAGGGGGAGCTCGTCGCCGACGAGGGGAGCGGCGCGGCGGGCGATGGCATCGAGCCCGGCCGGGAAGTCCTTGTTCGCGGCGGCCAGTGCAATGGGCCGGCTCGCCGCGGTCGGTGACCAGAGGCGCAGCGTCGGGACGGGGGCGCAGAGGAAGCCGTCGCGGGCGCCACCGATCATCCCGTTCGGGCCCATCACGTCGAGGCGCGTGGTGCCGGTGGGCTGGTCGAAGCAGCAGAACAGGGAGCGCCCCTCGCGCACGGCGGCCCGTACTGGGGCAATGGCGCGAGCGACTCGGCGTTCCTGGACGACCGCCAGTTGGGACGCGAGCTTCACGACGCCCCCCTTGCCACGTCGCGCGGCCGCTGCATCGCGACGTGGAGCGCCTTGCGGAGCTGTGGCGGCAGGACCCCAGTGGGCTTGCCCTCGCTCTTGGAGATCACGCTCTGCTCCACGGCGAGCTTGGCGGCGAGCGCGCGCTGGCTCGCCCCGAGCCACGTCCGGTACGAGGCCAGGTCGGCGCCGGTGAGCGCCGGCAGGTCGTCGACGGGAGCGGGCGCAGGTGCAGGAACCTTCGCCGTGATCGGCGGCGCTACGACGGGACGGGAGGGTACCGGCGATGCCGACGGGACTGCTGCCGCGGGCGGGGCGATCGCCGAACGCGGCGGCAGCGTCTCCGCGGGCGTCCGCATCACCTCGGTGAGCCGCTCCTGGAAGAGCAGCGCGAGGGGCGTCGGCTCGTCGGCCTTCGGCCTCGGGCTCTCGACGACGCGCGCCATCGCCGCGCCGGCCGGCGGCCCCGGCGGACGCTTCGCCGCAGACGTGGCCGCACCGCGCGCCAGTGCTTCGGCCTCGGCCGCCGTGCGCTCCCCGTCCTCGACCTCCCTCGCCGCCTGCCGCCTTGCTTGCACGCGGGCCGCTTCGGCGACGGCGCGCTTCGCGTCGGCTTCGATTCTGGCCGTCGCGGCCAGCGCAGCGTCGCGCCGAGCCTTCGCGTTCGCCGCGCGCTCCTGGAGCTGCCGAAGCTCCTCGTCGGCGGCCCGCTCCGCCGCCGCCTCGGTCTCCTCCGCCGCCTTCCTCGCGGCGGCTTCCTCTGCCGCGCGACGGCGTGTCCGTTCCGCTCGGGCGACCGCCACCGGATCGACGCTCGGCGTCGGCGTTTCGGACACGGAAGTGTGGGCCGGCCGCTCGACCTCGCGCTGGGCCGGGGACGGCGCGACCCGCCGCAGGCGCGCTGCCTTCAGCTCGACGACGCGGTCCTCGGCCTCCTGACGAAGCTCCTGGAACTGCGCCGCCGCCTCGTCGTCGTCGTCCGCCTGGGCGTCGCGACGGCGCTGGTCGTAGTCGCTCATCCAGTCGAAGAGCTGGTTCGGGTCGTCGCTGGCGGCGATGAACCCTCGCTCGGCGACGAAGTCAAAGGCGGCGGCGCACATCACGAACCCCGCGGCCCGCGGCTGGCGCGGATGTCGGTGACACGGATGTCGATCTCCTCGATCAGGTCCTGCGTGCGGAGTCGCGCCATCGGTCCCATGCGCTCGTTGAGCGCGTCCGCGTGCACGCCGCGGAGGGTCCGCAGCTCGGAGAGGTCCGTCATGGACCGGATACGGGTGCGCTGCTTGCGGAACTCCTTGTCGAGGCGCGCGAGGGCAGCTTCGTCCTCCTCGGGGAGTTCGTCGCCGTACTCGTCCTCGTCCTCGTCCTCGTCCTCGCCATCGTCGTCCGAGTCGTCGTCGGACTCGTCGTCATCCTCGTCGAAGGCGTCGTTGGCGGCGGTCTCCTCCTCGTCGTCGGTGCCGAAGATGCGGTCGATGAATGCGTACTTGCCCATAGGGTCTCCTGTCAGGTTGGTGGGTTGAAGCTGGTTACTCGTCGTCGTCGCCGGCGAAGTCGACGAGCTTGGCGGGGACGTACTCGCGGAACTCGCGGTCGAAGACACGCCCGATCACGCGATCGATCTTGGCGAAGTCGAGGATGACGTCGCCCTCGCGGACGGGGCGGTTGAGCACCCGGATGCCGTCCAGCTGGAGCGCCCGCGCCGACAGGTGCAGCAGGGCCAGCACCGCCGTGGCGTCGCTGTCCACGCGGGCGTCGGCGACGCGCTGCCCGAGGCGGAGAAGGACGTGGAACGACGGCGTGGCCCTGCCGGTCTCGAAGTGCGTGATGCTTGGGCGCGAAACGCGGAGCAGAGCAGCCATCTCGCCCTGGGTCAGGCCGAGGTCTGCGCGGATCATGGCGAGGCAGCGCCCGAACAGCGTCGCGGTGTCGACGATCGGGCGGGGAGGAGCGGGGGGCGGGGCGGGGCGCTTCGGCATCGAGAGTTAGTATTGCTAACGTTCGTGCTGAAGTCAAGAGGCGACTGCCGGGTTGCTGAACCGCGGGCGCGGTTCAGGCGTTCAGGCGAGGACGCGTGGCGGCAACGGCACGCCGGGGCGCTGGAGACCGATCCGGTCTGAAGCGGGGGGAGGTGAAGACCGGCGATGACGACCCGAGGACGATGACGCCGATGATGACGATGACGCCGATGATGATGACGGGGGCGATGACGATGACGGCGATGACGCCCCGCGATGACGATGATTACATGGAATCACGCCCACAATTCCGGCATCGGCATCGGCGAGTCATCGGCTCGCCTCTGGCCCGTTCGTCCCAGCAACGCAGCATCGCATAGGGCGGGCGGCGAGCGTCGGCGGCGCCGCGATGCCCGTGTGAACGGCACGGGCTACTCTCCACGACCGACGAGGCCCGCCACGCGCCTGCGGTCAAGGAGCCCGGACCGCAAGAACATGCCGACCGACCCCACCACCAAGGATCGCGTTCGCCGCGTCTTCTCGTTCCTGCGCGAGCTTCATCAACTGCGCTCGAAGGTGGTCCGGCGTGTAGACGAGCATCCCTGGCACCTCGAACTCGGGAGCCTGCCGAGCGATCCGCGGATCACGTGCACCCGCGACGCGACGGCGCAGGCGGGTGAGGAGACGTTCAGGCTCACGGTCGAGCGCGTGACGCTCGACGCCCCGCCGCGCCCTCCCGAGGAGCTACGACCCTACCTCGCGAAGGGCTGGGACGATCCGACCAAGGGCGACCCTGACCTTTCGCTGCCGGATGAGCCAGAGACCGCGGAGCTGGTCCAGGCGTTGTTCGACGTGTGGGCGCCGCGCCGCGCCCGATGGGCCGAAGCCTGCCAGCCGAACCTCGGCGTGCACCGAACGTTCCAGCAGCTCTACGAGGTATGGGCGCGGCTGGAGCGGGAGTCTGAGAGCTGGGACCTGGTACTCGCCGACGTCGTGCTGCACGCGCCCGCGGAGGCCGATCAAGGCGGGCGTATCGAGCACCCCCTCGTGCTCCAACGCGTAGGTATCCAGTTCGACGCGGACGCTGGGATCATCGAAGTTGCGGAGGGCGATGCGGAGCCGCGCTTGCACGGGGCGGTTCTCCGCGTGAGCGCTGGGCTCTCCGACGTGGGGCTTCCGCGGGTGCAGCAGCGGCTCGCCGATGGGGCCGTCCGGCTCAACGACCGGAGAACCGTTGCGGAATTCGCTCGGTTCCTCGTGGCCTCCCTGTTCCCTCAGGGAGGGCGTGCCCTCGACGACGGCGAGCGCCCCGACCAGGGTGTCTCCGTGCGGACCGCCCCCGTACTCGTTCTGATGCGTCGCGTCCCTGGAATTGCAGAGGCCATCGACCGCTACCTCGGTGTGCTCGACCAGCAGGAGGACTTGCCCGCCGGACTGTGCCGGGTGGTGGGAGATTTCACGGATGACGAACCAGGAACGCACTCCGTCGCCTCCCCGGTCGAGGTGCTGCTCACGAAGCACGCGAACGCCGACCAGGAGCAGATCGTCCGCCGCCTCGACGCGCATGGGTCGGTCCTGGTCCAGGGCCCGCCGGGAACGGGCAAGACCCACACCATCGCCAACCTCATCGGCCACCTTCTGGCGCACGGCAAGACCATCCTGGTCACGAGCCACACGACGAAGGCACTTCGCGTCGTGCGCGAGCAGGTTGTCGAGGAACTCAGGCCACTTTGTGTGAGCGTGCTCGAACGTGACACGGCAGCTCGGAACGAGTTGGAGGCGTCGATCGGCGGTATCGTGGGCGAGTTCACCAGGACCTCCCCCGCCAAGCTCGACGCGGAGATCACCGCCGGGCGCGATCACCGAACGCGGCTCCTCCAGCGGATTGCGGCCCTGGAGGGCACGTTTCGAGAGACGTGCGAGGTGCGAGGAACCTCCCTCATGTGCGGCGGGAAACCCTGGGCACTCGAAGAAGCGGCGCGCTGGCTGCGAGAGAGAGAGCCGTTGGACGGGTGGATTCCCGGCGCCGTGGACACTCCAGCTCCCTTGGCGATCACCTCGGCCGAGGTTGACCGGCTCTACCAACTGAACGCAGAGCTCCGGGACGAGGAGATCGCCAAGCTTTCTCCTCCTCTTCCGGATGTTCGCGAATTCGTGACGGCACGCGCCCTCCAAGAGCGCCTCGACGCGCTGGCAGCCCTCACGCGCAGTGACGCGGGTCCGGCGTTCGGCCATCCCGACGCACGTGGGAGGGCCGACGTGGTGGCGGCGGCGGACGCCCTCCGGGGTATCCAGGAGCTGATCGCGGACGGCGAGCAGCTTGACAGTTGGCTCCGGGTCGTGGCCGAAGACGCCATCGTAGGCGGCGGGCGGGCGGCGGTCTGGATTGAGCTGACGACTCAGGCGGAGTCGCTTCGCGAGCGAGCCGTCGCGCTGGCGACGTTGGCCGCACGACTTCGTCCAACAGTTGCGCTCGACTGGACCACCCGTGAGCAGGTTGACGTGGCCTGGGCAGTGCATGCTCATGTGCGCGGCGGCGGTGCGATCGGCACCTGGGTGAGATTGACCCAGTCCCGATGGTGGGCCTTTGTCCATGCCTCCTCGGTGGACGGTCGTGTTCCCAGGTCCGCAGAGGAGTTCGAGGCCGTCGCAGCGCTGCTCGAACTGGAGAGGGACCGCATCGCGCTCGCGGATCACTGGGATCGTGTAGCCGGACAAGCTGAAGGCCCCGGTGCTGCCGCTGCCCCTGGTGACTTCCTGGAGGCCGCCCGGGTCTGGGCCGACGACATTCGCCGCGCGGCTGCGTGGGCGACGTCCCGCTGGGAGGTCGCCGCGGCCAACGCCGGTGCCGTCGCGGGGTTCAAAGCCGAGCTATACCTTGCTGAATTGCGGCCTACGGACCTTCGGCTCCCATGGCTGTCAGTCCGCATACGTCATCTTCGCGGCTTGGAGAAGGCACTGTGGGAGCACTTCCACGGCCTTCTCACCAAGGGGATCGAGGCCTGGCTCACCGATGCCGTGTCTCAGGCCGTGCGCGCACAGGTACCCGGCGACGCGACCGGGGTGGGCCGCCGTCTGCTTGACTCGCTCCGAAAACGGGATGTCGTGACCTACAGGCGCGAGCGGGACGGCTTGGCTCCGCTGTCGGAGCGCAGACTCCTGGTTCTTGAGCGCAAGGCGCTGCTGGACAAGGTGGCCGCGGGTGCACCTGCGTGGGCGCGAGCGCTCGCAACGAGATCGCCGCCCCACAACGCGACGAGGTCGCCCGGCCCGGCTGACGCCGCCGTCGCGTGGAAACGGCTTCAGCGCGACTTCGACGCGCGGGTGGCCCTGGACCCCGTCGCCATCCAGCGCGAGCTCTCGGAACTTCGCGGCGAACTGCGGGTCGCGACGGCGAGCTACGTCAGAGCCCGGGCGTGGCGGGCCCAGCGCGATCGCGTGGACGGTCGCCGGCAGCAGCGCCTGGTGGGCTGGGTCGACACCGTGCGACGAATCGGGCGAGGCACGGGGATGCGCGCCCCGCGGTTGATCGCAGAAGCCCGGCGCCTCCTCGCCGAGTGCCGGGACTCGGTTCCCGTGTGGATCATGCCCCTGACGCAGGCGCTTGAGTCGTACGACCTGGGCGAGTCGAAGTTCGATGTGGTGATCATCGACGAGGCCAGCCAACTCGATGTCGTCGGCGTCGTTGCGCTTGCCCTCGGCAAACAGGTCGTCGTGGTCGGGGATCACGAGCAGGTCAGCCCGTCCGCAGTCGGGCAACAGGTGGCGCCCGTGGACGCGCTCCAGCACCAGTACCTCCAGGGCGTGCCGAACGCGCATCTCTACATCGGCCAGACGTCGGTGTACGACCTCGCTCGACAGGCCTTTGGAGAGATGATCCGCCTACGAGAGCACTTTCGCTGCGCCCGGGAGATCATCGAGTTCAGCAACCAGCTTTGCTATGGCGGGGAGATCGTGGCCCTGCGAGAGACCTCGGCCGTCGTCCAAATCCCCCACGTCGTGCCAGTTCGGACGATGGGCGCTCGCCATCCGGCCGAGAAGGTGAACCACCTGGAGGCGGAGCGCGTCGTTGCTCTGCTCGTCGCCATGATGGAGCGCCCCGAGTACCGTGACTCCACCTTCGGAGTGATCTCGCTCGTCGGTGAGGAACAGGCCGTGCTCATTGATCAACTCGTCGCGCGGCGGATCCCGCCGCAGGAGCGCCAGCGGCGCCGGCTGGTGTGCGGCACTGCCGCCCAGTTCCAGGGCGACGAGCGTGAGGTGATGCTCCTCTCGATGGTGGACTCGGGCACCGGCCAGGGGCCGCTCCGCCTGAACGACCGCCCCGAGTTCAAGCAGCGTCTCAACGTCGCCGCGAGCCGCGCGCAGAACCAGCAATGGGTCGTCCACTCGCTGAACCCCTCCGTCGACCTCCAGCCGCAGGATCTTCGACGCAGATTCCTTGAGTACGCGGCGAATGCGCGGGCCTACGTTGAAACACTGAACAGGGCCATTGACGCCGCGGAATCGCCGTTCGAGCGCGAGGTGATCCGTCGCCTCGTCGCCAAGGGGTACCAGTTGTTCCCACAGTTTCCGGTTGGTGCCTACCGCATCGACATCGTGGTCGAGGGGGCGGCCGGGAAACGCCTTGCCGTCGAGTGCGACGGCGACCGATGGCACGGTCTCGACCAGACGCAGGCCGACTTGGAACGCCAGAACCTCCTCGAACGGCTCGGCTGGCGCTTCCATCGGATCCGTGGGGGCTCCTTCTATCGAGACCCCGAGGCGGAGATGCGGAAGCTGGAAGCTGCCTTGGCCGACCGGGAGATCATCCCCGCGCACACGACGGGCGAATCCTCGGGGGTCGGTACGACTCTTGCCGACCGGGTGATGAGCAGGAGCGTCGAGATCCTCGCCGCATGGAAGGCGGAGGATGGCCCAACTCTGGACCGGCAGCCTTCACCAGCCGGGCCGCCATCGGCCGTGCAGGCGCAGCGCGCGAGCGTGCCGACCGCCCCCGTTGCTGAACGGCCCGCTGAGCGCGGCGAAGACGCCGCCCCCGACGGGGAGGACGATCCGACCGACGAACGCCCAGCTCCTCGCGCGAGAGCGACCCCGGGCACGGTGGCGGAGCACGCCGCCGCCTTGCTCGCGCGCCTCGACTCGACGTGGCTGTCCCGTGCGGACCTCTTGGCGATGGTGCCGCTGAGTGTACCCCAGTGGAACCTGGCGATTCACGAACTCGTCGAGTCTGGCCACGTTGAGGCCCGAGGAGAGAAGCGCGGGCGCCGCTACCGCCGCGTTGGAGCGCCACGGACCTCAGACCGTGCCCAACCACCCCCGACACCACCGACGGGGGGGCCGCGCCGCGCGGAAGCCGGCGTGCCGGAGTCGACGGCGACACCGAGAAACGATGCAGAGCTTGGCTCGAACCCGCCGCGAGACCCGGTCAAAGCCGCCTTGCGCGCCGCTGACCCGGGCCTGTCCTCCGCGCGCTGCCCCGAGTGCGGGTCGCGCTGCGAACTCTTCGTCGGGAAGCGGGGACCGTTCCTGAAGTGCCAGAATCACGAGTGCGAGGACACCTCGCCCGTCACGCTCGCGGCGTTGGAGCGGGCCGTGGCCGCCAACCCCTCCTGGCGGTGCGGCAGGTGCGGCGGGAGCCTCCACGTGATGGGACAACCTACGCGGACCATGCTCGAATGCCCGTCGCGACACCAGGAGGCGTGGAAGTCCTTTCGCGACCGAATTCGCGGTGGAGGCTCGGCGGGAGCCGTGGGCGGCGGGCCCGCGCGAGCGCCGGCACAACTCAGGCTTCTCGGCGGAAGCGTGGCGCAGGATGACGATGCCGACGAAGTCTGACGTTCAGTCCGCGCTGGCGAGCCCGGAGGCGTGGCTCGAGTACGCAACCCGCAGCGTCCACTCCGAGGTGTGCCGCCTCCGCTCGAGAGTCCGCTACTTCGCGGCGTTGTCCCAGGCGCCGGTGGACCGGTGGTTCGGCGGCTCGGACGACCTCCGTGGATGCGCGTGGGAGGGCTCTCATCACGGGCTGCTGATGCGCCTGCGTCGGCTCACCGACAAGCACAAGAAGGGCACGACCTGGCGGGACGCAGAGCTTTCCATCGAGGCGCTCCTTTCGGTGCGGCACGATCATGCGGCACATCAGGATCGCACCGATCTTGAAGCGCTCGTCGAGCAAGCCCGCCGTCTTCGCGATGATCCTGATGTCCGCCACCTTCGCCGCATCGCTGACAAGGGCATCGCCCACCCGAACCCCCTGGGCCTCGTCTCAGAGCCGGCGCACCCCGAAGGGCTGCCGGCGGGGTCCATGCACCTCGCTATGCTCGCGAAAGCCATAGCGACCGTCTCCGCGGTATTCGCGGCCGGCTTTCCCGGCTACGGCCTCGATAGCAGCTACCTCGGCGGCGACCCGTTCTGCTATCGCATTGTCCGGGATGGGCTCCCCGTCCTCGACTTTCGGCCGCCCGAGGCGTATTCCCCCCGCCCATGGGACCTGAGGTCGGGTCGTCATGTCACCGTTGACGCCGACGCGTGGGAGGAGATGATCGCCGCGGTCTCCAAGCCGGTCAGCCGACGGATTGCGCTCGCAGATCTGCGGCTGCGCTGGGACGCACGCGACGTTTACCCGGAGCCAAGGGCGCTCGCGCTCCGGTGGGGGTGGAGTGTAGACGCGGCGATGGGGCTCATTTCCGAGAGTTCGCGCGCGCCTACGGGATAGGAGGCGCGCTCTCCTCGACGCGCGGCCACATCGATGCCCTCCCCCCTCGCCCTCCTCGACCATCGCGTCGTCGTCGGCTTCCACGGCTGCGACCAGGCGACGGCCGACCGCGTGCTCGTCACCGGCGAGCCCATGAAAGCGAGCAGCAACCGTTGGGACTGGCTCGGCGAGGGGATCTACTTCTGGGAGCAGGACCCGGAGCGGGCCTGGCAGTTCGCGGAAGAGCAGCGCTTTCGGGGCAAGATCACGAGCCCGTCGGTGATCGGAGCGTTCATCCATCTCGGACGCTGCTTCGACCTCACGACCAGTGCGGCCACTTCGGCGCTCGGCGCCTCCCACGCCACGTTGCTCTCGCGCCTGTCCGAGGCTGGCGCCCCCGTGCCGGTGAACCGCCCTGGGACCAGCGGCGGCGACGACCTGCTTCTCCGCGATCTGGACTGCGCGGTTCTCAACTTCCACCTCCGCGACCTCGATGCGGCCCGTGGCGCGGGTGGCCCCTACTACCAGACCGTGCGCGGCGTGTTCATCGAGGGAGTACCCGCGTTCCCCGGCGCGTCTATCTTCACGAAGACGCATACCCAGGTCGCGGTTCGCGACCCCGCGGTGATCGTCGGCTACTTCCGCCCGTCGCGGTATACTGGACCCGGAGCCTGAACATGGACCGCCCCGAGAACCCCTACAGCCACAACCCCTACGCGGAGGACGAGGCGTTCGCCCGTGCTCGCTGGGCGGCGATGTCGGCCGAGGAGCAGACGGCGTTCCTGGTCGAGATCGGGATCCTTACGCCGGACTTGAAGCTCCACCCGAACTACGACCACCGGCCCGAGGGCGCGCGAGCTGACGCCAAGTAGGTGCGCGTCCGTCAGAGCCTAGGATGCTGCTCCAACGCGGCTCTTCGGCGCACCGATCCCCGCGCACTCCACCCAGACCGTCTTTATCAACCCTGACCCCTCAGGCGGGCCGAACGGGAGCTGGTGACCGCCCCCGGGGCTTCAGTCCAGCCCCTTGCCCGCATCCGGTGGGAGATTCTTCAAGATCGTCGCCGATAGTTCGTCGACACGAAGTTTTGTCCAGTCGTGGTTGAAGCTCGCGACGACGCGCCGCGAGGCGTTCTCGCCCATCGAGGCGCGGAGATCGCCGAGAAAGCGCGGGGGAGCGGCGAGGATGAGCCGGTCGAAACGGTGCTCCCGCTCCGCCTCGTCGAGCATGTTGCCGAGTGCCCGTGCTAGCCGTTCTTCGCGTTCGCGAGGATGGTCGTGCTGGGCTTCGTGCGTGCCGTGGCCCGCGCCCGGCACCGGCGTTTTGGCCCGACCATCGCCGTGACTCAGGTGCGCGTGGTTGAGGCGAAGGCGGTCGATGAGCGTGAGCTCCTGCAAAAGCGCGTCGCTGTCGTACACCCGGGAAATGGCCCCGTCGGCGACTACGATCCAATGCCTAGACATCTATATGCTCCAGTTGGGTGTGAGCATGCAGCCGCAAACCGCGTGCCAGCGCTCTCGGTTCGGTCCTGAGCCGGAAGTCGGGCGTTTGGCCGTCGGCGGCGCGCGGAGACGCACGGTGGGGCTGTGCGAGAACACCTGCTGCGCTGCGGCCGCACGGGTGCGATAGCAGCGATTCGAAGCCATGCACCGCGCGCCCCTGCTCGCCCGCTCTTCCTGCCCGTCGCCTGCGAGTGGGTGACCGACGCGGAGGTCGCGGCGCGACGGGGGGATGACTCGACGCCGGGTACGGACAGCGCCGGCGAGATCGATGATCGCGACACCGGCGCGGCGGACAGCGGCGCCGACACCGGCGGGCCGCTGCTGCTCTGGTGCCTCGGCGCCGACGGCGACGGGGCCGGCAACCCCGACGTGAGCACCGAGGACGACGAGGCGCCTCTCGGCTACGTCGACAACGCCTGGGATTGCGACGACGCCGACATGACCGAGCCGGTGTTCGTCAGCACCGACGCGATCCCGAGCGGCGTCGGCAGCCTGCTCGACCCGGTCGGATCGCTCCAGGAGGCCGCCAACCTCGCCGAGCATTGCATCCGGGTGCAGGCCGGCACCTACAGCGGCGACGTGGACCTCGGCGGGCGCAACCTCGACATCGAGGGGGTCGCCGGGGCCGAGCAGACCACACTGCAAGGCAGCGGTGCCGACGCCGTCGTGCGGGTGGACGGTGGCGAGACGGCTCGGCTGGCGGAGCTCACCATCGGCGGTGGCGGCGGGAGCCCCTCCGGCGTCGACACCTACGGCGGCGGCGTGCTCGTGATCGGGCCGGCCTCGGCGCGGCTCGAGGGCGTGAACCTCGTGGCCAGCCACGCCACGGCGGGTGGTGGAGTCTACGCGAGCGACACCGATATTTCTCTGGTCGACGTGCTATTTGTCGGCAACGACGCCTACGTGGGAGGTGGCCTCGCCCAATCGGGCGGCGAGTTGACCGGCGCGCGCGTGGTTCTGGCCGGGAACACGGGCGGCTACGGGACGGCCGCGCTGTTTTCCTACGGCAGCACCACGATCAACAACCTCGTCGCCCACGGCAACCGGGGGACGGTGGTCTCAGACGGCATCTGCGTGCTGGAGCACATGCTCTCGCTCGAGAACGCGACGATCATCGACCACGACATCGGCCTCACCATCGACACGATCAGCGTAACTCCGAGCACGATTGCCTTGCGGAACGTCATCCTCGGCGGCGGCGACTATGGCGCCCTCGAGTGCGGCGAGAAAACCCTGCTCGTGAGCGACTCGATGCTCTTCGACTGGAACTACGGGGCCTGGTACCCGGCCGAGCGCGACCCGGCGGCAAAGGGCAACGCCGACGCCAACCAGAAGGCGAACCCCGGCTTCGTCGCCTACACGGCGGACGGAAACCCAGCTGCCGACGATCTCCACCTCGGCGAGGGCTCCCCGGCCACCGACGCGGGCGATCCCGTCCTCATCGACGCCGACGGTTCCCGTAGCGACATCGGTGCCTATGGCGGCGAGCTCGGAGACTGGTAGGCGGCTCGGCGGTTATCCTGCCGCCGTGATCCTCCTCCTCGCCACCTTGGCCCACGCCGCCTGCCCGGCCTCGCCGGGCACCATCGAGGCCGCGCTCGACGGCGCGCAGGTGGCCTTCCGCATGATGGACCGGGCGGGCTTCCAGGGCGCCACCGACACCGTGCGCGAGGGGCTCGAGTGCCTGGGTGAACGGATGTCGCCCACGCTGGCGGCGCGCGTGCACCGCGTGAACGGGCTGCGAGAGTTCTTCGCCGGCAACGACGCTGGGGCACGGCTCGCCTTCGGCGCAGCCCGCGCGATTGACCCCGCCTACGAGTTCCCGGAGAGCATCGTGCCGGCCGGTCATCCCGTGCGGGCGCTCTACGCGGAAGCCATCAACGTGCCGAGCGTCACCGTGGCCGCGCCTCGCCCCGTCGAGGGCCAGGTGGAGTTCGACGGCACGCCATCACCGAATCGTCCGAGTGAACGCCCCACGTTGGCGGTGCTGGTGCGGAGTGATCGCAGCGTGGCCGCGAGCGCCTACCTGTGGCCCGGCGACCCCTTGTTTCCCTACGCCGCCGCCAGCACCGCCTCGGTGGCGACGGCGCCGACGAGTGGCGCCCGCAAGGGTCCAAACTGGCCGCTCGCCATCGCCGCCGGCGCGTCGGGCCTGCTCGCCGGGGGGGCGCTCCTCGCGGCAAACCTGAGCGACGCCGACTTCAACGCGATGGCGGTGGGCTCGTCAGAGGCCGAGCTGCGCGCCGCGCAGGCCCAGACCAACGGCCTCCAGGTGGCCGCCGCCGGTCTCGGCGTGGTGGGGCTGGGCCTCGGCGTGGGGGCTGTCGTCGCGGGCAGCTGGTAGGCGCGCCTAGTCGCCGACCGAGCAGTTGGCGAAGCTGGCGTCGCAGGCGATGCGGACGGTTTGCCCGGCCGAGATGCTGACGCGGCCGAAGGAGCGCGGCTCGCGACCGGGGAAGGTGGCCGTCACCTCGTAGCTGCCGACCGGGAGGCTGCCCGGGCCGAAACGCCCGTTGGCGCCGCTGAGCGTCACGGTCGCGTCGCCGGTCACCCGCACGGTGCCGGTAGCGACGGCGCGGGCGGGTGGCTCCGACTCGGGGGCGGCGGCGGGCTCGGCGGCGGGGGAGCTTGCTTTCGGGCCGGTCGAACCGGCGGCGACGGGCGCGGGCCTGGCCGGGGCAGGCTCGGACTCGACGCCGGGCGCCGGCGTCGCGACCTCGGGCGGCGTGGACACTGCCGGGGTGGGGTCTGCCGCTGGCTCGGGGCCGACCGCGAGGGTCGGCGTGGCGCTGGTTGCCCCCTCGTCTCCCCGACCCAACCACCACCAGCCCCCCGCCAGCACCAGCACCATTAGGGCGGCGATGCCCGCCACGCCGACGGCCCCCAGGGCCAACCAGGGCGCGGCCGACACGGCGGTCGGCGGGGGCGCGGGCACGCTCGTTCGGGTGGTCTGCGGCATGGGCGCCATGGTCGACGGCGCGCGCCCCTTGTGCTTCGTCTCGCCGTCGAGCACGGCGAGGAGCGTGTCGCAGTCGGGGATCCGGAGCTCGCGGTCAACCGCCAACGAGCCCACGATCGCCGCCCGCACGCTCGCGGGGATGCCGGGGTTGAGCACCTCGGGCGCGGGGTACCTCCCGTGACAGATCGACTCGAACAACGCGAAGGTGTCGTCGTTCTCGAAGGGATCGCGGCCACAGGCGAATCGGTAGAGCAAACAGCCGAGCGCGAACACGTCGGCACGCGCGTCGACCTCCTTGCTGTTGCGAATCTGCTCGGGCGCCATGTAGCGGGGGGTGCCGAGCGCCATCCCGGTGCGGGTCTGGGTGTGGTTGCCGCCCTCGTCGAGCACCTTGGCCAGGCCGAAGTCCGTCACCTTGGGGATCACCTTGCCGTCGCTGCTGTCGAGCAGCACGTTGGCGGCCTTCAGGTCGCGGTGCACGAGGCCGGCCCGGTGGGCCCGCGACACGCCGGCGAGGATGCCCCGGAAGATCTCCAGCCCCTGCGAGAGCGGCGGATTGTTGTGGTACAGCCACTCGTAGAGCGACGGGCCCTCCACCAGCTCCATGAGCAAACCGGTGCGCCCCTTCACGTCGAGCACGTCGTTGACCGCCACGATGTTCGGGTGACGCAACGAGGCCTGGAGCTGCCCCTCGGTGACGAGGCGGGCCCGGATGTCGGCCCGGTCGACCTTCAGCACCTTCAACGCGTGGGTGCTCCCGAGGGTCTTGTGGCGGAGACGGTACACTACCGCCATGCCGCCCTCGCCCAGGACGCCCTCCACCACGTAGCGATCGACGCTCTCGCCCTGGCTGAGCAACCCGTCGTTCACGGCTTCGGAGTCCTGCGGCGCACGGCTCGCTGATAACCGGGCGAGCGCCTAGTCCGTTTGCCAGCGAGCCAGGGCGCGAACGGTCTTCATCAGCTCGGCGCCGTCGATGGGCTTGGTGGCGTAGGCGTCGGCGCCGGCGGCGCGCGCGCGTTCTTCGTCGCGGCGGAGCGCCAGCGCGGTCACCGCCACGATGGGCAAGTGCGCGGTGGCCGGGTCGGCCTTGAGCGCCTCGATGGCCGCGAAGCCGTCCATGCCCGGCATCGCGAGGTCCATCAGCACCACCGCCGGCTTCGCCCGCCTCGCCAGTTCGAGGCCCTCGGCGGCATTGCTCGCCTCGATCGCCTGCAGCCCGTTTCGTTCGAGCAGCGCCCGCAGGAGCGAGCGGTTCATGTCGTTGTCGTCGACCACCAGCACGGTTGGACCGCTCGGCGCGCTGGCCTGCTCGGTGCGCAGCGCGTGCTCAACCCCGGCCACCAGCTCGCGGGCGCTCACCTCGCCCTTGAGCGCGACGGCCGCGTCGAGTGCGCGGAGCGCGGCGATGTCGGCGGGAGACAGGTCGGCGGCGGTGAGGACAATCACCGGGAGCTTGCGACCCTGGGGGGTGGCCCGCAAGGCCCGGATCACGTCGGCACCCGGGATGTCGGGAAGCTGCAGGTCGACGACCGCGAGACTCGGCTCCATCTCGCGGGCGGCCTCGAGGCCCGCCTGACCGGTCTCGGCCGCGCGAACCACGAAACCGCGATCGCGCAGCACGTGCGCGAGCACGCGCGAAACCACCGGGTCGTCGTCGATCACGAGGACTCGGCGACCGGGCGCCGACACGCCGGACATCATCGCCTCGATGCGCTCGGTGACCAGCTCCGGATCGATGGGCTTGCGCTCCACGAGGGGCCGCGGCGGGGGCGTCCGCTCCTTCGCCGAGGACAGGCCCACGCTGAAGCGGATGACGAGGCCACCGCCCGGCCGTGGTGCGGCCGCGATGGTGCCGCCGTGCAACTCCACGAGGCGGCGGCAGATGGCGAGGCCCAACCCGGTGCCCTGGTGGGTCTTGGCGAGCGGACTCTCCGCCTGCTGGAAGGGCTGGAACAGTCGCGACCACATCTCGTCGGGAACGCCGGGGCCCCGGTCGGCCACGTCGACCACCACGAGCTTGCCATCGACGCGCACCGTGACATCGATCGCGCTGTGGTCCGGGCTCCATTTGACCGCGTTCGATAGCAGGTTGAGCAACACCTGGAGCAGGCGTCGCTCGTCCGCCCAGGCGAGGAGGGTGGGCGGGCAATCCACCGCGACCCCGACCCCCTTGGTGCGCAACTGGCTGCCCAGCACGGCGATCGAACGCTCGATCGCCTCGCGCATCGGCACGGCCGTCAGGTCGAGTCGTAGCTGGCCAGCCTCGATCTAGGAGAGGGCGAGGAAGGCGTTGATGAGCGCGAGCTGGTGCTTGCCAGCGTCGCATACGTCGCCGAGGTAGCGCCGCTGCCGCTCGCTCAGCGGCTCACCGCCGTCGTCGAGCAAGAGCTCCGTGAAGCCGATCACCGCGTTGAGCGGGGTGCGGAGCTCGTGCGACATGTTGGAGAGGAACTCGGACTTGAGCCGGTTCGCTTTCTCCACCTCGGCATTCTTCTGCTCCAGGGCCGTCTGCTGCGCCCAGAGCTCGTCGCGTTGCGCGCGGACCTCCTCGCCCTGGGCGCGCAGCTCCTCGCCCTGCGCCGAAAGTTCAGCGTTCGCGGCCTGCAGTGCGCTGGTGCGATCGAGTACGCGCGCCTCCAGTGCGCCCTGGTCGGCACGTAGCTTGTCGACCATGGCGTTGAACTGCGCGGCCACCTGGCCAAGCTCGTCGCGCCCGTCGTCGGTCACCCGCGCATCGAGGTGTCCTTCGCGAACACGGCTCGCCACGCCGGCGATCTCTTCCAGGCGACGCGCGAACACGCGCGTGCCGAAAGCGCCGATGCCCACCGCGAGGACCAACGAGGCTAGCCCTAGGAGCCCAAGCAGGGCGACGGCGCGGTCGGCGGGCGCGGTGACGAGATCGACGGGCACGGCGGCGGAGACGGTCCACTGCGTCGTCGCCAGTCGTCGCGACACCAGGAGGTTCTTCGTCTCGTTGGCGGGGGCGTAGACGTCGTGAACGGGCGGGGCCGTGGTGAAGTTCGGGTCGACCGCCTGGCTGTAGAGGATGGGGTTGGCGATGACCTCGCGCAGCCGTTGAGCGGTGTCGGGCCCAAATCGACCGATCGCGGCCATCCGCGCGATCTCGTCGTCGGGCACGGGCCCCGAGGGGCTCATCAGGAAGTCCGGCCGCAGGGAGTGAGCGATCCGGATCCCCAGGCGGTCGGTCACCACCACGTAGGTGCCCTCGCCGTCGAGAGTCAGGTCGCCCGTCAGCCCGGTGACGTTGGACTCGCGTCCCATCACGAGAACGCAGTCGCGCCCGTCGGCGAGGCCCGCGAGGGCGATGGCGTAGGCGACCACGAGGCTGCCACCCGCCTCCTTGATGGTGACGAAGGGCTCGGCGACGATCGCCTTGTCCCGGCGAGCGTGCGTGAGGTAGTCGCGCCCCGCCACGACCCGGCCCTCCACGCCTTCGATGGTGCTCACCAGCACGGTTCCGTCGCGCGCCAGTAGACCGAGGCCGTTGTTGGGTTGGAGCACCCCTGCGGCCCTCCGGAGCGTGCCCCGAGCGGCGTCTAGCCGCTCTGTGCGCCCCGCGTCGTCGGCCGCGCAGTAGTCGGCGAGCTGCTCGCGCGTGGCCAGGAGCTCCAGGGTTCGTGTGCCCAGCCGGTGCTCGGCGTCGATGGCGCGGGCCAGGGTCTCCACGTGACCCGCGAGCGCCCGCTCGGCCTCGCTGATCACCGCATCGCGTGTGACTGTGGCGGTGGCCTGGAGCTGCACCAAGAGCGGCACCACCACCGCCACCACGATGAACACCCACACCTGCCGCGAGACAGGGATGTCGCGGAGCCGCCTCAACGGTCCTCCCGGCGGCGGTAGATCGCGCGCGGTACGCCCGGCCAGGGCTCGAGGCCCAACCCGGCGGCCACGCCCTCGGACTCGCCGACGACGAGCGCCCCCCCGGGGGCCACCGTCTCGGCCAGTCGCGCCCAGGCCGCCGCCTGGAGGCGGGGATCGAAGTGCATGATGACGTTGCGGCAGAGCACGAGAGGGAAGAGGGGCAATACCACGTCGCGGGGTGCCCGTTCCGGGCCCATGAAGCGGTGCACCGCGAAGCGCACCCGGGCGCGCAGGGCCGGGTGCGGCTCGCCTCGATCATGGAAGTCGCGCGTCCACTGCGTGGGCGAGAGTCCCTGGCTCCGCGTATAGGTGCCCTCGCGCGCGGCGACGATCGCGGTGGGATCGCTGTCCGTGGCGAAGACACTGTACCCCACGGGGCCGCAGGCCTCCCGGAGCACGGTCGCCAACGACCAGGCCTCCTCGCCGGTGGCGCAGCCGATGACCCAGGCGCGGAGGGTGGCCTGGAGCGGCTGGTGGGCCATCAGCTCGGGCAGGACCTTCTCGGCGAGCATGGCGAAGGTCTCGGGTTCGCGAAAGAACGAGGTTACCCGTACCCGCAAGGCCCGGACGAGCGCATCGAGGGCTGCGTCGTCGTGCTCCAGGCCGTCGAGCCATGCCCCCGCAGGCGGCGAGCCCGCGCGGGCGTAGGCCTCGCCGATGCAGGCCTCTACCAGCCGGGGCCGCGAATCATGAAAATCCGCCCCCCGTCGCCGCTGGATCACGGCGAGCACGCGTCGCTGGTCGGCCTCGTCCAGGCTCATGGGCAGGCGGGCCCGAGGTCCAGTCGGAACAGAGCGCCGCCCTCGGGACGATTCTCCACTGCAGCGTGGCCCCCGTGCACACTCGCGACCAGCCGTACGAGGTACAGCCCGAGCCCGTAGCCCACGCGGCCGCCGGCCTTGCGACCCCCGACGGTGCCGAATTTTTCGAAGACGCGCTCGGTGAAGTCACTGGGCACGCCGGGGCCTCGGTCGGCCACCGCCACGCGCGCCCGCCCCGCCTCGGCGCGGGTGGTCACCTCGATGGTGCTGCCCCGGGGGGCGTGCCGAATGGCGTTGCCAAGCAGGTTCTCGAGTGCGCGACGCACGAGGTCGTTGTCGATCTTCGCGCGTACATCCTGGTCGCGACAGAGCGACAACGCGACGCCCCGGGCCTGGGCCGTCGGGGTGAAGGTTTCCAGCGCGGCAAGGGCGATGGGTTGCACGGGACGCTCCTCGAGCCGCACCTCAAGGCCCCCCTCCTCGAGTTGGCGCACGGTGAGGATCTGCTCGATGAGCGCCTCCATGCGTCGGCAGGCACGCGCGATCGTCGTCGTGTCGTCGGGGGCCACGCCGTTGAGGCGCATGGTTTCCGCGACCATCATCGCAGCGGCCAGCGGGTTGCGCAGGTCGTGCACCAGGAGCGACACCAGATCGTCTTTCAAGGCTGATAGTTCTTCGAGCGTGGCCACCTGTGCCCGGATCTCCCGGGCTTGCCGCCGGATGCGAAGGAACGCGGCGATGCGCAGCTTCAGCTCGCGGCGGTCGAAGGGCTTGCTGACGAAGTCGTCGGCCCCGGCGGCGAGCCCGAGATTGCGGTCGTCTTGCTCTGAGAGGGCGGTGAGCAGGATCACCGGCAGGAAGATGGGCTCGCCGAGCGCCTTGAAACGCCGGCAGCCCTCGATGCCGCTCGTGCCCGGCATCATCACGTCCATGAGTACGAGGTCGGCCGGCTCCCGCGCGTGCTGGGCCAAGGCCTCCGTCACGCTCGCGGCCTCGGACACGGCGTAGCTGCCCTCGAGGACCGCGCGTGCAAGGGCACGATTCGTGGGCTCGTCGTCGACGACGAGGATGCGATCACTCATCGCCGACAATGTAGCATGACGTCGCATGTGCCTGGGCAGTCACGACGTCACGAGGTCGCGACGTCGGTGTCCCAGGCAACAGACGGACTCACTCGAGCTCGGTGCAGCCCTCGCCCTCGTAGTAGCGCCAGTCGCCCCCCCAGGCCCAGCAGTCACCGCTGTCGGCGAAGAGCGCGTAGGTGAGGCGACCGCTCTCGGCGAGGGCGGAGTTGAAGAGGGTGCGGCCGTCGCCCACGTCCTCGATGCTCTCCACCGACTCGAGCTCGCCGCCCGTCCGCGACAGCGCGTGGCACACGTCGAAGCCGTAGTCGTCGTAGCCGCGCGGCTCGTTGCCCTCGATGCAGGACTCGCCGTACCAGCCGTCGACCTCCATCCCGGTCTCCGCGATCCCGAGGTCGTAGGCGCCGTTGCCGCCCTCGATGGTGATGGTGGCGCCGCGGCTGCTCCACGTCACCGTCACGTCGGGGGCCTTGTCGGCATCGGTGTCGGTGTCGGTGTCGGAATCCGTGTCGGTGTCGGTGTCGGAATCCGTGTCGGTGTCGGTGTCGCCGAAGGGGTTGCCGCCCTCGTCGTCCTTGTCCTCGGCGGTGTCGGTCTCGCCCAAGAGGCCAGCGCAGGCGAGCAGCGGGAGGGACAGGGCGAGCATCGTGAGTCGGCGCATGGTTGTCTCGGGGGCGCGCACTCTAGCGTGACGGCGGAGGAGCCGCGCGCGGGTAGACGATCAACCCCGTCCGCGTGCCCACCAGCAGCTCGTCGCCCGCCACCACCACGGTCCACGCGTCGTCGGTGGTGAGCTTCTCGGCGCGGTCGTTCACCCGGTAGAGCCCGTCGGCGGTGCCCACCCAGAGCGTGTCGCCGTCCACGGCGAGGGCCTGCACCCAGGCGTCATCGAGGCCGGCCACCGGCGTGTAGCCCTGCGCGTCGAGCTTGCCGACGCCATGGCGGTAGGTGCCCACCCACGCGGCCCGGGGTCCCGCGCAGGCCAGGGCCATCACCCAGTCCTCCGGGAGTCCGTCGAGCGCGTTGACGTGGTGCCAGTCGCTCTTGCCGTTCTGGCTGCCGAGCTCGAGGCCGCGCAGCGCCAGACCGTCGTCTTCCGAGCCGACGAAAGTGCTCTCGGCGCAGGCGGCCACCGCCTGGTAGCTGTGGCCGGTCACGTGCCAGCGGTAACGACGCCATCCGTCGGCCGGTCGCGCCGTGTCGAGCCGCACCGGGCCGAGCACATCGGCCACCCAGAGCGCCTTGCCACGCACGGCGAGCGCGTTGGCGCCGGGGTGGTTGAGCCCGGGTGACGAGCGGGGCGCGTTGTCACCCACCTCGCCGTACACCACCGTCGACAGGTCGCGACTCACTTCGACCAGCCCCTCCGCCGTCGCGACCCAGAGCTTGTCGCCGACCACCGCCACGTCGTTGACCATCTCGCTGGGGAGCGGGATGTGTACCCACTCCCCGCGACGCAGCACGCACGCGCCCTGGTCGAAGGTCCCCACCACCAGCTCGCCCTGCCAGCGGGCGGCGCCGGTGACGAAGTCGCCGCAGGCGCCATTCTCCATCGAGTACATCGCGAGGACGGGGAGCATGATTACTCCTGAGCCTCGGCGCGGACCACGAGGGTGTTCATCGCGAGGTCCTTGGCCACCAGCTCCACCTCGGCCCACATGCCGACAAGCTCGATGGTGTGCGCGAAGTCGTCGTGATCGGGGGCGATGTCGAGGCGCACGCGGCGGCTCGGGTCGCCTTTCGGCTGCACCACCAGGCTGCGCAGCGGCTCGTCGGCGTACACCGTCACGAGGGTCAGCCCGTCGCCCACCTCGACTTCAACGTCGAGCTCGGGCGCGTTGCCGTCGATGACCATGCGCTGGTTGCGCACCGACTCGCGACCGAGGGCGTCGACGATCACGATCTTCACCTCGATCTCGCCGTCCTCCACCTCGCGCGGCACGAGGAAGCGGTGGTACCAGCGCTGGCGCAGCGTGTCCCAGCGCATCTGCACGGTCTCGCCCCAGGGGAAGAGCGCGGTGACACTCTCCGCGTCGCGCGGCGCGAGCACGGTGAGGAGCGGGTCGCCCGGGGGGGTGTACTCGCGCGACACGGCGGCATCGAAGTCCACGCCCTCGGGGATCTCCGAGGCCTGGTCCACGCGAGCCAGCTCGCCGGTCTTGTTCACGCGCACCCGGTCGATGGCCACGAAGCTCGTGAGCCGCGTGAGGAGCTGGTAGTCGAGCGCGAGGTCGAGGATCTCCACGTCCTGCGACTCGCCCTCGCGACGGCCCAGCCGCTCGAGCGCCGCCACCTTCTGGCGGGCCCAGGTGCTGGCCACGGCGTGGTCGTCCTCTTCGCCGAACTCGAGCACCGGGATGCTGCGACGGTACACGCCCGCGCCGAGGCGGCCGGTGATCACGATCTCGTCGTCGGAGCTGGCGTTCGCCTTCGCGACAACGAAGAGCGGCTGCCCGGCCACGAGGTCGTGCACTTGCGACGGGTACTCCTCGACCACCGCGTGACCGCCAAAGTCCACCTCGATGTCGGCGAGCACGGGCTGGTCGATGAGATCGAGGAAGTCGGCCACGGAGTCGGCCGGGTCGACGTCGAGGGTGGGGTAGTAGGTGGCGCCCTGGCCGATGAAGGCCATCTCGTCGAGCAAGTAGCGGTTGACGCCGGAGCCGAGGCCGAAACTATACACCTTGGCATCGCGACGAAGTTCCTCGACGCTCTGGAAGATGTCGAGCTCGTTGCCGATGTAGCCGTCGGTGAGGAAGATGACGTAGCGCTCGCGGTTAGGGTCGCGGGGCAGGGTGAGCGCGGCCCGGATGCCGGCGTTCATGTTGGTGCCGCCACCGCCGTTGAAGGCATCGACGAAGTCGCGACCGCGCTGGATGTTGGCAGGGGTGGCGGGCACGGGCGCGTCGTCGAGCGCGGACACGCTGTCGTTGAAGTCGAGCACGAGGAAGCTGTCGCGCGCATCCATGCTGTCGAAGGCCTCGGTCATGGCGCGCTTGGCCATGTCGAGCGGCTGGCCCGACATCGAGCAGGAGGTGTCGACCACCCAGATGAGCTCGCGGGCCACGATGTCCTCGCGGGGCGGCGCCATCGGGGGCTCCATCGCCACGACGATGTGTTCGCCCTGGCGGATGGCGGCGGCCACCGGCTCGTCGGCATCCACCACCCAGCGCAGCACGAAGTCCTTGTTGGCCCGCGCGCCCTCCAGGTTCACGGCGGCGCCCGTCTCGTCGGCGAGGATGGCCGGGGCGTGGGTGGTGCTCTCCACCAGCGAGAGCGGCATGCCGGTTTCCAGGGCCACGCCGATGTCGACCCGCACGCCGGTGTCGCCACGGGCCACCGGGGGCGTGATGGCGGCCGCGTCGGGGGTGTTGATGCCGGTGAAGCGCGGGCCCACGGTGAGCGGCACCGCGATCTCCCAGGCGCCCTCGCGGTACTCCACGGGCTGCACGAGGTGGAGCGTCACCTCGATGTCCTGCCCCGGCGGCAGGTTGCCGACGGACTGGGTGAAGATGTTCGGCCGCTGCTGCTCGGTGAGCGCGGCGGCGCGGCCCTCGCGAACCGCCTGGTCGTAGGCCTCGCGGGCCTGGCCGCGTTCCTTCACCTTGCCGATGACCTCGCGGTTGGCGAAGTGCATGACCATCCCGTCGACCGCGCTGTCTTCGGGGAGGGGAAAGGTGTACACCGCCTCCATGAAGGCGTCGCTGTCGTTGTGGAACACCTGGGTGACGGTGATGTCGGCGAGGGGCCCGGCGATGTCGATGTCGTAGCTGATCGACCGTAGGGGAAGCTCGGTTGCAAGGGCGGAAGGAAGCATGAGAGAGAGAATCACGTTGTCTCCGGGGGAGCGCCGGAGTGTAGGGCAAACGGCGTGCCAGCCCCCGGGGGGCCGCCATCTCTGAATCATAGAATTCATCTACGGATGTGATTGCAGGCGTGCCGCGCTACTTCGTGCCGATGCGGCGCGAGGCCCTCTGGTGGTGCCTGCCGGCCCTGGTGGCCGTGCTCTGGGGCTCGGCGCTGGCGTACGACATGGTGTCGCGAGTCCGCGCGCTTGGGTGCGTGGAGAACTACGGCATGGCCGTCTACCAGCAACTGATCGCGAGCGCGGCGGTTGACGGTCGGTATCTCCAGACCATCCACACCGGCTATGCCGACAGCTGGATGTGGTCGGGCCATCGCAGCCTTTGGATGCTCGTCGTCCCCCACGTCTACCGCTTCTGGCCGAGCGCCGAGATGATGGTGAGCCTCCAGGCGGCGCTCCTCGCGCTCGGTTGTTTCCCGGCCTTCGGGCTCGGCTGGCGCAGCATCGGTGGCCCGCTCGGCGGGGCCCTCGGGCTCGCGATCTACGCACTTTTCCCCGCCGGCTACGCCGTGGGGCGGGCCGACTACCAGGAGCTGAGCTTCGGGATCCCCTTCTTCCTGCTCGCCACTCACCAGGCCCGGCGAGAGAGCGTGGTGGGTTTTGTATTTGCGGCGTTGCTCTTGTGTAGCGCCCGCGAGGAGTGGGTGCTCTCCGTGCCGCTCATCGGGCTCGCGGTGCCGGGTTCGCTGATCGGGCGGCTTCGCTGGGCCGGCATCGGCGCGGCGGTCTCCGCGGCCTACGGCTTGGCGGTGGCCTACGCCGGCCGCAACTTCGAGGGCTACGACAACCAGTCAGTGGGGCAGCTGGCGGGGATGCTGGAGCTGGGCGTGAAGTTCAGCCGAGAGTGGGCCGACGCACGAAGGTTCTACCTTGGCTTCTTCGTGCCCGTCCAATGGTTGGCCCTGCTCGCGCCGGTCACGCTCTTGCCTGCGCTCGGGACGATCTTCTTCCACCTCGCCGCGCCGTCTCAGGGTGGCGTCGATGTGGTGTGGACCGGCCACATCCACCACATGGCGCCGGTGGTGGCCTCGGGCGTGGCGGCGTCGATCGACGGCGCCGGTCTCGTGTCTCGCCTGATCGCGCGCTTGCCGCGTCATGTCAACGTGGCCCGTGGGGTCGCGGTCGCCGCCTTCGTCCTCGCCATCGCGCTCTTGGGACCGTTGTGGATGAAGGCCACGCGGGTGAGCCCGCCGCTCGCTCGCTGGCCCACGGCTTCGAGCCCGCCTCGCGATGCGGCCTGGGCGCTGGTCGACCAGATCCCCGTGGGCGCGACGGTGGCCACCGACCGCCAGGGCTCGCTGCTCGTCGCCGGTCGCGCCGGGGCGTACACCTACGACGAGTCCCTCGCGGACAAGCTCCGAGGGCGCTCCATCGCCGCGCTCGACTACCTGCTCGTCCCCGCCTGGGACACGGGCACGCTGCGCCAGGCCACGGGCCTCGGGGGCACCGAGCTCAGCCGCGGCGGCGGCTATGCGCTCTTGAAGATGCCCTGACGACGCCGATCGGCTAGCTCGCGGCGATGCGCCCGCTTCATCTGTCCATCCTCGGTATCGGCCTCTGGTCTCTCGGCTGCGCCGCAGGCTTTCCCAGCGACGGCATCTTCGACTGGGACGGCGACGGCTACGGTGCGTCTGACTGCGACGACCTCGACCCAGAGGTGAACCCCGCCGCCGATGAGCGCTGTGACGCCGATCACGCCATCGACGAGGACTGCGACGGCGACATCGACGACGACGACATCAATGTCGAGAATCTGAGCACCTTTTATCGCGACGGCGACGGCGACGGCCACGGCGACGGCGACAACACCGACGAGGCCTGCGCGCCGCCGGAAGGTTTCGTGGCCAGCGGCGAGGACTGTGACGACGAGCGCGCCGAGGTGGGCCCAGACGCCGAGGAGGTCTGCGACAGTGCCCACGAGGACGAGGACTGCGACGGCAACGCCGACGACGACGACGACACCGCCGGGGGAAAAGTCACGGTGTACGCCGACGACGACGGCGACAAGTACGGCAACGCGGCCGCCCCCGAGGACTGGTGCCACCCGCCCGTAGAGCTCGTGGACGACGCCACCGACTGCGACGACACCGACGACAACGTGCACCCCCGCGCCTCGGAGCTTTGCGACGGCATCGACAACGACTGCGACGGTGGCATCGACGACGACGACCCCGAGGGCGCGAACGACGCTGATCGCTGGTACGACGACGGCGACGGCGACGGCTACGGCGGGGGCGCCGCTCGCGAGGCGTGCGTGAAGGCCGCGGGCGAGGTGAACGACGGCGGTGACTGCGACGACGGCGACGCCACGGTGAACCCCGGCGCCGAGGAGGTGTGCAACGACGGTATCGACCAGGACTGCGACTACACCGCCGAGGGCTGTTTCATCTCGGGGGCGGTGAGCACCCGCGATGCCGACGCCACGGTGCTCGGTACCACGGGCGTGGACGTTTTCGGCTACGCGATGGCGAGCGGCGGCGACACCGATGGCGACGGCGTGGCCGAGGCCTGGGTGAC
This sequence comes from Pseudomonadota bacterium, assembly GCA_005778355.1. Classification (GTDB taxonomy): domain Bacteria; phylum Myxococcota_A; class UBA796; order UBA796; family SXON01; genus SXON01. The sequence goes on along the minus strand of SXON01000020.1, from coordinate 7,509 downwards.
CGGTATCAATGCCGACGGCACCGGCACGGGGACGGGCGTGGCGGTGCGGCTGACCGGCCGCATCTCGGGCAACGACAGCTACGTGACGCGCGGCCTCGACGCGATCTTTGCGCTCGACAGCACCGAGGTGGGCACCACCCTCGCCAGCGGGGCCGACCTCGACGGCGATGGGCTCGACGACCTCGCGCTCGGCGCCCCACTGGCCGACCCGGGCGGCAACGACCAGGGGCTGGTGCTGCTCTTCGCCGGCCCCGTGGTGGACGGCTGGGACGAGTCGAGCGCGCTCGCCACCATCGAGGGCAATGAGAGCGACGACTACGTGGGCTGGTCGGTGGCGGTTGGCGACTTCGACGGCGACGGCGTGGGCGACGTTTTCGTGGCGGAGCCCAACGACGATCGTGTGACCGGCCTCTTCGGGCCCTTCGCCGCTGGAGAGGCCTGGTCGACCTCAGACTACGACCTCGTGGCGGACGGGGAGACCTACGAGCACATCACGCTGGGCGACGTGTCCGGCGACGGGCTCGCGGAGCTGGTGGTGGGCGACTACGGCTACAGCCGGGCGTTTGTGTACGAGGGCGGGCAGTCCGGTTCGCTCGACAGCTACGACCGTCTCGCCACCTTCGACAGCGACTACTCGGCGATTAGCCTAGGCTTCTCACTGCTGGCCGGCGTGGACTACGACAGCGACGGCTATGGCGACCTCGTGCTCGGCTCCCCGGCCTGCGACGACGAGAAAGGCATGATCTACATCGTGGAGGGCCCGCTCTCGGGCGACTACGCCGAGTCCGAGGTGCAGCTCGAGGTGCGCGGCCTGGAGGACGCCGCCTACTTCGGTTACAGCCTCGCGTTCGCGGCCGACAGCAACGACAACGGCAATCCCGAGCTGATCGTGGGCGCACCGGGCAGCTCGGGTGGCGACGGCGCGGTGTACGTGCTCGACGGATCCCCCTCGAGCGGCGCGCGCGACGTGGACGACGTCGACATCGTCATCAGCGGCACCCAATCCGGCGGCGAGCTCGGCCTGTCCGTGGGCGCCGCCGACATCGACGGCGACGGCTGGAGCGACATCCTCGCCGGGGGCGACGGCGTGTACGGCGGCTACGGCGGGGCGGCGATTTTCTACGGGGCGGGGATCTAGCTAGAACCCAGGCGACGCCTGAGTTTCCACGCGCTCGAGGTGCGCCGTGTCGCCCTGCTGGGGGACCCAGATGTCGCGACCCGATTGTCTCGAGACGTAACGAGCTCTCATCGCCCCTTGCGCCCCCCCCCCAGTATATTTTGGTCGCGACAAACGAGGCTCATCGTGAAAACCGAGTTCGACTGCGGCACCGGCGGCGTGACGATCCCCGCGAACACCACCACGGCGGTGTTCGTGCCCGGGGGGCGCTACCGCTCGCCGCTGGGCATGAAGAAGGCACGCTCCAAGGCCGAGATGCGCGTGGCGCTGGGCACGCCGGAGGCGCAGCCGGCGCTGGAGTTCTGCAACACCTGGGACGGCACCAAGGTGGCGGTCGCGGTTGGGACGAACATGACGGCGAATGGCACCTCGCCGCCGGCGGCCGCCGCGACCGACGTGGAGACGAACGCCGCGCAGTACCTGCAGGTGCGCCCCGGCTGGCTGGTGAAGAACAGCCACGCGACCAACAGCGCGAGCTGCTGGCTCGACGGGACGATCGAGAGCTGGGGCGACTAGACGATGTCGATCTTGCTCCGGTTCCGGGGGGCGCCGCGGGGCACTACCTGTGGCCGGTGCGCGACTCTGGTGGCGGCGGCTCGTTCGAGTTCGAGCTCCCGGTCCCGGGTGGCGGGTCGAGCGGCGTGCAGTGGGCCTACCCGGTGCCGGACGACCAGAGCGACAGCACCGGGGGCGTGGTACTGTCGATCGCCCACGACGGGAAGATCTACCTGGGCATCGTCGACCTCTCCTCGCTCGACCCGGCCCGCCGACGGGGCGACCTTGCGGCGGCCCTGGCCAGCATCAGCTGGGTGGAGCTCCAGCTGCCGATCGGCGCTTTCTCCGGGGGCTACACCGGCGTGGCCGACCACGCGCACGTCTTTGCCTTCGGGTCGCACTGGATCTCCATGCAGCTCGCGGGCGCGGTGCCCTCGATCGCGCACCTCGACGCGCGGTCCGAGAACAACGACGTCTGGCTGCTCCGCGTGGAGCGAGCGGACATCGAGGCGGCGATCTCGACGGGCGGCAAGGTCGGCGCCCGCCGCGAGGTGCTGGTGCTGGCCGCCGACTTTCGCCGGTCGCGGGGGAGCGCGTCGATCGTCCAGGACTTCGACCGAGTCCTCGCGACGAACGACCACTTCCTCGTCGCGACACCGGACGGGGTCGCGGTGGCGCTGCAGGACCCGTCGAACCGGGAGCTGCGGTTCATCGTGGTGGACCCCTTCCTGATGCAGGGGACGGCGGACGTGACCTTCGGGAATTACCTCGACCCCCAGCTCTCGTTGAACACCACCGGTTCCGCGCGCCCGCCCCGGCTCGCGACGGGTGGCGGGACGTGGAGGGTGATGGCCCCGGACACCGTGGTCACCAACGTGGACGCCAACAACCTCCGCCTGTTCGATACCGGCGCGAGCCTTGCCACCCCGGCCGCGCCCGCCGCGACCCTCACCGTGCCGGGGTACAGCCTGCAGATGCCGAGCTTCGAGACCCTGCTCAACGGCGACATCTTGCTGGCGGGGAAGGCGGCGCCGTGCACGACGGCCGCGGTTGGGCCGTCGTACGGCGACGACACCCCCGTCGTCGGTGACTGGGGCTACCTGTTGTTGCTCGTCTACGACTCGGGCCTCTCCGCGCTTCGCAGCGCGGTGCTCCTGCAGGACGCGAGCTCGGCGCCGGGCGAGGGCGGGAACCGACCGCACGTCAACCGGTGGGGGCGGTGGTTGCTCGCCTGCTGGGACGTGGCGGATCTCGACCAGACGGCGCTTCCCGAGCCCACCGCGTCTGGTTTTCGCTCCAAGTTCCGGGTATTCTGGCTGGAGGACACCTAGGTGCCGCGCCCGTGGTTGCCGCTGGTCCTGCTCCTCGCCGCGTGCGGGGCGGTCGCCCGGCCAGGAAAGGACGGCGAGCTCGACTCCGGCATGCCCTCCTCGCCCGCCGACTCCTCGCCGCGCGACACCGCCCTCGAGGACACCGCGTCCACACCTCCGGACAGCGACGGCGACGGGACCCCGGACGACGAGGACTGCGCGCCCGCCGACCCCGCGATTCACCCCGGGGCGGAGGACGCCTGCGACGAGGTCGACAACGACTGCGACGGCGAGGTCGACGAGGACGCCCCCTCCTGGCACGCCGACGCCGACGCGGACGGCTACGGCGACGCCCACAGTGGCATCGCGGCGTGCGATCAGCCCCCGGGGTTGCTCGCGGACGGCTCTGACTGCGACGACGCCGACCCGGCGGTTCACCCCGCCGCCGAGGAGGTCTGCGACGACGGCATCGACAACGACTGCGATGGCGGGGGGTGCCGCTACCCGGCGCTTGCGCGACCCGATGAAGTTGGCACCTGGGTGGAGGACCAGGTCCCGGCCGGCCACGGGGATGGCTGGATGCCCTGGGCCGTTCGAGTGGCGGGTGACTGTGACATCGACGGCGATGGCGCTGGCGACCTCCTCGTGGGCGTGCCCGCCCGATGGCGGCAGGGGCCCAACTACCTGACCTACGGTGAATTCTACGTGCTCCGGGGTGGAGCCCTCCCGCCGGACAGCTTCGAGGATGCGCCGGTGAGCCTCACGCCTGCGGACCCGGGAGGGTATTTTTCGTTCTATCTGGACTGCATGGGCGACGTCGACGGGGACGGGGTGGACGAGATTGCGGTCGCATACGTCCCGGAAGGAGCGCCAGACAACACCCTGAGCACCCTGGTGCTGAGCGGACTCGTGGCTGGGAGCCAGACCGAGCCACCGCCGCCCATCGCCACGGTCAGCTACCCCGACGGCACCGGGAGCAATGGGGCGCTGGGGACGGGAGCCGACCTGGACGGGGACGCGGTGCCCGATCTGGTCGTCGAGAGCGCGGGCGATGACGCAGGAACCGATAGTCACGCGTTCGTTTTCCCGGGAACCACAACCGGCGAGGTGCACTCGGTCGATGCCCCGGGCTCCGTGTCGGCCGCGTCTGGCGAGTTGATCGTGGCCGGGCTGGCGGGTGCCGACACCGACGGCGACGGGATCGCGAACCTCGTTCTCGGCATCCGCGGGTCTGTGGACGAGAGCGAGCGCGTCTACGTGTTCTCGAGTCCCTTCGTGGGCGCCCTCACCGCAGCTGAAGCCGAGGTGCAGATCGGCGACGCGGGCGACCCGGAGTGCAGCAAAGTCGCCGACTGGCGGCTCGCGACCCCGGGAGATGCCAACGGGGATGGACTCGACGACCTGGTGGTCAGCAATGGCTCCGGGAACGTCTACGTCGTGCCGTCGGTACCCGGTGCTTCCGGCGACCTTCCTGAGCTCGCCCAGGCGGTCTACACCCCCGATGCTATGTTCAGTGACCCGTCCTACTCGGCGGTCGAGAACGCAGGCGATCTCGACGAGAGCGGCACGAGCGCCATCGTGCTGAGCGCGATCGCCCTCCCGGATGAGAGCGCCGGCATCCCGGAAGGGGGCGCGGCTGCGACGATCGTCGTGTACGCCCCGTTCACGGGCACGAGCGGGATCGGCGACGTGGCGCACGCAATTGTGGACCGCGACCAGTACGAGCTCTGCGGGACCAATGTCGGTTCGGTCACCGCGCTCGGCGACTTCGACGGCGACGCGGTCGACGACTTCGCCGTCGCCTGCACCGGCGGCACCGACAACACGGGACCGGAGGCGCGGTTTGTCAACGGCGGCCTCTGGCTGATCCCAGGTCTCGGCCTCTGACGCGCCCGCCAGGCAGGCAGTCTTCTCTCTCCCTCCGATGTCGAGGTGGGCGGCCACGTGCTCTTGAAGATGTCCTGAGCGGCCCGCCTAGAACCCCGGCGGCGCCTGGGTTTCCACGCGCTCGAGGTGGGCGGTGTCGCCCTGCCAGGGAAACCAGATGTCGCTGCCCACCACCACCGGGTCGCCGGGCTCGAGGCGTCCGGAGGTTTCCGCCACCACCTGCGGGGCCGAGGGGCCGTCGCGCGTGACCAGCCGGTTCATGCCGGGGGTGGCCTCTACCCACGAGAGCAAGGAGCCATCAGGCAACGCGCGGGGCTGCAACATCTCGGCGCTCGGGTCGATGGGCGCCAGGGCGCGCTCACCCTGTCGCGACACCTCGTAGATCACGCGCTTCCCTGTGCGGGCGTCACTCACCAGCAAGGTCGTTTCCGTCAGCGCGGGGCCGTCCGCCGGGCAACCGCCGGGCGCCCATTTGCCGTGTGTCTGCTTTCCCATGTCGGTCCACTGGCTACCCTCCTTGCTGCTCATCAGCCGGATTTCCCGCTCGGGACCGTCGGCGTCGCGGAAGGCCAGCACGAGCTCCTCGGCCCGGCTGTGGATCGCCGGCTTGCAACACACGCACACGCCGTCGGCGCCGCCGGCAAACACGGTGTCGCTCCAGCCGAGGTAGGTGCCGCCCTCCCGCGGGCGCTGCGTGCCCACGTGCACGGTGCTCTTTCCCCCGTCGTGCGCGAGCCAGGTGACGACCAGGGCCGCGCCGCGAAAGGTGGCCGCGAACAATACCTCGCCCGGGGTCGTGCCGAGGGCCGCCACTGTCCACCGCTCGCCCTCGCGCCGCGCGACGTGCGCACCTGCCGCAGTGGAGAAGACGATTACCGGCCGCCCCGCCTTGTCGACGAGGATCTCCGGGCGCATCTGGCCACCGTCACCCGACACCACGCCCGTTGCGATGGTTTCCGTGGGCACGGTCGTGTCGGCGCGGGCATAGCGGAGGGCGTCGCCCTCCACCCAGGCGGCGTGCACCGCCGACTCGTGCAGCGCGAGATCCAGGTATTTCCCCGCTGTCCACGGGCCAGGCAATTCGACGGCGAGGGCGAGAGAGGCAAGGATCATGCGGTAGCATCTAATGGCATGCGCGGAATCAAGTGGACACTCCCGCTCCTTGGGTACGCGTGCGCCGCCTGCGGCGACCAGCCCGTCGCGGGCCTCGCCGACTCCGCGGGGGCGGAGAGCGCCTCGGCCGACAGCGCGCCGATCGACACTGCGGCGACCGACACCGCCGCCCTCGACCGCGAGACCGGGGACAGCGGCGCGGGGCAGGACTCGGCCGCTCCAGCAGCGGTCGCGACGTGCATGGTCGGCATGGTGCCCGTGCCCCCCGAGGCGCCGCTCTACTGCATCGACGCCTACGAGGTGAGCCTGGGCACCCTGAGCCTCGCCGGACAATCCCCTGAGGTCGCCCTGACCTTTCACATGGCGGTCGAGGCGTGCGAGGCCGCGGCGGTGGTGGATGAGAGCGGCGCCGTCCGCGGGTACAAGCGGCTGGCCTCGGACGCCGAGTGGGAAGACGCCGCCGACGGCACCCCCGGCGAGGGCGGCTGGGCCTTCCCTTACGGCGACTTGCCGGTCGAGGGCGCGTGCATCCTCCCAGATGCGGGCAACACGCCGGTTTACGACGAGCTGCAGCCGACCGGCTCGGCGCCAGCCTGCGTGAGCCAGTTCGGTGCCTACGACCAGATTGGAAACGCCTGGGAGTGGGTCGATCCGGGCCAGTCGGTCGACACCGCCGCGTGGTTCGCGGCAGCATCGGCGGCTGGTCACGACCTCCGGGTGGGCGACGATGACCGGCTCTACAGCGGCGACGTCGACCTTTCCTGGATGAACTACGAGGGCGTGATCGTCACCGGTTTTGTGCCCTATGCCGCCGAGGATGGGGCGCTCACGCTCGAGGCCTCCGCCATCGAGCTGCCGAACGACGCCTACCTCTCGGGGTACCTGGAGGCGTCCGACCAGGCGGAGCTCGAAGAACGATACCTGCCGGTGGCCCTCGTCGACCAGGGCGACATGCAGCTCGCGCTCTACCTCGAGTCCGTGCGCGAGGGCGAGACCTTCACCAGCAAGCGGGGTTGCGCCTACTACACGGGCACGGCCATCGCCTGCACGAACCAGTCGGTGTCGCATGAGCACCCGCCCGGCTTCGCGGGCACCATCGGCTATCGCTGCACGTCGGACCCCATACCGCCCGCGGAGTGAGCGGGGCGCCCTGCCCCCCGGGCCTGGATAGGGCGCGTCGATGTCCACGACCCCTACTTCCATTCGCGTGCTCAAGGGCGAGCTCGGCGTGCCGGCCCGCCGCGTCACCCTCACCACCGGGGAAAGCCTCGATCTCTACGACACCACCGGGCCCGTTCACGAGGGGGCGCTTGGCCTGCCGCGCTTGCGGGCGCCGTGGGTGGATCGTCGTAAGGATGAAGCGCCGACGCAGCTCTACTATGCGCGACAGGGCGTGATCACCGAGGAGATGCACTTCGTCGCCATCCGCGAGAACATGGCGCCGGAGTTCGTGCGCGGCGAGATCGCCCTGGGCCGCGCCATCATCCCCGCCAACAAGAACCACCCCGAGAGCGAGCCGATGATCAT
>SXON01000019.1 GCA_005778355.1 Pseudomonadota bacterium | reverse complement strand
CCGCCGAGCGCGCCGAGGCCACGGTCGAGGCCGCGCCCGCCCCGCCGGTGGAGCCGCCGGCCGAGCCAAGCCCCGCGCCGGAACCGGTGGCGGTGGCGGCCAAGGGGTCGGTCCCGCGGCCCTCCGAGGTGGCCTCGTCCGCAGGCTCGGCGTCCACCGCCCCGGCCACCAGCCCGGCGGCGTCGGTGAGCGTCGCGGTGCCGAAGTCGGGCCCGCCGGTCACCCACGGTCAACTCGCGACGTGGCTCGCCGACCACCCCGAGTGGCAACACGACGCCGCCGTGGCCGACGCGCGGGCCGATGAGAAGTACCTGCGCGGCTGGACAGGGGCCTCGCCGCCGCCCGGGCGTGAGGGGAGCCCCGCGGTGGGCGTGACCTGGGGCCTCGCGAAGGCCTACTGCGCCTCGCGCGGGGGGCTCGCCGCCCTCGCTGCCGAGCCGCTCACCTGGTCGGGGGCCGACCTGCCCTGGCTCGAGTACCGTTCCGACTCCGGTGCGCCGGCGTGGCGTCGCGACGACGGCGCGGTGAGCGACCGCGTGGACGCCACCCAGTCCAACGTGTCGATCGGCTTCCGGTGTGGCAAGTGAAGGCGCGCAACTGCCCACAGTGCGGCGCCACCGTGGAGATCGACGACAACGTGCTCGCGGACCGGTGCGCCTTCTGCGAGTCGCCTCTGGTCGACGCCGAGGCGGTGGAGCAACACATCGACCGCGTGGCGCCCTTCGAGGTGGACCGCAACGTGGCGGCGCGCAAGCTCAAACAGTTCCTCGCGGGACAATGGCTCGCCCCCGAGGAGGTGCGTCACCGGGTGAACCCCGAGAAACTCAAGGGGGTGCTCGTCCCCTTCTACGCGTGGGAGGGCACGGCCCGCTCGCGATGGTCGGCCCGCGTGGGCATCTACTGGTACGAGACGGAAACCTACACCGTCATCGTCAACGGCAAGCCGCAGATCCGCACCCGTCGGGTGCGTCGCACCGAGTGGTTCCCCCTGTCGGGCTCCCACGCGGCCAACTACTCGGGGCAGCTGGTGAGCGCCTCGCGTGGCATTCCCGAAGAAGAGGCCAACCAGCTGGAGCCCTTCGATCTGGGCAAGGCCAAGGCCTTCGCGCCGGCCCTGGTCGCGGGCTGGCTGGCCGAGCGCCCCACGGTGGACGAGGCCAGCGCCCGCCAGGTGGCCACCGCCGAGATCGCGCGGCTCGAGAACGCGGCCATCAAGGGCTTCCTCGCGGGCGACACCCGCGACGACGTGCAGAACGAGACCCGACTCGCGGTGGACAAGGTCGAGGAGATCCTCTTGCCAGTGTGGATCGCCACCTACCGCCACGGGGGCGCGGTGTTCCGTTTGCTCGTGAACGGGCAGACCGGCGAGGTGGTGGGCAAGGCGCCCAGCTCCGGCCTCAAGATCGGCTGCCTGGTGGTGTTGCTTCTCGTCGTGATCGTCGGCATATTCGGGGTCGTGGCCCTGGTGAGCGGGGGCGCGGCGGTGGTGAGCGGAGGGCGTCATGGCTGAGCTCATCGCCGTGCGCTGCGAGGCTTGCGGCGGCGCCGTGGCCTGGACAGCAGGCAAACCAGCCCCGGCCTGCATTTTCTGCGGGGCGACCGCGCTCGACACCTACACGCCGCCGGAGGGCGTGGAGCCCCCCGAGGGCTTCCTGGACTTCCAGGTGGAGGAGAGAGCCGCGCGCCAACTCTTCAAGAAGCGCGCCAGCGACAGCATCTGGTACCCCTCCGACCTGCGCAACGCGCGGCTAGAACTGAAGGCGGTCCTTGTCCCCGCGTGGAGCTGGTCGGCCCGGCTGGAAACTCACTACACCGCCATCGTTGCCGGCCACACCCGCTCCGGCAAACGGCCGGTCGCAGGCACCGACGAGTGGGCCGCCGACGGCGTCCTGGTGCCATCGTCGCCCACCCTGTCGCGACAGGAACTCACGGCCATCTCGCCGTTCCAATCGGCGGAGCTGCGCCCCCTGGGGGAGGCCGTCCTGCCCTACGAGCTCGGCAGCCTCACCCGCACGGCGGCGCGGGCCCAGGGCGAAGATGGCATGGGCCGGGCGCACCAGGCGCGGTTGCGCGGTGAGCTTGCCGCCTCGCAAGTGGAAACCGCCACCCTGTTCCACGAGCTGCGGGGCGGGCCCTTGCTGCTCCCCGTGTGGATCGGCGCCTACCGCCGCGGCGAGGCCCTGCACCGCGTGGTGATCAACGGGCAGACCGGGGCGATCACCGGCAGTTTCCCCTACTCCTGGTGGAAGATTCTCTTCGCCGTTGCCCTCGTGATCGGTCTCATCCTGCTCTGCACCGGTGGCGCTGGGCTCGCGGGCGTCGTGTCGCAGGCGCCGCGGCGGTTCTAGTCAAGGCACTGTTGCGCGACTCGCCGGGAAACGGCCATCTCCGTGCGCCCCCAGCGGGCTTCCCGCCGGATGGCGGATGGTCCTGCGTCGGACGCCCGGGTCGCGATCTTGCGCCGGGTGTGAAAGATTGCAGGAGCCCGAGCATCGATTCCCATGCGCACCCTCGCTCTCCTCGCCCTCGTCGTCGCCACGCCCGCCCTTGCTGCCTTGTCGGTAGAGGGCAAGCCCAAGGTCGCCTTCTTCGCCGTGGGTAGCCCCGGCTTCCTCGACATCGAGGGCACAAGCTCCGACCTCGCGTGCACCGACGACGGCACCACGTTGACGTGCAACCACGGCCTCGACACCCTCGACACGGGGATCGAGCTGCGCGACGAACACATGAAATTGAAGTTCCTGCAGACGGCGCAGTTCCCGAAGGCCAGCATCGCGCTGGCGAAGGCCTCGATCCCCTGGCCCACCGAGGTGGGGAAGGAGGCCAAGGGCACGGTCGACGCCACCTTCACCGCGCACGGCGTGACGCAGCCAACGGTCGTGAACTACGCGGTGAAGAAGTCGAAGACGGGCTGGAAGGTGACGGCGAAGTTCGACTTCGACATCAGCAAGCACGGGATCGAGGTGCCGAGCTACCTTGGCGTCACCGTGGATTCAGCGATGCGCGCCGAGGTGAGCCTCGACCTGGTCGACACGCCGTGATCCTGTTCCTCGCGGGGCAGGCGCTGGCCTACCCCTTCATGATTGGCCACGGCTACACCGGGTGCGCCCAGTGTCACGTCGATCCCTCCGGTGGCAGTGCGCTCACGGAGTATGGTCGGGGACAGGCGGAGATTTTTATGCGCTCGGTGTACGGCGAGCGCGCCGCCGAGTACGAGCCTGGGGCGGTGAAGGACTTCGCCTTCGGCGTGCCCTTGCCCGAGTCGCTCCAGCTCCAGGGCGACGTGCGCGGCCTCTTCATCCCGCAGCCCGACAACATGAGGTTCATCCTCATGCAGGCCGACATGCGCGGGCACCTCGGCGTGGGTGCCTTCCGTGCCTACGGGAGCCTCGGCTACGCCAGCGAGGGCGCCTATGGCGCACGTGTCACCGGGAACGACAGCGGGGGAAACCTGATCTCCCGGGAGTGGTGGCTCGGTGGGCAGCTCGGGAAACGCTCGTTGCTCCGCGCCGGTCGCATGCCCCTGCCCTTCGGCATCCGCAGCGAGGAGCACCTGCTCTACGCCCGCTCGGCCACGCGGACCGACACCAACGACGACCAGCAGGTGGGCCTCGACTTCAACTACGGCAGCAAGAAGCTTCGCGCCGAACTGATGGGGATCGCCGGGAACTTCTCGGTGTCGCCCGACGAGTTCCGCGAACGTGGCTACTCCGCCTTCGCCGCCTATGCGCTCGACAACCAGCTGGAAGTGGGGATGTCCTCGCTGGTGGCGCACTCGCAGACCGACGTGGAGGCGCTCGACGAACGGTTGCGACAGGCTCACGGCCTGTTCGGTCGCTGGGCCCCCTGGGAGCCCGTGCGCTTCCTCGTGGAGGCCAACACCCTGGTGGACAGCGTCGCAGGCGCGAGCGCGACCCTCGGCACGGTCGGCTACCTCCAGGTCGACGTGGAGCCGGTGCAAGGGCTGCACGTGAAGGGCACCGGCGAGTGGTGCGACAACGACCACGGCGACGAGCTCGGCGCGGTGATGCGCGGCTCGGCCACCGCCCTCTGGTTCTTCGCCCCCCACGCCGATCTCCGGCTCGACGCGCTCTACGGCACGCTCTTCTGCACCCCAGGCAGCGAACCCTTCCCGATGGGCATGGCCCAGGTGCACGTTTTCCTATGATGTTTCTCTTCTCGCTCGCGTGGGCCAGCCCGAGTTTCCCAGCGGTGGTGGCGGAGGAGCTGGCGATGCCCTGCACGCCCTCGTGCATCCTCTGTCACGAGACGGTGGCCGGGGGGACCGGGACCGCGACCCAGGACTTCGCGGGCACGTGCATGTCGGCGGGCATGATGGTGGCCGACGACGCCAGCATGGCGGCGGCGCTGGCCCAGATCGAGGCCGACGGGACCGACACCGACGGTGACGGCACGCCCGACATCGAGGAGCTCAGGCTCGGCATGAACCCGAACCCCGGCGGCGAGGATTTCTGTGCCACGGCGCAGCCCCAATACGGGTGTTTCCAGGGGTCGGCCATCCTGCTTGGCGCTCTCGTGGGCGCGAGCTTGCGTCGCCGCGGTACACTTCGGTCGTGCTCATCGCGCTCCTCGCCTGCTCGGTGCCCGACCCGGCGCCCACCGAGCTCGAAGACCTGATCGGCTGGATGTACGGCCACCTCGCCGACGAAGACGAGGCGGCGATGGCCGAGGGCTCGGTGAATCTCGACGCGTGGACCGACGCGCACCTCGAGGAGACGCTCGAGGGCTACCAGGTGAGCGTGCTCACCCCAGAGATCGTCGCCACTCTGGACGCCGGCGAGCGTGATCTCGAGGGCCTCGAGGGGGTGGCCGTTGGCTACGAACATGCCGAGCACATGGACATCGACGCGCTCGCCCGCGGGGTGATGATCGACCCTCGCGAAACCCATCCCGAGATGTACCTGGAGTACGAGTTCGAGGAGCTGGAGGGCACGCGGGAGTGTTTCGGCGACGGCAGCTGCGACTGGTTCGAGTACACATCGCACGCGGTGCAGGACCTCGGCCTCGGCGTGGAGATGACCATCGACGCGCAGATCCAGGCGCGGCGATACGACACGCCGCTGGGCGAGGCCTGGGCCTACCGGTACTGGACCACCGAGCCCCCGCAGCTCTCGACCGATCTGGTGGCCCTCGACCAGACCTACTTCTTCTGGGGCTTCGTGCCGCACGGCGACCGCGTGCGCTCCATGCAGGCGAGCTGGGTGGTCGTGCAGGTGCTCGACGCCGACCTCGACAGCGATATCGTGCTTCATCTCTGGGTAAAGGGGATGATTGACGGCGCACGGGAGATCGACGAGGCGGAGATCTGATCAGGGGGCGGCGTAGCCGAGCGCCTCCAGCGCCTCGCGCGTGGCGGCGTCGGTCTCGGGGTGGGTGACAAAGGGCGCCCTTGAATCCCAGCCATCGAGGAGCTGGGCCAGGGTGGTCGCGGTGGTGGGATCGTCGGCGGGCTGCAGCGACGACCCCTCGACGGTGAAGAGCTGGTCGGGGCGCTCGATGAGGGGGAAGCGCGTCAAGAGGTGGGGCTGGCGGTACACGCCTCGCTCGAATGGGAGGTTCGGCCAGCCATCCGCTCGCGCCTGGTCCTCCGGCTGGCTGGCCTCGGCGAACGATGGCCTCGGCATTGCTTCGAACAGGGAGACGCCGTCACCCAGCGGCGTGCCGAGCAAGGTGGTGCCAATGTCCTGAAGGCGAACCTGTCGCGACACGACCTGTCCATTGGCGATCCCGGGGCCGGCGACGATCAACGGGACGCGCAGCGCCCAGGGCTCCACGTCGCCTCCGTGACCGAAGGGATTGAGCGCGTCTTCGCCGAGGGTTTCGCCGTGGTCGCCAAACACGACAATCGTGGTGGGACGAGCTCGCAGGCCGGCGAGCAGGCGGCCGAGCTCCTGGTCGACATAGGCCACCTCGCCCAGGTAGCGGGCCCGCGCCTCGTTGATGTCGGCCGCCTGGAGCTGGCCCTCGCGGGAGAGCTGGATGGCGGCCTTCATGGCCACCTTTCCGCCGTCGAGGAATCCCGAGTACTCCGGGTCGGCGTAGCGACGGGTGTAGGGCTCGGGGGCCGAGTAGGGCGCGTGCGCGTCGAAGTAGTGCACGAAGAGGAAAAGCGGGCGGTTCGGGTCGGCTTTCTGTAGGGATCTGAGCGCGCGGTCTGTCACGTCGGCGGCGAGGGCCTCGTGGCGGGGGCCCCGGTCGATGCTCACCTCGTCGTTCCAACTGGCGAAGCCGAAGGCGATGCCGGTTGTCTTCGCGAGCACGCTGGCGCCGACCACGCCGCGCGTGGTGTAGCCCTGGGCGCGGAGCTTCACCGCCAGGGTGGCATGCGACTGGCCGAGCGGCCAGCCGTTGCGCACCACGCCATGGCCATGCCCGTCGAGGCCGGTGAAGACCGAGGCGTGCGAGGAGAGCGTGGTGGGCGCGTGCGCCAGCGCCATCTCGAAGCGCGTCCCTCGCGCGGCGAGGGCGGTGAGGGTGGGCGTCACCGGTGGGAGTCCATCGCGACCGAGGGCATGCACGAGGCCACCGTCGTCGTCCAGCGCGTCGGCGCGGGTGGTGTCGAGGCTCACCAGCACGATGTCGGGGGGCGGGTCGTCCAGCGGGGTCGCTGAGCAGGCGGCGAGGGCCAGCCACATCGCGGCGGAATATCCGGGGGCGGCTTCCCATGATGCTCCTCTTCGCTTGCACCGAGCCCGACGAGGGCAAGACCCTCAGCGCCGCACCCGGCGACACCTCTCGCGTCGAGGGTGACGCCGACAGCGACACTGACAGCGACAGCGACAGCGACAGCGACACGGATACCGGCATGCCCCCCGACGACGGCGAGCTCCGCGGCATCTGGGTAGACCGCTGGAGCTACTCGACCGAAGACGACGTGCGCGAGATCATGGCCGGG
>SXON01000180.1 GCA_005778355.1 Pseudomonadota bacterium | reverse complement strand
GGGAGTTCGACCAGGCCGGCCCCCGGCCGTCGGCGTTCGTGCAGTAGGGCGTGCTCGGCAGGTTGCCGCCGTAAATCGAGCTACAACCGGTGGCGTTCGCGATGAGCAGGTGGTCGCCCACCAGCTGGGTGAGGAGCTTGATGTAGGGGGTTTCCCCGCAGCCACTGCAGGCCCCGGAGTACTCGAACAAGGGTTGCATCAGCTGGGCGGTGCGCAGGTCGTGCTTGACACTCGCCGCGTCGAGCTCGGGCAGGGCAAGAAAGGCCTCGTATTGGGCACGTTCCCGCTCGACCACCGGCGCCTGTTCCACCATGTCGATGGACTTGTGCCTGGGGTTGGTCTTGTCTTTGGCCGGGCAAACCACCACGCACACGCCACAGCCGGTGCAGTCTTCCGGCGCCACCTGCACCGAGTAACGATGATCGGGCAACTCCTTGCCCTTGTAGGATACCGACGGGCAGGCGCTGTCGAGCGCGGCGGGGAAGGCCTTCACGCGGATGGCGGCGTGGGGACATACCATCGCGCACTTGTTGCACTGGATGCAGATGGCCGGGTCCCACACTGGGATTTGCTGGGCGAGGTTGCGCTTTTCCCAGCGGGCGGTGGCGGTGGGCCAGGTGCCGTCGACAGGGAATGCCGACACCGGCAACAAATCCCCCTCGTTCGCGAGGAGTCGCGCGGTGACCCGCTGCACGAAGCTCGGCGCCTCGGCGGCCACGGCGGGCGGGCGGGTTCGCTCGGTCGTGGGCGCGGCGGGGATCGTCACCTCGAAGAGGTTTGCGAGTGCCGCGTCGACGGCAGCGTGGTTGTGCGCCAAGACGTCGGGACCACGCCGCGCGTAGGTCTTGTCGATCGCATGCTTGATCCGGCTGATGGCCTCGTCGCGCGGCATGACGCCGGAGAGCGCGAACCAGCAGGTCTGCATGATGGTGTTGATGCGACCCGAGAGCCCGGCGTCGCGCGCCACCCGGACGGCGTCGATCACGAAGAGCCGCAGGCCCCTGGCAACGAGATCGTCCTGCATTTCCCTGGGCAGGCGGTCGAAGGTGTCTTCTGGCCGGTGTGGACTGTTCAACAACACCGTGGCGCCCGGGCGGGCGTAGGCGAGCAGGTCGTAGCGGTCGACGAAGCCAAACTGGTGGCAAGCCACGAAGTCGGCGTCGCGGACGAGGTAGGGCGCGTCGATGGGGTGGGGGCCGTAGCGAAGGTGCGAGATCGTCACCGCGCCGGACTTCTTGCTGTCGTACACGAAGTAGCCCTGCGCGTGAAAACCCGCGTCTTCCCCAACGATCTTGATGGAGTTTTTGTTCGCTCCGACCGTTCCGTCACTCCCGAGCCCAAAGAAGACGGCCGACATCGTGCCACTGGGCAGCGGAGAGAGGCGGTCGTCATACACAATCGAGCTGCCGGACACGTCGTCGATGATGCCCACCGTGAAGTGATTCCGGGGACGCTCCAGCGCGAGGTGTTGGTACACCCCGGCAATCATCCCGGGCGTCACCTCCTTGCCCCCGAGCCCGTAGCGACCGCCGGTGACCGGCAGCGGTCGATCAGCCTCGGCGAGGGCGGTCACCACGTCCTGGTAGAGGGGCTCGCCGGGCGCGCCTGGCTCCTTGGTGCGGTCGAGCACCCCCACGCGCCGGGTGGACGCCGGGAGCAGCGACACGAAGAGCTCGCCGTCGAAGGGGCGGTAGAGGCGCACCTGGACGACGCCCACGCGCTCGCCCTGTCGCGACAGGTACGCAGCGGTTTCCCGCGCCGTCACCGCCGCCGAGCCCATGAGCACGATCACGCGCTCGGCCTCGGGGTGCCCGTGGTACTCCATGCGCTCGTAGCGACGCCCGGTGTGGGCGTGGAAGAGGTCCATTGCCGAGGCCACCTCGGCGCTACAGGTGGCGTAGGCGAGGTTGGCCGCCTCGCGGGCCTGGAAGAAACTGTCGGGGTTCTGGGCGGTGCCTCGGACCGTGGGGTGGTTGGGGTCGAGGCCACGGGCGCGGTGAGCCGCGATGGCAGGCCCCGGCAAGAGCGCGGCGATGTCGTCGCCGCTCAGGGTGTGCAGTCGCGACACCTCGTGCGAGGTACGGACGCCGTCGAAGAAGTGCAAGAAGGGGATCCGCGTGCGGAAGCTCGCGATGGTAGAGACCAGCGCCAGGTCGTGCGCCTCCTGGACCGTGGACGCGCACAACATCGCGAAGCCCGGCTGTCGGCAGGCCATCACGTCGCTGTGGTCGCCGAAGATCGACAGGGCGTGGGTGGCCACCGTGCGGGCCGCCACGTGCATCACGAAGGGTGTGAGCTCCCCGGCGATCTTGTACATGTCGGGGATCATCAACAAGAGTCCCTGGCTCGACGTGAAGGTGGTCGCGACGGCACCCACCGACAGCGCCCCGTGCACCGCGCCGATGGCCCCCGCCTCCGACTGCATCTCCATCACCGTGGGCACGGTCCCCCAGGCGTTCTTCTTTCCCTTCGCCGTCCACACGTCGCAAAGCTCCCCCATGCTGCTCGAGGGGGTGATCGGGTAGATCGCGATGACATCGCTGGTCTTGTGGGCGACCAGCGCCGCCGCCTCGTTGCCGTCGACGGTAATCCAAGCGGACAAGAGAAGCTCCGAAGCGAGGCCGTCCCTTGCAAGAAGCGGGCCCGGCCCGGTGGTGGATTCCGCCCGGATTCGCCGCGTTTCTAGTGTGAGAGTGCCCATGCGCCTGGGCGAAACCCTACGGCCCTGCAACCCCTCGCTGGGCGTCGAGCTGCGCGTAGAAACTCTCCACGCCGAGTGCGTCCCAGTCGGCCACCCCGGCGAGCAGGCTGCCCGGGGGCGGCCGCACGCCCGCCCACGCGGGATCGACGTCGCGAAGGGCGACGATCGCGTAGCGCACCACGTCGAGGGTCCACATGTCCTCGTCGGCCAGCTCGGCGAGCAAGACCGCGCGGAACTCCTCGCCGAGGCGCCGCCGCTCGTCGCCGGACGCCCACCACACCCACTCGTGGAGGTACTCGCCCACGAGCCCGCGGACCCACGGGTGCGCGTCGTTGCCGAGAGCATGGAAACTCTCGCGGAGCAAAGCCCCCCCGTCGCTGCCTCGCATCGCGTAGGCGGCATCGATGCTGGCGTAGCGCACGCGCGGGTCGCCGTGGCGCATGGCCAGGCGGACGAGCCCTTCCACCTCGGGCCGCGCACCCGCCACCTCGGCCACCAGCACCCCCACCGCCTCCCGCACCTCCCAGGAGGCGTGCCCGAAGAGCACCCGGAGCAGCTGGTCGAGCAGGGGCGATTGCGACAGTGCCCGGGTGCCCTCTCGCAACAGGTGCGCTCGCGTGGGCAGCTGGTAGAATTGGTCGACGAGGGCGAGCAGGCTCGGCTCGGCACGCACGCGCGGATCGTGGAGCAACTGCGCCCGGAGTAACTCCGTGGCCCGGAGCTGGTCGTCGCCGGCTTCGCCCTGCAAAAGGTGCTCCACGGCGAGGCAGTCGGCGTAGGCGGCCTGGAGGTAGGGCCAGCCGGTCTGGTCGAGCCGGTGCTCCGCGATGATGTCAGAAACCCGCTCGCCGGCCAATGCGAGTGTCAGGAGCGTTTCCCCGAGCACGGCCCGGTGGATGAACTTCGGCCGGTCCAGCATCGGTGCCAGGGCACGCCCGCGCTCGGACGCGGGCCCCCGGGTGGCCACGACTTTCAGCGCGTAGAGCCCGATTTCGCTGGCGGCGTGTCGCTCCGACCCGGCCAGCGCCACCATCTCGTCGAAGCTGCGGCGGCTCGGCTTCTCCAGGTGCCGCTCGCCCAGCACCGTTGCCACCGCGAAACAGCCGGCCCACTGCCGGTCGTCAACCAGGAGGTCGATGGCCGCTCGCCGCTCGGCGGCCCTCGCCGACCAGAAAAGGCGAACCCCGTCCACCAGGATCTCGTAGTTGCATTCGGCGGCCCCGATGATCACCCGGGCGAGCGAGCGCGCTGGGAAGTCGCCGCTCGCCGGGCATCGGCGGAGGTCCAGGAAGAGGGACCGCGCCTGTGTCTGTACATCGGCTGCGGTGAGCTGGGCCGGGCGCGAGCGCTGGAGCCGTTCGCAGAGGCCGAGCGCCTCGCGGTATCGCCCGGTGTCGGCGAGGTGCCCCACGCCGTGACGCTCGAGGTAGGGTCGGAGGTGACCGCCGGGCGCGAAGGTGTCGATCTGGGCGGCGGCGCGCGCGTAGGCTTCCCGGGCGAGTGTCGACGCGTTCTGCGTGAGCGGTGACTCGCGGAGGTGGGCACGCAGCGAGTCGTGGTAGGGCATGTACCCGAGCACCGGGCGACCGGACGCCTGCGAGCCCGTGGGTGCGAGGCGGGTAAGCGGGCGAAGGTGCTCCATGGCGCGGTCGAGGAGCTCCGCCGAGGCGGCGCCGCTGGCCAGGAGCCCCCGCCAGCGCAAGAGCTCGTCGAGCGCTTCTCGGCTGAGGGGCCCTTCCGACCAGGCGAGCGTCACCATCGCGGGCGACACCAGGGCCTGGAGGTCGCCCAGTCCCAGCCGACGGATGATGTCCTCGTAGTAGGCGGAAAGTCCGCGCGGAAGCCAACCGGGATCGACACAGGAGAATTCGCCGCGCACGAGGTCTTCCACCACGAACCGGACGTAGAGCGGCAGGCCCTGCGCGTGGGCCTCCACGGCGCGGACGAAGGGGTTCACGATGCGCTCGCCCTCCGCCCGATCGTGCGCAAGGAGCTCGTACTTGCGCGCGCCGGCCCCCTCCACGAGCATCTCGCGCACGTCGGCCTCGCTCATGCCGCCGAGGCCCCCGGGGAAGACCTGCTCGGCGCGCTCCGGGGAGAACCGTTCCGGGAGACCGGACTCCGGGCGGCCCGCGCACACCCACACCACGCCCGGCGCCCGGTGACGGAAGATCAGCTCGGGAAACTCTGGGTCGTAGCGCACGATCTCGTCGAGCCCGTCGAGCACGAGGATCGCGCGGGGGGCGCGGCCGCGATCCGTGGGCGCGCTGGCCACCGCGCCGATCACCTGGCGGAGCTGGGCCATGAGGCCGTCGAGGTCGCCCCGGGGGGTCGTGTCGTGCACGTGCGCGCCGCCGATCTCGTTGAGCCAGGCGGACAGCTCGCGCACCACGTAGCGCACGAAGCCGACGGTGGTGCAGCGGCTGTCGCCCGCGCGGAATCGGTAGGCCACCACCCGCACCTGGGTGGGCGGGGCGTTGGACAGGTCGCGCGCGAGCCGGGCAACCAGCACCGACTTGCCGATGCCGGCCTGCCCGGCCAGCCAGAGCACGCCCCCGGTGCAGCCCTTCACGGCGCTCTTGAGCTGGTTGAGCTCGGCCCTCCGGCCCACGAGCCGGTCGGCCTCGGCTCGCACCTCGTCGGTGAAGTCCTCGGGGAGCGCGTGGCCGCTCGCCAGCCGCTCGGCAGCGGGGTCGAAGAGCCGAGCGAAGTCGTCGAGCGCGTCGCTGCGTCGCGACATGGGCAGGCTGCCCCAGCTCGCCGTGTAGAGCACGGCGTCGCGATCGGCGCGCAGGTACAACAGCGGCGAGGGCTCGGCGGCCTCGGTCACCCCCCGCGGACCCACCATGCGGGCGCGGTCAAAATGCACCAGCGGCCAGAGGGCGACCGCCTCCTCGGGCTGGCCGGGCGGACGCCGCACGGCGACGAGGTGCCCCGCGTGGGCGCCGAGCCAATCGCGGAGGGCGGGGCCGACCGGTGCCAGGACGGTACGCTCCCCCCGGAGCGCCCGGAACTCGCCGCCCTCGACCAGCCCCAGGTCGAGGCCGCCAAGCCAGGACGAGTCGGCGAGGAGCCGCGCGACCGGGGGCCCATGCGCGGCCAGGAGCTCGATGGCCTGCTCGTGCCCGAGACCGCCCCCGTGGGCCACGAGGTTGCGCAGCGCGATCACCTCGGTACGCACGTCGCCGTCGCCGTGCCCGAGGCGCGGCAGGAGCTGCTCGTGCACCCAGCCGGTCGGCAGGATCCGGTCTGGGGCGGCCTCGTCGACCAGCGAGGAAAGCACCGCCGCCCACACGCCGAAGGTCGGTCGCCGGAGCTGCTCGCCCGCGGCGCGCCGCACCGCCTCGCGTGCCGCCTCCTCGTCGGCAAGGGCCCGCTCGAACCACGCCACCACCGCGCAGAAGCGGGTGAGCACCTCCATCGCGTCGCACAGCCGGTGGAGGCGCAAGACGGGATTCGTCTCGCCGCCGTACTCCTCGAAGGGTCGGGCCAGGAGCGGGGTCCAGCCCGCCACCAACCCAGCGATGCCGCCCTCGCTCTCCACGATCGGCGTGCTGATGTCGCAGTCGCCGCACACCCACGCGGGGCGCCGCGGCGAGCGCTTCATCGCGAGGCCACACTCGGGGCAGGCAGGCGGCGTGCTCACCCGAGCAAACCCGTCCACTTGATGATGATCTCCTTCATCACCTCGCTCGTGCCACCGCCGATGGGCATGAGCCGCACATCCCGGTAGGCGCGGGCGATGTCATATTCCTCGGTGAAGCCGTAGCCTCCGTGGAACTGTAGGCAATCATAGGCCACTTTCTGGGCGAGGTCGCCGGCGAAGAGCTTGGCCATGCTGATCTCCACCTGCGCGTCGTCGCCCGCGTTGATCTTGTCGACCGCGTGGTAGTTGAGCATCTTGGCGGCCCGGATCCCCGTGATGTGCTCGGCGAAACGATGGCGCCACACCTGGTAGGCCACGATGGGCTTGTTGAAGGCCCGGCGCGACTTGCCGTACTCGATTGCGTCGCCGAGTTGCACTTCCATGCCGCTGGTGCACATGAGCGCCGCCACCAGGCGTTCGCCCTGGAAGTTCTGCATGATGTAGATGAAACCCATGTTTTCCTCGCCGAGCAGGTAGCGGCGAGGAATACGACAGTCGTCGAAGTGCAAGAGCGAGCTGTCGACCGAGCGGGTGCCGAGCTTGTCGAGCTTCTTGCCCACGGTGAAGCCCGGGGTGTCTGTGGGGAAGAGCACCAGGGAGATGCCCCCGTGCCCGGCCTCGCCGGTGCGCACCGCGAGCACGATGAAGTCGGCGAAGGCGCCGTTGGTAATGAAAGTCTTCGCGCCGTTGATGACGGAGACGTCGCCGTCGCGGCG
The DNA here is from genome assembly GCA_005778355.1 of Pseudomonadota bacterium. Classification (GTDB taxonomy): domain Bacteria; phylum Myxococcota_A; class UBA796; order UBA796; family SXON01; genus SXON01. Next base: position 9,026 of record SXON01000180.1, on the reverse strand, counting down.
GGCGGTGGTGGTGAGCGCGGCCACGTCGGAGCCGCAGCCGGGCTCGGTGATGCCCAGCGCGCCGACGCGATCGGCGGCGATGGCCGGGCGGAGAAACTCCTCTCGCTGCGCGTCGGTGCCGATCTCGTGGATCACCGGCGTGCTGATGTCGGTGTGCACCAGGATGCTCATGGACACACCGCCGTTTCGCCCGTGGGCCAGCTCCTCCACGAAGGCGGCGTGGGCCCACCAGTCGAGCCCGGCGCCACCCCAGCGTGGGTCGAATCGGATCCCGAGGAGGCCGAGATCCGCCATCTTCTTGAAGAGTTCGCGCGCTGGCCACTCGCCGGCATCGTCCCACTCCTTACGATGCGGGTGGATCTCGCGTTGCACGAAGTCGCGGACGGTCTTGCGGAGCAGGGCATGCTCCTCGGTAAAGGGCGGGAAGGTCATGTCCACTACGTATCGCAGCGCCGTGCCGCCGCCGCTGCGTGACGACGGTGTTACAATCTGGCGGTGCTGGTGCTACTCGCCGCGTGCTCGCCCACCCTCGAGGCCACCTCGGGCACCTCGTCTGTGCTCGAGCCCGTCCCGGGCTACACCGGGAGAGACACGGGCACGGTGGTGGAGTCGAAGCCGGTCGACACCGGTGAGCCGCCGGTCGACACCGAAGACGACGCGGAGGAGAACCTCCCCCACGTGGTGATCAACGAGGTGCAAACCAAGAACGCCTCCACGCTTTTTGTCGACGACGCCTTCCCCGACTGGATCGAGATCTACAACGACAGCGCCGAGAGCATCGACTACGGTCGCCTGCAGCTGGTCGACGAAAACGACCTGCCCTGGCTCGGCGCCGAGGGCACGGTGCTGTCGCCCGGTGGCTTCGTCCTGGTCTACGCCGACGCTTCCCTCGAGGGCGGGCTCCACGCCCCGTTCGCGCTCGACGGTGATGGCGACGAGATCACCCTGAAGCTCGACGGCGTGGTGGTCGACCGCATCGCCACCGGCGAGTTTCTCGAAGACGCCTCCTGGGCCCGCTTCCCCGATGGCGGAGCCTGGGCGCCCACCATCGACTGCACCCCGGGGGGCACCAACGGGAGCGTGCCGAGCGAGTCGCTCGACATCGGCGACACGCTCTTCGACCTCTCGGGCGACCAGCAGATCAACTTGATCATGTCGTCGAGCGCGATCAACTCCCTCACGTCGAACAGCTATGCCGAGGTGGAGATCGACATCGACATCAACGGCACCGAGTTTGGCCCGGTCGACCTGCGAATCCGCGGCTCCGCCACGCGACAGGCCTTCACCGGCAAGGCCTCGCTCAAGATCGACCTCAACGAGCACGTCGACATCAAGTACCGCGACCTCGAGAAGATCATGCTGATCAACATGGTCTGGGACTCCTCCTACATTCGCGAGTACGTGGGCTACGCGCTCTTCCGCGAGGCGGGTGTACCCGCGGCGCGCACCTCCTACGCCTTCGTTTCCGTCAACGACGACTTGATGGGCTACTACCTCTTCGCGGAAACCTACGACGACGCCTTCTTGCGTCACTGGTTTGGAAACGACGACGGCTACCTCTGGGAGGCGAACGGCGACTTCAGCTCCTACTCGGCCTGGGACTGCGAGGAGGGCTACCCGTGTGACACGGAAGTCTTGCAGGAGATCTCGTCGATCATCTCCAGCGGCTCGGGCACGGAAGACGAGATGGCTGAGCTCGAGCAATACGTCAACCTCGACAACCTGATGCGCGAGTGGGTGCTCGAGAACGCCATCGGCCAGTGGGACGGCTACACCTCGCCGCACAACTTCCGCGTGTACTGGAACCCAGACGACGGGCTCATCTACATGATCCCCTCGTCGATCGACTACACCTTCGACAATCCCTACACCTGGTCGGAGAACATCTTCTACGGCAACGGGCAGATGATGCGCTGGTGCTGGAGCGCCACCGCCTGCACCGCGCGCTACGAGTCCGTGGCCATCGAGGTGGCCGACATGATCGACGAGATGGATTGGGACAGTCGGCTCGACGAGCTCTACGTTCACCTGGAACCCAACGCCGGCCGCGACCAGAACGATCCGCGCAGCAACTACACCAAGTCGCAGTTCGACACGGCCTTCGAGTACATTCGCACATACATGCAAGAGATCCCGGATGTGATCCGGGGGCAGGCGATGTAGTCAGAACTCACACACGAACGGATAGTCACTCTCACAGTCCTCGTCCGCCCACTCGCCACGGCGACCGGACGGGTTGATCACCACGCAGTCCTGGTCGCCCGCGTCGTCCGGTTCGCCGCTGAGCCAGCTGTCGTAGCCCACGCTGGTGCCGTCGGGCCAGAGCCAGTCACCCTCGGTGTCCACGTCGTTGGCGCCGATCCAGGTGGCGCGCTCGGCGAGGTCGGCCACGTCGTCGTTCTCGGTGCCGGAGCTGATGATCACCAGCGAGCCGCCGAAGGCCTCGCAGGCTTGTCGCGCGAGCTCCCACTCGGTGGAGGTGGAGCAGACGTAGTAGTCCGTCGACGCCGTGCACCCGTAGCAGGATGGGTCCTCGTCGGTGTAGCCGTTGCAGTCGTTGTCGACGCCGTCGCAGGCCTCGGTGCCCCCGGGGAAGGCGGCGGCGCTCCCCTCGTCGCAGTCGCCGTCGCAGATGGTGAAGCCGTCGCCGTCGGCGTCGTCGTACTCGAGCGTGGTCACGTCGCAGTCGTTGTCGAGGCCGTCGCACACCTCGGTGCCGCCGGGGTACACCTCGGGCTCGCTGTCGTCGCAGTCGCCGAAGCAGCTCGGCACGCCGTCGGCGTCGAGGTCGAAGTCCTCGTCGACCAGGTCGTCGCAGTCGTTGTCTTCGCCGTCGCAGGACTCGTCCGCACCGGGACCGTAGTCCGGGTCGTCGTCCTCGCAGTCGCCCTGGCACTCGGAGTAGCCGTCGCCGTCGAAGTCCCAGATCTCGTCGATGTCGCCGTCGCAGTCGTTGTCGATGGCGTCGCAGGCCTCGGGTGCGCTCGGGTTGACGAAGGGGTCCTCGTCGTCGCAGTCGCTGCACAGGTCGTAGTCGTCGCCGTCGTAGTCGCCATTGTCGAGCTCGCCGTCGCAGTCGTTGTCGACGTAGTCGCACTCCTCCCGCGCCCCGGGGTACACGGCGGCGTTGTTGTCGTTGCAGTCCCAGTTTCCGTCCGCGTCGAGCAGGTAGCAGGCGGCCTCGTCGTCAAAGCCATCGTCGTCGAGATCGTAGTCGTCCTCGTCGATGTCGCCATCGCAGTCGTTGTCGACCCCGTCGCACAGCTCCTCCGCGCCGGGGTGGTAGTCCGCATTGTAGGGCTTGCAGTCGGATGCATCCACCGTGCCGTCGTGATCGGCATCGTGGGTGAGCGGGTCGGGCTCCTCGTACTCGTCGTAACGCTCGGGGTCTTCCGTGGCGTTCACGTTCGATTCCACGGAGCAGGCGAGAAACAGCACGGCGAGCATCGGCATAGTCTAGCAGCCGCGATGCACGTTCACCTCCTCGACCTCAACGCCGGCCTCCCCAACCGGGGCACCGCGGCGATCGTCGGCGTCGCGCGGGAGCTGGGGCACCCGGTGAGCGTCTACGACGTGCGGGCGCGGGGCGAGTTGCCCCCGGCAGGCGATGGCGCGTGGATCCTCGGCGGGGGTCCGGGCTCACCACTCGAGCCAGGACCCTGGCGCGATCCGCTCCTCGCCGCCTTGCGGGCGCGCTCGGCGCGGTCCTTGCCCACGCTCGCCATCTGCTACGGCTGCGAGCTCCTGGGGGCCTCGCTCGGGGGGGAACTGCGTCGCCTGCGGGAGGAGCGCGAGGGCGTCTACCCCCTGCGACTTCTCGGCACGGCCGGTCGCGACCCGCTGTTGCGCGGGCTCGGCCGCGCCGCGGCCTACGAGAAGCGCAGCTGGGGGGTCTTCGACGTCCCGGCGCGGGTGCTCGCGACCGGTCCCGATGGCGACGCGGCCGCCTTCCGCGTGGGCCGGAGCTGGGGGCTCATCTTCCACCCCGAGGCGGGGCTCGGGCCCGACACCGAGGCGGTATACACCACGGTGATCCCGCGCTTCCTCGCTAGTCTATCCCGAGCGTGAACGCGCCGATCTCCACCGGCTCCCTCTGGGCACCGAGGGGCGTGTCGGCCACGCCTACGCTCACGGTGTAGGTGCCCGGCCTTGGCTTCGGCGCGGGACGGAGCGCGTAGCGGTCGTGGTAGAGCGTGCCCGGCTCCCAACGCTCGGTGGGCCAGCTCCAGTCGCAGCCGTCGTGCTCGCCGCTCCAGCTGGCGGAGCCCTCGTCGAGCGTGGCGCGCACGGCGATGAGCACGTTCTTCTCGAGGGGCTGGCTCACGCGCCACCAGGTTTCCACGTCGATCATGCCGCGGCGTGACAGTCGAGACGGTCCCACCCGGCGACCCACCAGCGTGAGCGGGCCCACGGCCACGTCCGCGACCTGCGCGTCGGGAGGCACCTGGTCGCTGACACACGTGGCGGCCGGTCCAGCGGCGGCACGGGCGGGCGTGCCCGTGCGGTCCACGGGCTCGGGGCGCGCCGGCGGTTCGCGCGCCGGTGGCTTGGGGAGGGGCACGACGATCTCGTTCCCGCCCACCCAGAGGCTCGTGCCCAGCGCCAGCGAGCGGTCGGCGTAGAGTTGGGCGAGGGTGACACCGTCCTCGCCGCGGGCCACGCGCGTGTGGCCGTAGTCTGGGTCGAGGGCGGTGATCCGCACCTCGCGCACGCCGCCCGCGGACAAAGTGAGCTCGAACAACGCGCCCTCGCTCTCGCCACGGGCGTCGAAAAGCAAGTTGCCGGCATCGTAGATCACCGGGCGTCCATCGACGATCTCCACGCCGTGCACGAAGTGTGCGCTCGAGCCTAGGATGCCGTCGAAGCCCCCCTGGATCGCCGCGCGGGCGAGGGCGCGGGTGGTGGCCGAGGGCTCGAACACGCCGTTGTCACCCCAGTGCACGCCGAGGAAAGCGAGGTGGGCGCGGCCGCTCGTGGTGTTCGCCGCCTCGCGGGCGAAGCGGGTCCAGGCCTCGGGCTGGGCCGGATCGAGGTAGCAGGCGCCCGCGCGATCCGCGGTGGCGGCGTAGGGCGACATGGTGGCGTCGACCGCGTAGAAGGCCGCGATCAGGTCGCCAGCGCGCGCGAACGTGGGCCCGCAGGCGCTCTCCCGGTGCGGTCCGCTCCCGGCGTGGGCGAGGCCGGCCGCGTCGAGCAAGGTGGCCTGCTCGCGAACCGCCGGCGGCCCGTAGTCACCCACGTGATTGTTGGCCGTGCCCACCACGTCGATGCCGGCGGCCTGCAGGACGGCGAGCATCTCGGGGCGAGCTCGGTAGTAGTACGGCCCCGACTCGCCCTTGTCCACGCGGTAGTCGCCAGCGGTCGCTACCACGCACTCGAGGTTCACGTAGGCGAGCTCGGCCGTCGCGAGCTGGGGCACGCCGCCGAGGGCCCAGTCGGCGCCATTCTCTGCCACGAGCGCGTTGGTGCGGCGCCCGAGGTTGACGTCGCCACCGACCGCGAGTACCGGGCCGGCAGGCGCCTCGGGACGGGCCTCGAGCACGGAAGCCGCCACCGGCTCGGGCGGCGCGTCGTCGCGACAGGCAAGGAGGGTGAACAGCACGCCCTGGCGAGGTACTCGTCGCCTCGGCCGACCAACAGACGGTCAATCAACCGAGTGGGGCTCAGGCCGACAGCAAGCGCGGCACCAGCTCAGGGTCGACCTTCGCCGCCTCCAGGACATCGACATCCTGGGACTCCGCCGCGCTGCCCACCGCGCCGACCCCGAGAAGCGCCAGCGCGCCGCCCATGCCGAGCCCCACCTTCGACGTGGCGGTCACCTTGGCCTCGGCGATCTCCAGCGACGCCACGCTCCCCTCGGGATCGAAGCCCGCCGCCTCGTAGGGCATGCCCAGGGCCTCCCCAGCCATGGCGCGTTGCACGTCGCGCACGAGCTCCGCGTCCGCACCCTCGGGGGCCGCTTCGACGGCAGCCTCCTCCGTGACCCGCACCTTGGCGGCCGTGGATAGGCTCACCTCGTACTCGGCGATAAAGGCGTCGAACTCCTTCTCCGTGCAATCGAACTGCCCGGCCACCAGGGGAGCCACCTCGGCGGGGTGCTCAACCTGGTGCACGCGGTCGCGCGTGAGATCGCCGATCACCTCGCTTTCCACGTCCACGTCGATGCCCGCCGCGAGCAGACCCGGGACTTCCGAGAGTTTTTCCCCCTCGAGCGTCGAGGCGTCCTGGTCCACCTCGTCGCCGCCGGTGAACGTCACCTGCACGCGGTGCACGCGGTCGAGCAAGGAGGCCTCGGGTGCCTGCTCGCCCTGCTCCGCCCAGGCCTCCACCCGGAGGGAGCCGTTCACGCTCGGGTCGGCCTCGGTGCTCGACGCGCCCGTTGCCTTGGCGTCGTAGCCAAACTCGACGGCGCCGTAGATGTCCCAGCCGTCGAGGCCCACCGACACCTTGGCGGCGGCGCCCACCGAGGCGCCGGTCGCGCTGAGCTGGTTGGCCAGCTCGGTGAGATCCGCGCTCTGCGCGCTGTCGGCCCCGGTGTTGGCCGCCTCGACCGCCATGCCGCCGATGTCGGTGCTCACGCCGGCGCCTGCGGTCCCCGTCATCGCCTGCGAGGTGATCACCTTGGCCTCGGGGTCGGCGGCCACGGCCGCGGCGAGGGCGATGCCGCAGGTCACGATGCCGTCGGCCCCGACACCGCACTGCACCAGGATGGCCAACATCTCCATCTCGGAGAGGGTGGTCTCGATGGTGAGGGAGCTGGCTTGTCCCGCGGTGGCGCTCGCCCCTGCTGAGATCGAGTTGCCCTCGGCGCCGGTGACCGACGCCATGGCGTCCTCGCTCGCCCCGGCGGCGGCGGCGAGGGTTCCTGACAGGGTCACGTCCCAGCCCTCCTCCGTGCGCGTGAGGATCAGGCCCTCCGTGGGCGACAGTTCGAGCCCGGGCGGCACCGTCACCGACGCCTGCACGCCGACGGTGAGCGTGTGCCCCACCTGGAAGATCGTCCTGAAGAACAGGGCACCGGTGCTCGCGCCACAGGCGAGCACCTCGGCGGGGTCGAGCGCCTGCACCCACTCGGCCACCCAGCCGATGGTGTAGAGCGCCACCGCGATGGGCAGGCTGGTGGAGAGCGGCATGGCGTCGAGCACCACCGTGCCCACCTCGCCCATCAGCGGCAGCGTCTCGAGGAGGTCTTCGCTCCCCGTCGCGGGCGGCGGCTCGGTCGAGAGGCCCGCGGCCTCCTGGGCGGCGCTGTTGCTCGTCGAGGTGCTGGTCGAGGTCGTGGGGGCAGCCGTCGTGGCGGACGGGGCCGTGGTCGTGGTCTTCGCGGTGTCGACGGACTGGGACATGCGCAGCTGGATGGCAACTCCCATGCCAACGGTGAAACGCCGATAGTTTACGCCAACGAGGTGACGAATGTCGGCTGCGCCGACGGACGTCCGTCAGCGCCCGGTGATACCGCCACCCGGCCGTGAAACGACTCGCGCTCACCGCCGACACCGTGGGCCCCGTGGGGCGGGGTCACCCCTGGGTGTACCCCGATGGGGTGCACGGGCGGCCTCGTGCCGGGGAGCTGGTGGAGCTCGTCGATGGGCGTGGAAAGCGCGTGGCCATCGGCATCGGCGACGAGGGCGCCATCGCGGTGCGCGTGCTCGGTCGCGAGCCGATGTCGGTGGAGGAGTTCATCGGCACGCGCATCCGCGCGGCGGCGGCGCGGCGGTCCATCGTCTGTCGCGACACGGATGCTTACCGCCTGGTCAACGGCGAGGGCGACGGCCTCTCGGGGCTGGTGGTCGATCGCTACGGCGACATCGCGGTGCTCAAGCTCTACGCCCGGGCCTGGGAGCCGCACCTCGGCACGATCTCCGCGCGGCTCGTCGACCAGGGCGCTCGCAGCGTGTACCGGCGATTCGGCGTGGGGAAGGTCGATGATCGCGAGGGCGGGGAAACGCTCCGTGGTCCTGAGCCCCCGGGCACGGTGATCGTCACCGAGCACGGGATGAAGCTCCTCGCCCGGGTGCGCGAGGGCCAGAAAACAGGCTTGTTCCTCGACCAGCGCGAGCACCGGCGCCTCGTGCGCGGCTGGTCGCAGGGTCGCCGCGTCGTCAATCTATTTGCCTACAATGGCGGATTCTCGGTCGCGGCGGCGCTCGGTGGGGCGCGCCACGTCACCAGCGTCGACATCGCGCCGGCCGCCATCGACGACGCGCGGGAGAACTTCCGGCTCAACGGCATCGACCCGGCCGCGCACGAGTTTCTGGCTACCGACGCCTTCAGTTTCGCCGCCGGACCGAGCGAGCTGGTGGTGTGCGATCCGCCCTCGCTCACCCATGCCCGCGAGGCCGACAGCGCCGCCCGCGGGGCCTACAAGCGACTCCATCGCCAGCTCTCGGCCTACGCGACCGATCTCGTCGCCACCTCGTCGTGCACGGCGCGCCTGAGCCTGGATCGCTGGGAAGAAACAGTGCGCGAGGGCCTGGGCCCCGGCTGGGCCTGGCTGCACCAGAGCGCCGAGGCGCCGGATCACCCGGTGGCCTTTGGGCATCCCGAGGGGCGGTACCTCAAGTTTGCGCTGGCGGGGCGATTGCCTCGGTAAAAGGATGAGGTCGCGACCTGTCGCGAGAGATTTCGCTTGACGACTCTCTCTCTGCACTAATCATGCCGTGCACCTGGAGTCACCCGTGGGCACGCCTCGAACGTATGACCTTCCCCCTATGACACTCGTGGCCGTCGGCACAGCGGAGGTCTTCATCCCCGCTGGGGAGTGGACGAGCGCGGCTGGCGTCCTGGCGGCCAAGGCCTGGGGTGAGCTCTCCGGCCTCAACGGCAATTGCCAGGCCCGACCCGCCGTCCAGCTGGCCAACGACATTCGTAGCCCGGATGCCGCTCTAGGCATCGGTGCAGTGAAGACGGCGAACGGGGTGCTCGACCCGACCACGTTGAGCCTCACCACGGGGAGCAAGGCGTCCATCCGTCCGGGCTGGCTGGTCTCGCTGTCGAGCGGGCAGACCCTCGCCAGCGTGTCGGTG
>SXON01000179.1 GCA_005778355.1 Pseudomonadota bacterium | reverse complement strand
GTGACCCACGACCAGGAGGAGGCCTTCGCCATCGCCGACCGCGTGATGATCATCTCGCAGGGACGTCTGGAGCAGGCCGGCACGCCCGTGGACATCCTCGACAGCCCCGCGTCGGAGTTCGTGGCCCGCTTCGTGGGCGACGTGAACGTGCTCCCAGGGGTGGTGCGGGATGGGCGCGTTTACGTCGGCGCCGTGTCGGCCGAGGTGGACGGCCTCGCCGACGGCGCCGCGGTGCACATGGTGGTGCGCTCCTACGATCTCAAGTTCTGGCGTGACGACGAGGGCGTCGCGACTGTCCGCCGGGTGATGACTCTCGGCGACCGCGTGCGCGTGGAGGCCTGGCTCGACGACGTGGGGGAGCCCATCTTCGCGCAGTTCCCTCGCCGCTCCTCGCTCCTGCACGACGTCGAAGCCGGACGTCGCATCGCCGTCGAGATCACCCAGGCCCGCGCGTGGCCCGTGGGGGACGCGGCGCGATGAGCCCGCTCGTGGGGAAGCTCTGGCGCGAGGTGGCGCGCCACGAGAACATCGAGGACACCGTCGCGGGGCTGACGGCGCTCGTGCGCACCGCGATCCCCATCGACTGGCTGCTCGTGCGCCGGTGGGACGCGGAGCGGGCGCGCCTGGACACGGTGGCGTACGTCGGCGTCGAGCCGCTCCCCGAGGCGCGCACCAAAGTCCCCACGCCCCGGCGGGACATGCTGGTGGCGTGGGGCGCGGTCGGCGATGTGGACGCCTGGCTGAGCCGCGAGTTCACCGGGATCGCCAAGCTCCTCGTGCCGGACGGCGTGACCGGGCCCGTCGTCGCCGGTCCGCTCTGCGTCGGTGGCCGGCTGGTCGGTGTCGTGCTTGCCGGGGGCGCAAGCGAGGAGGTCTGCGCCGCCGTGCGCGACCTGCTGGAGCCCCTGGCAATGGCCCTGGAAAACGACGCGCGGCTACACGAGCTGGCGCGCCTGCGCGAGGCCGCCGAGCAGGACCGCAGCGCGCTGCTCACGCGGCTCGCCCGGCAAGACGTGAGCGACGCGATCATCGGCGCGGAGCGCGGACTGCGCGAGGTGATGTCCCGCGTCGTGCAGGTTGCGCCGACCGATGCGCCCGTACTGATCCTCGGCGAGACGGGCGCGGGCAAGGAAGTGGTCGCGCGGGCCGTCCACACGCAATCGCGGCGTCGCGATGGCCCATTCCAGCGGCTCAACTGCGGCGCGATCCCCACGGAGCTGGTGGACTCGGAGCTGTTCGGGCACGAGAAGGGGAGCTTCACCAGCGCGATCAGTCAGCGGAAGGGCTGGTTCGAGCGCGCCGACGGCGGGACGCTCTTCCTCGACGAAGTGGCCGAGCTCCCGGCGGCGGCGCAAGTTCGCCTCCTCCGCGTGTTGCAGGACGGTACCTTCCAGCGCGTCGGTGGCCAGGAGACGCACACCGTCGATGTCCGCATCGTCGCGGCCACCCACCGCGACATGCCGGCGATGGTGCGCGACGGGCGCTTCCGGCAAGACCTATGGTACCGAATCAGCGTGTTTCCCATCGTGCTGCCCGCGCTACGCGCACGTCGTGACGACATCCCGGCGCTCGCCCGGCACTTCGCGGAGCGGGCGGGCATGCGCCTATTCGGGCGAACGCTGGAGCCGGGGGCCGACGACCTCGCGCTCTTGTCGTCGTATGACTGGCCGGGCAACGTGCGCGAGCTCGCCGCCGTGATCGAGCGGGCCGCCATCCTCGGCAACGGGCACACCCTCCAGATCGTGCCCGCGCTCGGCCCGGTGCCGGGTGCGCAGCTACGGCCTGCCGGAGACCAGTCGGAGAGCCGCGAGGCGATCGAGGCGGCGCTGCGTACGGCGCGCGGGCGGATCGAGGGGCCCTTCGGCGCGGCGGCGGCGCTGGGGGCGAATCCCCACACGCTGCGGTCGAAGATGCGGCGGATGGGCATCGAATGGGGGAAGTTCCGCGGCGGGGGGTAGGGCGAGCGCCTGCGCCGGGTGGCTACTCCCGGAGTTGCTCGCTCAGGTAGTTCTGGATGCCCACCAGTTTGATGGCCTCGAGCTGCGACTCTAGCCAGTCGATGTGTTCGTCCTCCGAGACGAGGATCCGCTCGAGCAGGGCGCGCGTGCCGTGGTCGCCCTCGGCCACTGCCATCGCGATGCCCAGGTTGAGGCGATCGACCATCGTGTACTCGAGCTGCAGGTCGCTCCGGAGCTGGTCCTCCACGCTCTCGCCGATGCCCAGCGTGTTGAGACGCTGGTAGTTCGGCAGCCCCTCCAGGAGGAGGATCCGGTCAGTGAGCATGTCGGCATGGCGCATCTCGTCGATGCTCTCCTTGCGGATCTTCGCCGCGATGCGCTCGAATCCCCAGTGCTTCATCATCTTGGCGTGGAGGAAGTACTGGTTGATCGCGGTGAGCTCAGCCGTCAGCACCTCGTTGAGGAGGTCGACGACCTGCGGGGATTTGGCTTTCACGGGGGCGCTCCGGTTGTGGTGCTCGTAACCTCACTTCGCGGCGAGGGCCTCGGGTTCAGGCGGGGCGCGCTGGTCGCGGAGCCGCCCGAGGAGGGCGTCGAGCCGATCGTGGCAGCGCCCGCAGCCGGTGCCCGCGCCGGTGCGGCGGCCCAGCTCGGTGACTGTGCAGGCACCCTCGCGGGCGTCTTGCTCGACGCGGCGCTCGCTGACCCCGTGGCAGATGCAGGCGTACATTTTGATAGTGAATCTCAAAATCAACTATGACCCGCGGGCGGCGGGGTGTCAAGGGCCTGGCCGCCATCACTCCGGCGCTGGACCTCTTGCCCGGCCTACCGCCCCGGGATGGGCGCCTTCACGCCGCGCCCCCACGCCACGAAGCCCGCGAGCCCGCCGAGCACGACGTTGACGGGCACCACCGCAGCCTCGCCGTGCGTCGCGTGTGTGATCGCTGCGAGCACCATGACCACGACCAACCCGAGCGCGGCGAGCGCGGTGAGGCGCGGCTGGATCCGCGTGGCCGACGGGGCGACGAGTCCGATGGCGCCGAGTAGTTCGCTGAGTCCGATGAAGCGCACCAGCGGCTCCGGCGTGTAGGTGACCCAGTTCATGCCATTGGCCACAAGCTGGTCGACCGGGGTGGTGAGCTTCATGAAGCCGGCGCCGAGGAAGGCGAGCCCGAGCAGGGCCTGGACCACCCAGAGACTCACGTGAAGGCCGCCGCGGGGCGAGGAAGGGGAAGGCATGTTGACACCAGGGTGAACGGGGAGAAGATAGGTGTTGTGCTTTCCGGAACAAGATGAAGACTTCGCAACCATCAGTTGCTGAATCCGCAACTATTCCCGACGTGGTCGACGTGCTCGCGTTCGCCCGGGTGGTCGACCTTGGTTCGATCACCGCCGCCGCGACGGCATTGCGAGAGTCCAAGGGCACCGTGAGTCGCCGCGTCAGTCGTCTGGAGAGTCTGCTCGGCGCGGCGCTCTTGAGACGTCACGGCCGTCGCGTGGAACCCACCGACGAGGGCCGACGATACCGCGAGCAGGCCGGCCGCGCCCTCGATCTGCTTGGCGATGCCGCCGCCTCGCTTCGCTCCGCGCAGGCCGAGCCCAGTGGGGTCTTGCGGGTCACCACCCCGCTGGGGATCGCCGCGCCGATGCTCTCGCGACTGTTGCCCGCGTTCCTGGAGAAGTTCCCCGCCGTCCGGGTGGACGTGGTGGCCACCGATGCCGTGCTCTCCTTCCGTGAGCACCAGGTCGACGTGGCCTTCAGGTTCGCGCAGGCCCTCCCCGACAGCACCCTCGTGGCCCACCGGCTCTTCACGCTCGCGCCGGTCCTGGTGGCGTCGCCAGGCTACCTCGCGCGCCGGGGTCGGCCGGCGCACCCGTCTGAGCTGGGCGATCACGACGTCCTGGCCGTGCCCGTGGAGCCGGCGCTTCGACCACGGCTCACCCGCGGCGTCGAGGCGCACGAGCTCCGCCTGCGTCCGCGCGTGGCCTCGCACGACTCCGCGCTCCTCCGCGACCTCGCCCTCGCGGGCGCCGGCATCACGGCGCTCTTGCCCCACGCGGCGCAGGGCCCGCTCTCGACCGGGGAGCTCGTGGCGGTGCTGCCCGATTGGCAGGTGGACTCGCGGGTATCGCTGTACCTGCTCCACGCGGGAGGCGTGTTACCGCCCCGGGTTCGGGCCTTCAGAAATCACGTTCGTAGTGCCTTCATCGAGGGCAATCCGTGCCCACCGGTGGCAGCGCGCTAACGCCGCCGACGCACGAGCAAGCTCGCAGCCGCGCCCGCCCAGATCGCGCCCGCCCCCGCGACGCCCGACGAGCACCCGCACTCGCCCCCGCCCGACGACGCGTCGACGGCGCAGACGGCGTCGTCGCCGGTGGCGAAGCAGGCGTAGCCCTCGGGGCAGTCGGTTTCCCCCGCGCAGAGCGTCGTGCAGTAGCTCAGCGTGCCGTCCACCAGGCAGATGAGATCAGTGCCGCAGTCGGACGCGTCGGAACAGGGGTCGCCCACATCCCCGGCGCCGCTCTCGGCGCCGTAGAGCGTGCAGAGGCCCTCGACGTCGTCGCTGGCGAGGTCGCGCGCCTCGGGGTTGCCGTCGAGCGAGGGGTTGAGCGTGGCGTCGCTCGCGGTGGAGTGCCAGAGCCCAAGCCAGTGCCCCACCTCGTGTGTCACGGCGGACTGGACGTCCATCCGGGTGCGCCCGTCGGCGCCGTCCACGGCCCAGGCGTAGTCGACGCCATTGAACGCGGCGTCGGCATCGACGATCTCGGTGCCGCTCTGGGTCACGCGAGGTTCGCTCACCAGCGTCGACTCGGCGCCCCAGGTGTCGCCCACGAGGAAGAGCACGGAGCGCCCGTCGTCTTCGCCGAGCGTGGCGTCACTCAGCCAGCCGCCGAACTCGAAGGACAGGCCCGCGCAGTCCTCGGCTGCCCAGGTGTCGAAGGCGGCCAACGCGGCATCCTCGGCGTCGTCGTCATCGACCCCGGGCAGCGAACCTTGCAGGTACCAGGTGAGCGGGAAGCTGTCGGTTGGCCAGGTGGCGCCGATACTGTCCCAGGCGAGGGCGGAGGCGACGAGAAGCAACATGGGGAATCCGGTCAGAGGCGAAAGGAGAGGCCGAGCTGGAGCACATCATTGTCGCGCTCAACGCGATTGTCCAGGATCACCACGTCGGCGGCGGCGGACACCTCGCCCTCCTCGGTGGCGTGCAGGTACTCGACGTAAGCCTCGGCATGGCGGTCCAGAAAACGGAGGCCGAGGCGGCTACTGGCTAGCCAGCGAGCGTCTTCCTCGGGGTCGAGGCCGGTGAGGCGCTCGCCCCTGAACGCGAGGGCTGGGGAGAGAGCTCGGCGGGGGAACAATCTGGTGTCTACGCCGAGGAGCACGCCCTGCATGGCGGGTAGCTCATCGCGGCTCACCGAGGTGAAGCCGGCCACAAGGCGTTGCTCGCCGTGGCGGGCGTCGAGATCGAACGTGTAGCCGAGCTGCGTGCCGAGCGAGGGGGAGGGCAGGTAGGCGATGGCGCCGCCCAGGGCCAGCGAGAGCTCGCCCGTCCGCAGGGGCACGACGCCGCCCCGGGCGAGCAGGTAGGGGGCGTCGGCGGTGGCGCTGGCGTACTGCGCCGACACGTCGAGCTTGGCACGGTCGGCGAGCCGGACCCCGGCGCCGAGTCCGGTGCTGTGGAGCGGCAACCACGCCCGCGACAAGGCTGGCCGCACGCCGATGGACAGGACCTCCGGCTCCTCCTCGCGGTCGAGCATGAAGACGACGTCGTCGCGACCCATCCAGATCTCGGCCCAGTCGCCCGCCCTCGCGCCCACCCGGGCCTCACCCAGCTCGAGCCCGCCTGCGTGGACGGTGCCCTCCTCCACGCGCAGGCCCAGGAACCAAGGCAAACGCGTCGCGTGCACGCCGAGGGCAGCCGGGAAGACGGTCACCCCCTCGGTGGCGACGGGGTCGAGCGCGAGCGTGTCGGCCTCGTCGCCCACGTACACGGCGGCCCGCGCGCCCACGGCCGCCTCGATCTCGAGGCTCCAGCCAGCCACGTCGACGAGCGGACTCAGGGCAACCTCGCCCGGCTGGCCTCGACGTAGTTGAAGGTGTTCACGTGCCCGGTGACGAGCGGGTAGGTGGAGAGGCCGTAGAGGATGACGAGGGCGGTGTCGCCGTCGATGGAGAGGCGGAGATCGACCACGCTGCCGTCGGCGTCGACGATCCCGGGGTGCCATGCGGTGGCCAGGACCTCGCCGCCGTCGCTCACGGTGGACAGCGCACCGTCGCCGCCGAGGATCACCCAGCCGTCGGGACCTCGCGCCGCCTGCGGGCCGGCGTCGCCTCCCATCGGTAGGCGCCATTGCTCGGTGAGCGCGGCGTCGAGCGCCACCACCCCCGCACCGGCGCCACCGATCCAGCCGGCGAGCAGCGTGCCGTCGTGGAGCGCGAGCGAAGGGCGCGCGTACCAGCCACAGCTACTGTCGGTGACACGGGTGCTCGCGACGACCTCGAGCGACGCGCTCACCCGGGCGATCACCATGGCGCTGTCGTCGGCAGGGCAGCTGGCGAGCCACGCCCCGCCCTCGCCGTCGGCGAGCAAGGAGAAGTTGCCGATGGCGGAGCCCACCGGCACGCTGGCCGCAACGGCGAGGGCGTCGTCGTAGGCCAGGAGCGTGAGCGTCTGGTCGTAGTCGAGGCCAGCCGCAAGCCGGGAGCTACCCCCGGCGATCGCCACCCGGTGGGCGGTAGCGGGTAGGGGTGACCAGCTCGGCCCGTCGACGATGTGGCCGCTCTCGTCGAGGCGCGCGAGACTCAAGCCGGGGTTGGCCGACTCGCTGTCGCCGGCGCCGCTGGTGCCCGCCCAGGCAGCGAGGAAGCCCGCTCCCTCCGCCACGAGCTGGCCGGCCGCCGGGTCGGGCACACAATCCTCGCTCGCCACGATGTCGCTGTTGGCGGTGCCGGCGTCGCCGAGGCGCGCCAGTCGTCCGCCGCCGTCGCGGTCGGCGTCGCAGTAGAGCACCGTGGTGCCCACGAGGCCAAGGTTTCCAACGAGGTTCGTGAAGCCGCAAGGTGGCGCTGCGGTCTCGCCGCCGCTGTTGCCCGGGTCGGGCTCCGCTGGACTGCCGGTGTCGAGGGGCTCCGCCGTGTCGGGCAGGGCGTAGTCGGTGATGCTGCCCGCCTCGGGGCTCAGGCGGACGCACCAGTCGAGCGATACCGCACTGGGTACCTCGCTCCACGCCTTGCCGAGGCCGCAGCCGAGCTCGGGGAAGCTGGCCTCCGCATCCTCGGTGGGCGCCCCAGTGTCGGCGGTGTCGCTCGCGGGGGCCGCCGGGTCGCCCGAGGCGGACGAGAGGACGCGCAGCTCGCGCTCGGCGTCGGGGGCACAGGCGATGAGGGCGATCAGCAAGCGCCTACTGTAGCCCGTCGCACCGTCGCCTCGCGCCTGTTCGGATAGCCCCACGGCCCCCTGGAGACGGATCATGAACCTCGACGATCTGCGCATCAACCCCGAGCTCGATCTCTGCTTCGAGCGCATCGTGCCACTCACCCCGGAGCAGGTTTTCCGGGCGTGGACCACCCCGGCGCTCCTGGAGCAGTGGTTCTGCCCAAAGCCCTGGCGGGCGGGTGATTTCGACATCGACGTGCGCCCGGGCGGCCAGTTCAAG
This sequence comes from Pseudomonadota bacterium, assembly GCA_005778355.1. Lineage (GTDB taxonomy): Bacteria > Myxococcota_A > UBA796 > UBA796 > SXON01 > SXON01. The sequence goes on along the minus strand of SXON01000179.1, from coordinate 20,459 downwards.
TGCACGATGTATGGCCCGGAGGGCGAGGTGATGCCCAACGCGGGCTGCTACCTGGAGGTGGTACCCAACCGGAAGCTCGTATGGACCGACGCCCTCCACGGTGACTACCGCCCGGCCGGGAGCGCCTTCATGACCGGCGTCGTGCTCATGGAGCCCGACCCGGAGGGCACCCGGTACTTCGCCATGGCGCGCCACGCGACAGCGGAGGCCACGCAGCAGCACCGTGACATGGGCTTCGAGGCCGGCTGGGGCGCCGCGCTCGCCCAACTCATCGAGCTCATGCAGAAGGGGTAGGGTAGCCCACGAGGTAGGTGCCGTGGAGCGGGGCGTTCCCGAGCTGGATTGTCCCGATATCCCAGGTCCAGCCTGGCGCGTCGATCCCCGCGACGAGCGCCCTGAGCTCGTCTGGGCTGTAGATCCGCAACCAAGACACGACGCCGTCCCAGAGCACGAAGGGTTGCATCACCGGCAACAACCAGGTCGACAGGACCCACGGCCAACGGAAAGGGCGCCAGAGCGGCATGGTCAGGGTGACCGTCAGGGGCGAGAAGAGGAGCCCGAGCAACATCGGGAGCTCGCGGCTCACCACCTCGACGACAGCGATCGGCTGCCGGTCGCGAGCCGCGTTCGCCAGCACCTGCCGCGCCAGGTTGGGCGGGAAATGATGGAAAGCGTTGAAGATGGTGCGCATGCCGCGCAGCTCGGGCGGAACGGCGGTGGCGTCGACCGGCGTGGGATGCCCGATGACCCTGCCGCTGCTCTGGGCCCGGGCGTGGGCGAAGGCCGGCGCGTTCGGGAAGAGGTCGGTCAGCGTGACCGTCACGTCGCGCCCGCGTTTCTTGAGCTCGTCGGCGAGCATGGAGCCCGGACCCCCGCCGCCGGAGCAGAGGTCGATGATCTGCGTTTCCCCTGTCGCGTCGAGCGCCCTCTCGATGGGGCCGACCATCATCCGGCCATGGCCGCTGAGGCGCTCGGCGAACTCCAGGAAGGCGGTGCCGCCGTCGCGGAGGATCGCGGGGAACCAGGGGAGGTCTTCGAGCTCGACGAGCTGGAGGCGGTTCATGCGCGGGGGAGGCTAACCGCGAGGGCGCCGGCGCCGGGCGAGCGCGGTCGCGAGTAGCCAGGGCGCGACCCCTGCGGGCGCCAGGTGCCCGCACGCACAGAGGAGAGCGGGCGGATCGGTTCCGTCCCGCGCGTCCTCGCTCTCCGGCTCCTCGGCGGGGCCGACCGGGGCCGTCCCGAGCCACACGTACACCGCCCCGGCCATGGGGTGTCCCCATCCCGGGGCGTGTGGGTCGCCGGCCGCCACGTCGAGGCGCCCGTCGCCGTTGACGTCGCCGGTGGCGATCGCGTGGCCGAGCTCGTTGTCGCCCTCGATGTCGGCCCAGGCGCTCCAGGCACCCCAGCCCTCGCGCTCGAGCTGACCGGGGCCGCCGAGCACGGCCATCACCCGGCTGCGGATGGGGGCCTGGCTGGCGCCGAGCAGCAGGTCGTCCATGCCGTCGGCGTTGAGGTCGCCCCACGCCAGCCCCTGGGCCGGACGCATGGAGGTGCTGGTGATCTTGTCGGGCGTGAGGTCGGGTCCGCTGGCGGCGCCGGCAAAAACCCAGACGCTACCCCAGTGACCTCCGCGGGCGGCGCGACCCGACCCGCGGTCGTACACCACCAGCTCGCCGTCGCCATCGCCGTCGAGATCGGGGCCGAGGGCCAGACGGTCGCCGAAACTCCTGGCGCCCTCGGCACCGGTGAATCGCACGAGCGGCGTGGTGGCGGGACTCCCTGCCGCCCCGGCCCAGAGCAGGACCTCGACGCCGCGGGACGAGGCGAGATCGGCCACGCCGTCGCCGGTCACGTCGACGCCCCCGCTCACGCCCTGGACGGACTCCGCGTCGATCTCGCTCGGCCGCCAGCCGGGCGCTCGCGTCAGCCCGGCCATGCTGCCGAAATAGACCTGGAGTCCGCCGCCCGCGTGCGGTCGGGCCCGGTCGGACAACGCCACGTCGTGGTAGCCGTCGGCGTTGAAGTCGCCCGCGTCGATGACCCAGGCGCCGAGGCGCGAGCGCCCGTTGGCGCCGAAAACCCGCCACGCCGCCGGTTGCGCCAGGCCGTTGGGCGAGCACTCGTAGAGCGAGGCCCGCCCTCGGCGACCGGACGCCCGCCCGCTCGTGCCGACCACGAGGTCCTCGTCGCGATCGCCGTCCACGTCGACGAAGGCCAGGGCGTTGCCTTCCTCCGCCTCCACGATGGCGCCCGGGCTGGTCCCGAGTCCATCCCTGGAGCCGAAGAAGAGGTACACCTGTCCGCCCCCCGGCGCCTCCGGCGCGCCGACCGCGAGGTCGTCGAGGCCGTCGCCGTTGCAGTCGCCCATCGCCACCGCGCTCCCGGCGCGGGCGCCGGTGTCGTAGGCGATCCAGTGCCAGGGCGAGTCGCGGTCGAGACCCGAGGGCTCTCCGGCGAGGGCGAGGGCGAGGGGGAGCACCGCGGCAAAGTACCACGGGTCGGCGCCGCTCAGCCCGCGACGACTTCGAGTTCCACGGGGACCATCGAGGGCCACGCCGCCTGCCAGATCTGCTCGGCCAGGCAGCCCGGGACGCTGCCCAGCACCTCGGCGGAGACGAGCCCCGACGGCCCGAGATGGAGGCGCAGCTGGCGACCGGCCACCTTGCAGTCGGGGGTGGACAGGCGCGAGGCGGTCAAGAGCGCGTCGGCGGCGTCGCCTTGCGACGGTGGGGCCACCGCCAGCCCGGCCGGGGGGCGGACGGCCGTCCACTCGGGCTTCACCATGCCGGTGGCCTCGAGCGCGGCCTTGCCCACCGCGTCGCCCATGCCCGGATCGCGGATGAGCATCACCGCGTAGATGGCAATGCCAATCCACACCGCAGTGCGCAGGAGCATCCAGCGGCGATCCGCGTTCATTGCTGGTAACCAAGGGCTTCGAGCTGCTCCCGCGTGTCGTCGGAGAGCTCCAGCGTGGGCGGCAAGGGCGGCGAGCGCTCGGCCTCGCCCATCAACGGGGCGTCCGGTGGGTACAGGGCGAACGTGGCGCCGGCGGGCACCTCGTGCGCGTGGAGCGTACCTCCAGACCACATGGAGCCGGGGCTGCGCGTGACCGCCGTCGCTGTCCACGCCTCGCCCACCGCGCCCCAGGTGGCCGCGACCTGCTCCGGGGTGGCCGGGGCGGCCTGCCGCTCGCGGGGGTCGCGCGTCCAATCGTAGGCCACCCGCGCGTCGTTGTCGATCTCGACCCGCGATTGTGCCTGCACGAGTGACAACTTCACGGTGTCAAAGCGAGACGTTTCCATGGGCCAGTCGCGCGACTCGGGCAGGGGACCGAGTAGTGACAAGCCGGTGGTGTCCATGGTGAGGCCGGCCAGCGCCGCCAGCGTGGGGGCCACGTCGATCACGCCGACCCGCTCGGTCCGCACCGCGGGCGGCTGGTTGCTGACAATCAGCGGTACCCGCATCACCTCGGGGTGAAGGGTGTGGGCGTGTCCCCAGCTGCCTCGTTCGCCGAACTCCTCCCCGTGATCGGCCGTTACCACCCAGTCTTGGCGCCGTCCCGCGGTTTCGAGAGCGGCGTGCAACCGCGCGAGCTGGTCGTCGACGTAGCGGATGCTCTCGTCGTACTGGGCGAGCTGGTGCTCGAGCTGCTTCTCGTTGAGCGGGTGGGTCTTGTAGTGGGCGTAGTTCCTATACTTGGTGGACTTCTTGGTGCCCGGCTTGTCGTAGCGGACGCTCCAGGGCTCGGGCGGCAGGTAGGGGTAGTGGGCGTCGTAGAGGTGGACGAACAGGAACGCGGGCTTGCCGGACTGGGCAGACAACCACGCGAGCGCGTCGTCCACGAGCTTCTCCGCGCGCACCTGTCGCTGCAGGTTGGCCTTCTTGGTGAGGTCGTAGTCCACGAAGGTGTCGAATCCCCGGTCGAAGCCGTAGTCGCTCGACACGTAGATGGTGCTCACGAAGGCGGCCGTGGCGTAGCCGGCGGCGCGGAGCCGTTCGGCGACGAGGGGGAGATCGTCGGGGATCCGCCGGTTGTCCTCGATGACGTTGTGCTCCAGGGGGCCGCGCCCGCTGAGCATCGTGACGTGGGAGGGGAGCGTCCACGGGCTACTGGCGAGGGCGTTCTCGAAGCGCAGGCCGCTCGCGGCGAGTCGGTCGAGAAACGGCGACACGTCACGAGGGTTGCCGTAGCTGCCAAGGTGGTCGGCGCGCAGGCTGTCGATGGAGACCAGCACCACGTCGGGCTGCGACGCGCTCCCGGGGGGGATGGAGGGCCCGGGCGAGGCGCATGCGAGGAGCAGTGTCACCACCATGACCCCCAGGCCGGCCAGGCCACCGGCAAGAAACGAGACATCAGCAAACAGAGCGCGCCCACGAGCCCCCAGCCGAGCCGTGGCGGCAGGCGGGGCGCGGCGAGGTAGGCCCCCGCGAAGACCATCCACAAGGGCTCGAGCGGCACGCGGTAGCGGGACAGGCCCGCGAGGCAGGCGATTGCCGCCACGTGGTAGCCGACGATGGCGACCGCGCCCGCGAGATACCAGCCCCGCCCGCGCGTGAGGGCGCCGAGGGTGCCGCCCACGAGTGTGACGAAGCTGAAGACGGGGATGAGGGCGATGATGAGCTCGTCGCCCCAGGCGGGGAGCCCAGCCCAGCGGCCCGTGCGGATGTTGCGGGTGAGCAAGGAGTGCGGCGTGAGCATCTGTGACACCCGGAGCGGCACGCGCGATAGGAACTCGCCCGGGTTTTCCTTGATCCACTCGACGCCGTTCTGCATCTCGCAGGCGTCTTGCAGGGCGGGGTTGTACACGAACGGGCAGTGCCGCCGGCCCGTGGCGGTGACCGCATCGAAGTCCTCGTCGCGGATGAGTCCGTTGCCGTAGTCGAAGGTGACGGGCGGGTAGCTATTGTTCCCCAGCCACATCATCTGGCCCAGCGTCCGGTCGCTCAGGATGAACGCGCCGAATTTTTGCGAGGCGTAGTGGCTGTAGGGCGCGACCACCAGCGCCGCGCCGAGGATCGCCGCGGCGCCCGCGCGCCAGAGCCCGGGTGCCCGCCAGCGGCCCCAGGCGAGGCCCAGCAAGAGGCAGGGCAGAAGGTAGGTGGCCACGCCGCGGAAGAGCACGCAGGCGCCGAGGAGCGCGCCCGCCACGCCCGCGCGCCAGGCGGCAGGCTCGTCGAGCCGGAGCGACTCGCCGTCGTTTCGCTCCCCGCGCGCCCAGGCGATGGCCTGCACCATCCCGAACAGGAGCAGCGTGTAGATGCCCTCGCTCCAGAAGCTCGAGGCGTAGAAGATGTGGGTGGGGTTGAGCGCGAACAACGCGGCGGCGATGGTGGCGGCGCGGGTGCCGAAGCGGGCGCGGGTGAAGCGGTACAAGAAGACGGTGGTGAGCACGGCGGCGCCGAGCTGCGTCCACTTGATCGAGTGCATCTTGCCGAGCCAGAGCCCGTGGAATGCGAGCAGACCCGGGTATCCGGGGGCCCAGAGCCAGCCGCGGGTGCCCACCATGCCCTCGCCACGCATGATGGAGGCGGCGAGGTCGCGGTAGGTGCACTCGTCGCGCACGCAAGGACGCCACCACCACGCCCACATCGGCACGAAGCGGAGAATCGCCGTCGCGACCGCAAGCACAAGGAGGCGGGGATCGACCGGGGCGCGCACCAGAGGGGGCTATCGACTCTCGGGCCCTGGTGCCTAGACTGCGGGGGTGCTCGCCACGCTCGCCTTGCTTGCCAGCCTCGCCTCCGCCCTTGGCCCCACGTGGACCGCAGCGCCGGAGAGCGACCGTCCCACCGTGGAATCCCCAGTCGGCGGGTGGCACACGACGCCCGGGCTCTATGCCAACGTGCATGGTGATCCAGGCGATCATGCTACCATCAATCGACTAGCTAATCACGCCGCCGAGAGCGTGCCCGCGCTCGTGTCGCGACTAGGTATTCGCCCCGGTGGGACCATCGACGTGTACCTTGTCGACGACGAGCGCCAGTTCCACGCGCTGCAACCGGGCTCCACCCCGGACTGGGCGGACGGCACGGCCTGGCCGCGCTGGTCGCTGGTCTTCCTGAAATCGCCGACCATTCGCCCGGGCACCTCCGCCCCGCTCGAGCGCGTGCTCGACCACGAGATCGTCCACGTCCTGCTCGGGCAGGCCTTCGGTCCCCGGCCGGTGCCGCGCTGGCTGCAGGAAGGCATGGCCCAGTTCTACGCCGGAGAAGCGAGCGAGCGCGCTATGGCCATGGCCCGGGGCGACCTTGGCGGCGAGGTGCTCCCGCTCGCGCAATTCACCAGTGGCTTCCCGCTCGACCCGCTGGCTGCCCAGCTCGCCTACGCCGAGAGCGCCGATTTCATCGCCTGGATCGCAGGTCGCGATGGCGAGGAGTCGCTGCGCGACCTGGTTCGCGTGATGGCGGAGGGCGGCAGCGCCGACGAGGGCATCCGCGCCGCGACCGGCTTGTCGCTGGCGGCGGCCGATGCGGCCTGGCGGGCGCCGTACGAGGAAACGGACTGGGCCCGCTGGCTTATTCACCCCGCGCCCTGGGGCGTGCTCGGGGCCGCGGGCCTTGGCATGGCCGCGTGGCGACGCGTTCGCCGTGGCGAGGCGAAGCTCCGCCGCTGGGAAGCGGAGGAGCGACGCCAGCTAGAGGCGCTCTTGAGGCACCCGGCCGTCGACTAGGCCAGGGCTTCCATCGCGTCGCGCACCTTCACCACGCGCCAGGCGCCGTCGCCACGAGCGGCGAGGGCAGCCACCGCCTGGGCGGCCGCCTCCACGATGCCCGGGGCCACGCAGGCGAAGCGGTGCTTCTCGTCGCCACGCAGGGCGGTGACCACGAAGGAGCGGAGCGCAGCGGCGGGCGCGGCGACAGCGGCGGGCTCGGCGACAGCGGGGGGCTCGGCGACAACGGGGGGCTCGGCGACCACAGCCGGAGCGGCCACGGCGACGGCGGCGACGACGTTGTTCCGACGGCCGGGGGGACGGCCACGGCGCTTCGGCGGGGCGGCCACCACGGCCACCTCGACCACGGGCGCGGCTTCGGCGACCGGCGCGACCACGACCGGAGCCTGCTCGACCACGACCTCGGCGGCCACTGCCTCGACCTTGGCCTTCGGCTTGCGACCCGGACGACCCTTGGCCTTGACCTCGGGGGCCTTCTCGACCACCGGCGCGACGACCGGAGTCGGCTCGACGGCTGGGGCGGCCTCGCCCTTGCGCTTGGACGCCGCGGGGATGCCACGGCGCTCGCGGTACTTGCGGACGCCGTCCGGGCTCACGCCCGCCTGGCGCGCCACCTCGGTGTCGGTGAGGACGCCCACGAGGTGGTGGAAGGCCTCGACCTTCGAGGGGCGCTCCGTTTCCACCTTCGCGGCGACTTCCACCTTGGGCTCGGCCTTCGCTTCGACCTTCGCCGCCGCCTTGCGGGGGGGGCGATCCTGCTTGTGGGCCTTGACGCCACGGGCCTCGCGCTCGCGGACCACATCCTCGCGGGAAACCTCGGCCATCGCCGCGATCTCAGAGTCTGGCACCGTGCCGAGCATGTCGATGTAGAGGGCGAGTCCACCCGCCGGCGCGGCGACCGGCTGGGCCTTGGCCGGGGCGACCTTCGCGGCCTTCGTGGCCTTGGCAATCACGGGCGCGGCCTGCTTGCCTGCGGGCGCCTCGCCCGGCCTGAACTTGAAGCCCTGGTAGGCGGCGATGCCCTGCTCGCGGCGGTAGGCGCCAACCTGCGAGCGCGTGAGGCCGAGATCGGCGGCGATGATGTCGTCGGAAACGGTGCCGAGGCGCGCACGGATCGGTGCGAGTCGCGCGGCGACCATCGCCAGCACGCTCTGGCCGGGGGCCGGCGTGGCGACGGGCGGGGCGACGGGCGCCGCTTCGACCTTCGCGGGGCGGACGACGCGACGACGCTGGCCCGGCTCCTTGGCGGCCGGCGCGACCGCAACGGCGGCCACCTCGACCTTGGGCTCCACCTTCGGCGCCCGGGCGGTGCGGGGCGGCGGAACGCGGCGGAACGAGTCGATCCCGTTGGCCTTGCGGAAAGCCTTCACGTCGGCGATGTCGACGCCCGCGCGCTCGGCGATCTCGAGGTCGGGGGCCTTGCCCACCTCGGACCGGATGGCCTCGAGGCGCTCGGCGGGGGTAGCTGGAGGAGGAGAAGACTTGCGGGGACGAGCCATTGGGTAATCCGGTGCGGCGCCCTGCTAGCGCGTCCGCGTGGATTGGCAACACTCGTCGTGTACGAGTCCTGCTGGCCGTCCGGATGTTCGTCGCAAGTGAACCGTCCGCCGGTGGGCCGGACTAGCTCAGGGCGACGGCGGCAAAGAACACGAGCGAAACGTAGCCGTTGAGGTCGAAGAAGGCTTTGTCGATCTTGGAGAGATCGTCTGGCCGGACGAGGGAGTGCTCGTAGGCCAGGACCCCGGTGATGACGCCCCAGCCCGCCCAGTAGGGCCAGGCGAGCGGGGACAGCCGGGGAACTGCGGCCAGAAGCGCCACTGTCCCGAGGTGAAGCGCACCGCTCACCCACAGCGCGCCGACGCGCCCGAGAGCGGTCGGGATGCTGCGCAGGCCCCGGCTCCGGTCGAAGTCCTCGTCCTGCAACGAGTAGAGGATGTCGAACCCAGCCACCCACGTGGCCACCGCCCCGGCGAGGACCAGCGACACGGTGCTCAACTCGCCGGTGACCGCGATCCAGGCCGCCACGGGCGCGAGGCCAAGCGCCGCCCCGAGCCACAGGTGGACCAGCGAGGTGAACCGCTTCGCATAGGAGTAGCCCAGCACCACGGCGAGCGCGACGGGACTGAGGTAGCCGCACAGGGGGTGAAGCGCGAAGCTAGCCGCGACGAAAACCGCGGCGCTCAGCGCAATGAAGGCGCGGGCTGCGGCCACGCTGACGGCCCCGGAGGGAATCTCGCGGCTCGCCGTCCGGGGGTTGGCCGCGTCGAACTGGCGGTCGACGAGCCGGTTGAAGCCCATCGCGGCCGACCGGGCCGCCACCATGCACACGACGATGAGCCCCCACGTGTGCCACGCGACAGGGGACTGCCTCGATGCGATGAGCGCGCTGGCGAGCGCGAAGGGCATCGCGAAGATCGAGTGGGAGAACTTGATCATCCGCCCGTAGGCGAGAAGTGCCTTCACGCGACCCACCGGCGCGGCCACGAGGTGCCGTCGAAGAGCGTCTCCAGGTCGGGCACGTCGAACTCCAGGCGCGAGGGGAGGTCGAGGTACAAGACTTCGCGCGGCACGCGCGTGAGGCAATCGAGCCAGTAGGACAGTCGGATCTGCGGGAATGCCCGCCGGAGCACGGCCACCTCGGCGAGCAGGTCGAGATCGGGCGAGGAAGCGAGCGAGTCGGTGCCGATCATCAACGGCACCTTGCGCGCGATCATCGCGGGTACGTCCGGCAGGCGACCGGTGATGTGCAAGTTGGAACGCGGACAGAGCACGATGGCGGCGCCACGTTCCGCGATGAGGTCGATGTCCACCTCGCGCGCCGTGGTGCAGTGAACCAGGATGCTGCGCGGCGAGAGCAGGCGGGCCATGTCGAGAAACTCAACCGGCCGGAATCCCGTCACCCGGTAGCCTGCAACGTCGCGTCCGAGCTCGCGATGGTACGCGCGCCAGGCGCCCTCGCCGCGGGTGGTGAACTCTGTCTCGTCGCCGTCCTCCTCGATGTGGATCGACCAGTGGCGCCCTTCCGTCTCCGCCTTGGACTCGCAGGCGTGCACGCGCCGGATGCCGGTGGAGTACAGCGCGTGCGGCGTGGCCCGAGGTGGGACGGGCTCCTGGTCGAACAGGCCCAGCACCTCGTGTAGATAGTAGCCGGGTAGGTCGCCCCGGAAACCGTTGTTGGAGATGTCGATCACGGCGGCGATGCCGAGCTCTCGGGCCTCGATGTGGTTGTGGTCGAAGGCTGCCCGCGACGCGGGCACACCGGAGCGCAGCGCGCGCACCCAGGCCACCAGGCCCTCGCCGCAGGGCGTGGCCTGGCGCGGGATCTCGAGGTGTGTGTGCGCGTTGACGAAGCTCGGGACGACCACGCTAGCCGTCCTCCGCCACGCGCTCCGGCTCAAAGCCCGCCGCGCGGACATGGTGCTCCACGTCGCCGAGGCGTGACTCGCCCTCGAGCCACAGCTCGTCGACCCCGGCGGCCAGGGCGGCTTGCGCCACCCCGAGTGCGTGATCGTCGGCGCTGTCGGGCACGGACAGGGCCAGGACCTGGCCGGGCCGATCGAGGCGGGCCATCGCGACCTGCCGGAGGAATGTGCTGGCGGTCGCACCCAGCGGGAAAGCGCCGGGCACGACGATCGGGGCGGTCTGGTGGGCGAGCCGCAGCCTCACGATGCCGGGGGGCGCGGTCCGGGCGGCAAACGCCGTCGACAGGAGCGGGTGCAGGCGAGGGGCGGGTGCGCGTGCGTGGGCGGGCGGGCCGTAGAGGGAGAGGTGTCCCGGGCCGAGGAGCCCCGCGTCCTGGGCCATCGCCACGAAGCGACGCAGCCCCATGATGGCGCGATCATCGAGCTGGTAGCGGATATGCTCGGTCAGGTAGGTGCGATCAGCGGCGGGGGCGGCGGCGCGCTCGGGGAGTCCTTGCTCGGCCGCGCGGCGTAGACCCTCGATGGCGGTAAGGTCGAGACCCGGACGACCGGCCCACACCGCGAACACGAAGGGGAGTCCGGTGTAGTCGCGCCAGGCTCGGCCGAGGTCGATGACCGTGGACAACCGCGCGGGCAGGTTCCTTGCCGCGTCGCCGATGACCACGGCGCCGGTGGTGCCCTGCGCGTGGAAGGCGCCCGTGCCCGGGTCGACCGGGCGGACGGCCAGGTCGGGACGACCGAGGGGGCCGCGCAGCAGGATCTGTGCGAGGACGACCGAGGTGCGGCTCTCGCCGTCGAGCGCCACTTCTGTCCACTCGGCGAGCGGACGCTCCCCGACGAGAAACACGCTTTTCACGTCGCCGTCGCAGCCGATGGCGAGGCCGGGGACGATGCGCAGGTCGACATTGCCGTCAAACAAGGAGGCGATGGGCACCAGTCCCACGTCGACCTCGCCCCGGGCCAGGAGCCGCGCGGCCACGCTGGGAACGCACGGAATCACGTCGAAAAGGGCTGGATCGAGGTGGCGCGTGAGCGGCCAGGCGTTGGTGTAGCCAACACAAGCGACGCGGATCATCTAGGCCTCCGCCACGATGTTGTAGAGGGTGTCGCGTTCGACCGGCACCCGGCCGGCCTCGCGGATCAGCTCGATGATGGCGCGTCGGCCAAGCTCCTGCGGCGTGTGCGCGCCCGCCATGTGGTAGATGCGCTCCTCGCGCACGGTGCCGTCGATGTCGTCGACCCCGAAGTCGAGCGAGAGCTGCGCCAAGGGGAGGCCGAGCATCACCCAGTAGGCCTTCACGTGGTCGATGTTGTCGAGCATCAACCGCGAAACGGCGTAGGTTCGCAGGGTGTCGGCGGCGGTGGGCTCACGCAGCTTGCGGAGCCGATTGTTCTCGTGGTGGAAGCGCAGCGGGATGAAGGTCTGGAAACCACCCGTTTCATCCTGGAGTTCGCGCAGGCGGATCATGTGATCCACGCGCTCCTCCACCGTCTCGATGCTGCCGAAGAGCATCGTACAGTTGGAACGGAGACCCAGCCGGTGGGCCACCCGATGCACCTCGAGCCAACCGTCGGCGTCGACCTTGTCGTCGCAGAGCTTTTTGCGGGCGCGGGGGTGGAAGATCTCGGCGCCGCCTCCGGGGAGCGAGCCCAGCCCTGCGGCCATCAACTCGCGCAGCACGCGCTCGTAGCTCATCCCATACTTCTCGGCGAAGTAGTGGATCTCTACGGCGGTGAAGGCCTTGATATGGATGTCGGGACGCTCGGCGCGAATCGCGCTGAGCAGCTCTAGGTAGTAGTTCCAGGGCAGGTCGGGGTTGAGCCCGTTGACGATGTGGACCTCGGTGATGAGCTCGCCGCGCAGCGCGCGGACGCGTCCCACGGCCTCCTCCACGGCCATGGTGTAGGCGCCCTGGTCGCCGGTCTTGAGCCGGGCGAAGGAGCAGAAGATGCAGCTGGCCTCGCACACGTTGGTCGCGTTGACGTGCGTGTTGCGGTTGAAGAAGGTGAGGTCGCCGAAGCGGCGCTCGCGGTCGGCGTTGGCGAGCGCCCCCAGCGCGGCGAGGTCGCGGCAGGCAAAGAGGCGGACACCGTCATCGAGGGTGAGCCGCTCACGGCTCGCCACCTTCTCGCTGATCTCGGCCAGTTCACTCGTCATGGGGGTCTCCGAGGCCCGCCCAGCGGCGGGAGAGTTCGTTGTCGATCCCGAGCCGGTCGAGCGCGCGACACACCACGTGGTCGACCAGCTCCTCGATGGACTGGGGCCGATGGTAGAAACCGGGCGAGGCGGGGAGCACCACGGCGCCGGCCTCGGCGAGCTGTGTGAGGTTGCGGAGGTGCACCAGCGAGAGCGGCGACTCGCGCAGCACCAGCACCAGCGGGCGACGTTCCTTGAGCACCACGTCGGCGGCTCGCCCGACGAGGTCGATCGACAGGCCGTGGGCGATGCGCGCGGCCGAGCCAGAGGAGCAGGGCACCACGATCATCCCGTCGATCCGGACCGAGCCGCTGGCGATCGGCGCAGTGAAGTCGTTGGCGGCCCAGATCGGGCAGCCGAGCTCGCGCGGGTCGCGGCCGATCTCGTGCTGCCACACGACGCGACCGGTCTTGGTGAACACCAGGTCGACATCGACATTCGCCGCCTTGAGCGCGGTGATCACGCGCTCGGCGTAGATCGCCCCGGACGCGCCGGTGACGCCGACGACCACGCGCCGGTTCAAGCCTTCCTCGCGACGACGATGCTAGCGATCGGCGGGAAGAGGTCGCGACCGGACACGTCGGTGAAGCCGGCTTCGAGACAGGCGCGCTCAAAGCCCGGGCGGTCGGTCCACGCACCCATGCTGTCGGCGAGGTACTGGTAGGCCGCGGCGTCGCCGGACACGAGGCGCCCGACGATGGGGAGCACGATCCGGTTGTAGGATCGATCCATCAGCCGGGCGAGCCACGTGGTGGGCCGGAAGAAGTCCACCACCACGAAGACGCCGCCGGGGCGCAGGACGCGCGCCGCTTCGCGGACTGCCCGCTCGGGCTCGGGGACGTTTCGGATGCCGAAACCGGCGATGATGGCGTCGAAGCTCGCGCCCGCGAACGGCATCTCGCGCGCGTCCGCACAGACGACCCGCGCACCCGGCGCCTTGTGACGCCCTGCTTCGAGCATCTCTGCGCAGAAGTCGAGCGCCGTGAGCGAGCGTGCGCTCGGTGCGAGCAGCCCGGAGAAGTCCATGGTCCCTGCGCACAGGTCGAGGACGTCGCCCGAGGCGTTGGGCCCCAGCGCCCGCCGCGCGATTCGTCGCCAGATGCGCGCGATGCCGAAGCTCATCACGTCGTTGGCGCGGTCGTAGCCGGGTGCGATGCGCGCGAACATGGCGCGGACGGCGGGCGCGCGGCCGAGATCGCCGGCCACCGGGGCGTTGCCGGTCATGCGGCGCGCTCCACGAGGAAGCGGCCGAGCACCCTGAGCGCGTCGCGGTCGGGGCCCGGGGGAAGCTCGTCGAGGGCGGCGAGGGCCTGGTTCACTCGGGCGCGCGCCTCGTCCAGGGCGGCCTCCAGGGCCCCGGAGGCGCGTATCTCCGCGATCAGGGCGGGCAGTTCGTCGGGGGTGGGCGAGCCTGCTTCCAGGCGTGCGCGCAGGCCGGGGATGCGCGCCATCGCGTGCACCAGCGGGAGGGTGAGCTTCCGCTCCCGGAGGTCGGCGCCCGCGAGCTTGCCGGTGCCGGGGGCGTAGTCGAGCACGTCGTCGGTCACCTGGAAGGCCACGCCTACGCCGCGGCCGAACCGGGCGAGCGCCGCGGCGGCGGCGGGTTGTCCGCTGCCCAGGGCCCCGGCGGCGGCGCACCACGAAATCAGCGCCGCCGACTTCTTGTCGACCATGTCGAGGTACTCGTGGAGCGAGGTGCCCAGGGAACCGGCGCGCTGCAACTGCAGGACCTCGCCCTCGGCCATCGCGGTGACGGCCTCGGCGAGCGCCGTGACAGCGCCGTGCCCGCCCGCCGTGGAGGCGAGCAGGACCGCGCGCGCGAGGCAGAAGTCGCCGGTGAGGATGGTGGCGGCGTTGCCGTACACCAAGTGCGCGGAAGGTCGTGAGCGTCGTTGCACGGCGCCATCGACGACATCGTCGTGGAGCAGGCTCCCGAGGTGGATGAGCTCACCCACGCACATCAGCGACGGCAGGTCGCCAGTGAAGCCGACGGCGCCCGCGCCGAGGGCGGTCAGCATCGGCCGGAGGCGCTTGCCCCCCGCGTCGACGAGGTAGCGCGCGACGGCCTCGACGACGTCGACCTCGCTGCCCACCAGCTCGCGCAGGCGCGACTCGCCGAGTGCCAGCCGTGGAGCCAACAGGGCAAAAACGGCGTCAGGACCGTCGATTCGGGCGAGGGGGGCCGATCCGTCGAGTCCGGCGGGGTCCACCCTTCGCACCACTGCCGCCGGGCTCACACCGCGAACGAGGACGGGATCCATCGGGCCTCCGGGCATGCGAGTTGGCGTTTCGTTCATTTCACTGTTAACTGAAATCTATGAAACAGGCCACCGGCGACGCCGAGGCCGCGAGGCGGCGCGCTATCCTGCTCGTCGCCGACGCGATCGGCGAGGTGATTGGCTTCTGGAACTTCAAGCCCTCGCTTGGCCGCGTGTGGGCGGTGCTCTACCTCAGCGCCAGCCCGCTCGACGCCGAGCAGATCGAGGCCCGGACCGGCCTGTCGGCCGGCATGGTGAGCAACTCCATCAATGAGCTCCTCGAGTGGGGCGTCATACGACGGCAGCCCGCCGCTGAAGGGCGCCGACGCTTGTTCGTGGCCGAGACCGACGTCTGGATGCTGGTCGCCCGTGTCTTTCGTGAGCGGGAGCTGCGCATGGTGGCGCGTGTCGTGGCACAGATGGAAGAAGCGCTCCGCATCCTCGACGCCGAGGGCAAGGGGGCCGACCCCCGCGCGATGCACGAGAGCCGCTTCTTGCACACCCGCATCGCGAAGGTGCTCGAGCTCGCGCGCACCGGCCAGCGACTCATCGATCGCTTCGCTCGCACCGGATCCGCCAACCTGCGCCCGCTGCGCGACGTGCTCGCCGCGGCCAACACGTAGGTGGGCCGTCACGCCGCTCGCGTGAAGCGCGGATAAACTGGCTCGATGTTGCTCCTGCTGCTGGCCTGCTCCGACACTCGCACCCTCTCCGGCAAGGTGCTCGACATCTGGGGCAAGCCCATCGAGGGCGCCACGGTGGTGGTGGAAGGTGTGCTGGAGCGCAACTACACGGCCGAGAATGGCCTGTTTTCCATCGAGGTGGAGCAGCCGGCCGCGCGCGTGATGGTGGGCAAGGACGGCTACATCAAGGACATCCTCGAGCCCACGGCGAAAGACGAGGAGGAGGACTACGACCCGCTCGCCTTCGAGCTGTACCCGGAACCGGAGAAGCCGGGCTTCTTCGGTGTGGGGCGCGAGAAATACGTGGAGCTCGGCGCCCAGCGCATCCAGCTCATCGGCACCGACCTGCAGCACTTCGCGGGCGTGCAGGACATCCCCGAGGAACATCTACCGAAGGGCAAGGTGGAGTTCGTGTTCACCACGAAGCTGCGACCAAGCGAGATCGCGCAGATGAACCTGCACCTGTCGAAGCTCGAATTCATCGACAAGACGCGCATCAAAGGCGTCTTCGGCGCTCAGGACGCCACGGTGCAGCTGTGGTCGGCCGGTGAGGACGTGGCTTTTGACCTGGAACAACTCGCCAGCCGCGAGGACTACCTGATTCGCGCACGTGACGATCTCCCGGCGGGGATCTACGCCTTCCACGCGCACGACGTGCTGCACGAGGAAGACGAGCGGGTGCTGCGGAGCCTGCCGCGGGAGCAGCAGGTGGCCTTCCCCTTCGAAGTGAACTGATCAGCGTCCGAGCACTTCGCGAGACAGGTCGCCGAGGTTGGCGGCGGAGAAGGGGCTGCCTACCAATACGCTTTTTCCAGCGTCACCCGGTACTCTTCGCACTCCGTTCCTCGAGGTAGTGAGAGCGTCGACCGGCCGCGTTCTCCTGGTCCAATCTCGGCCAGGCGGGCCACGAAGCTCTCCGCCCCGCAGTGGATGCCCACCTCGGCCTCGCTCACCGCGCGCGGCGCGCTGTTCTCGCCCGTGGCCTCCACCTCCACCCGGCCGTCGGGAAAGAGTCGCGCGGTGGCTCGCACCTTCAACCACGGGGCGATGTCGACCACACGGTCTTGCCGTCCCCGGCGGGCCTGGAAGATGACCTCCTTGCGGACGGTGTCGACCGTGACCAGGAACTGGCCGGACACGTTGAGGCCGAGCAGACCGGCCGTGTCGTCGTCGGCGCATTCCTCGCACACGCCCACCGTCACCCCGCTCACCAGGAATCCGCCGACCCAGAGCTTGTCGATGAGGACCAGCCGGGCGGTCCGCTCTCCGTTGGCGGTGCGCAGAGTGATCTCGGGCGCGTCGCTCGGGACCGAGAGGCCGATCTCTCGGAGCGAGGCGCGTCCCAGCGTGGTCACGCTCGCGCCGGTGTCGAACAGCATCGGCAGCTCGCTGTCGCCGAACTGGATGGGGACGGTCATCGAGTGGCCAAGGCCCTCGTAGGGCAGGGCGACCTGGTCTTCCGACAGCGCCACGTCGACGGGCGTGCAGTCGGGGAGGGCCTTCTCTGCGGCCGGAGGCGGCGGCTCGCCCTCCGCGCCGGTCGGGATCGACTGGGCGAGGCGCGCCGCGTGGCGCGTGGCCTCGGGGCCCCCTGCGGCCGCCAGCACCGCGAAGCCGCTGGCCATCGCGTCGTTTACTTCGCCCGGGAAGTAGCCGGGCAGACCAGCCAGCAAGAGCAGGGGCCACGACCACGCGGACGCCACCAGCGAGGCGTCGCGACGGCCGAGGAGCAAGTAGAGACCGCCGACGGGCAGCACCAGGAGCAGCGCGGCGGAGAGTCCCACTTGAAAGGCCGGGAGGCCGCGCACCACGCCGAGGCCAATCAGCGCGGCGAGCGCCACCACGCCGGGCACCAGCCCGCCGAGGACCAGGAGCCCGGTCACGAGGCGCATCGGTGTTCCATACCCCTTCCGCGAGATAGCGGCCCGGTCCCATGCCCGAGACCCGCGCCACCTACTTCTGTGTCGACATCGAGGCCTCGGGCCCCGTCCCCGCCCTCTACGACATGGTGTCGCTCGGCGCCGTGGTTGCAGCGCCCGATGCCGATGGCATCTTGCAAATCGGCGACACCTTCTACGTTGAGATCCGGCCTGAGGGCCCTCGGGTCGACCCCGGCGCGATGAAGGTGAACGGCCTCGACATCGAGAAGCTCCGTCGCGAGGGCACGCCGCGGAAACAAGCCATGGAGGCGCTCGCGGCCTGGGTGAAGGCGCGTATCAAGCCGGGGACGAAGCCTGTTTTCGTCGGGCACAACGCGCCTTTCGACTGGAGCTTCGTGAGCTGGTGCTACGCGGCCGACGACATGGAAAACCCCTTCGGCTACAAGGCGCTCGACACCAAGGCGCTGGCCACGGGCAAGCTCAATGTGCACTGGTTCGACAGCAACAAGGAGCTCCTCGAGAAGGCCCTCGACCTTCCTGCGGAAGACAAGGAACTCAAGCACCGGGCGGATTACGACGCGCAGTACCAGGCGCTGATCCTCAAGCGCCTCCTGGAGCGCTAGATGTGTGGCTTCGTCGGGATCATCGGCGTGGAGCGGGCCTCCGCGGCGGCGGCGCAGATGCTCCAGGCGCTCCAGCACCGGGGTCAGGACGCCTGCGGCGTCGGCAGTGTCGACAGTGGGCGGGTGCACCTCGTGAAAGACCTCGGCATGGTGTCGCAGGTGCTGAGCATGGGGGTGATCGCCACCCTGCCGGGCGAGGCGGCGATCGGCCACGTCCGCTACCCGACGGTGGGCGCGGGCGTGCGCGACGATGCCCAGCCCTTCCACACGCGGCGTCCGGGCGTGCTGATGGCGCACAACGGCAACGTCACGAACGTGCCCGAGCTCGACGCGTGGCTGCGGCGTCGCGGCGTGCGCTTGCAGTCGGGCTGCGACGTCGAGCCCATCATGCTGGTCTTCGCCGAGGCCCTCGGCGGCAGCGGCGTGGAGCACGTGAAAGACGCGGTGCGCGCCGTCTTCGATCGGGTGCGGGGCGCGTACACCTGCACGGCGGTGCTCGAGGTCGACGGTCACGACACGCTCGTGGCCTTCCGCGACCCCTTCGGCGTGCGTCCGGGCGTGTATGGCCAGAGCCCGCAGGGGGCGTGGTGCGTGGCCAGCGAATCGGTGGCCCTCGACGCGATGGACTTCACGATGATGGGCGAGATTCCGCCGGGCGCGGTGATGCTGTTTCGCCCCGGGGAGCCGCCCCGGGTGGACCAGATCGCCGGTGCCACCCCGCGGCGCTGCATGTTCGAGCGCATCTATTTCGCGCGCCCGGACTCCAAGATGGAAGACGGGCGCGTCTTCCACGTGCGCTGGGCGCTCGGCGAGCGGCTCGGCCAGGAGTGGCGCCAGAAGGGGCTCGAGGCCGACGTGGTGGTGCCGGTCCCCGACACCAGCCGCCCCGCTGCCCAGGCGATGGCGGAGACGCTCGGCTTGCCCTTCCGCGAGGGCTTCATCAAGAACCGCTATAGCGGTCGAACCTTCCTCATGCCCGACCAGCGCGCGCGGCAGTCGGCGCTGCGGCTCAAGCTCAACCCGATCCCCGAGATCCTAGAGGGCAAGCGGGTGATCCTGGTCGACGACAGCGTGGTGCGAGGAACGACCGTGAGGCGCCTCGCCGAGCTGGTGCGCAGCACCCGCCCCGCGGCGGTGCACCTCGCGATCTTCTCGCCGCCGGTGCGGCACCCCTGCTATTACGGCATCGATATGCCCAGTCGCGACGAGCTGGTGGCGGCCAAGTTGCCGGAGATCGAGTGGGCGCGGGCCTTTGGGGTCGACAGCGTCACCTTTCTCAGCGTGGAGGGGCTCCGCGCGACGGCCGGGTCGCCCGCCTGCATGGCCTGCTTCGACCGTGATTACCCGGTGCCGGTGAGCGAGCGCGAGAAGGCGGCGATCGTCGCGGATCGCCGCGGCACCCCAGGATAGAACGTCGCATGGGGTCTGACCGGCGGGCCGACGCGCACTACCTCCACGCGCCGCGGCCGCTGGAGCCGGTGATCTCCGCGCCTATCGAGGCGCCTCGCGCCCTGTCGTGGCGGGGCGATAGCGACGAGCTGCTGGTGGGCGCCGCCGACGGCACCGTGTGGTCGGTGGAGACGGCCTACGGCACCCGGAAGCTCTTCGCCGGGCCGGAGGAGCCCGTGCAGCTCTGCACCCGCGGCCCGGAACTGGCGATTATCGGCGCGTCGGGGCAGCTCTCGGCGTTTCGGCAGGGGGCGGCGTGTTGGAGTGTCGACACCGGCCTGGTCGCGGCCCAGGGCCTGCGCTTCGGTCGCGACGGCGTGGCCGCGGTTGGCGACGACGCGCGCGGCCGGCGCGAGGTGGTGTGCTTCGATGGCAGTGGAGCGGAGCTGGTGCGTGTGCCCCTCCCGGCCGGGGCGGCGCTCGGTACCGACAGCGTCGGCGAGTACGTCGTGGCGCGGGTCACACAGGCCGGGCTCTTCGTACGGTACCTCGAAGAGATCCTCCCGGGGGGTGACGCCACCAGCCACCGGCTGCGCTTCGCGCGGGCCGGCCGGGTGGTCGGGGTGGCCACGGGCGGCGCGACGTTGTGGGTCGACCCGAGCCTCCCGCCGCGAAACGTGCGGCTGCTCGACACGGCGACGGCGGCGTTGCATCGAGACGGTCACACGCTGGCCCTCGGCACTCGGCACGGTGGCGTGGCCATCGTCGACGCGGATGGCGATCCCGCAGCACGCGCCCACCCGGCGCGGGTCGACATGCACGGGCTCCCGGTCCGGGCGATGAGCTTCGCGGCGCGCGGGCGGTGGCTCGCGACGGTGGCGGACTCCTGCCGGGTCTGGGCTTTCTGAAATCTACGTGATGTAGATCAGAATCTACGGGTTCGCGATCTCGCTCGCGGCGGGCGCGGCATCGGCCATGCTCGACACCAGAGCGCCCACGGCCATCCAGCCGACGGCGAGGAGGAGGAAGAAGTTGAGAAGAGGCGAGGTGCCGAGCTTCTCTTCGTGCTTGACGTTCAACGAGCGGGCCATGGTGGGATCTCCGAGGGGCAGCAGCAGGGGGAGCGGGGTGCGCTGAGGGATAGAGCAAGGGCCGTGCCACGGGTCTTGCACGTCCTGAACGACTTCGCCGGGGGCGGTGCGGAGCGCCTGGTGCTGGAGTTGTGCCGCCGGGCGCCGGTGGAGCAGGCGGTGGCCACCGTGATGTCGGGCGGCCCGCTGCTTGGCGCTTTCCGGGCCGCTGGGGTGCCGATCATCGACGGCGGTCGGCGCCCGGG
>SXON01000178.1 GCA_005778355.1 Pseudomonadota bacterium | reverse complement strand
CGTGTTGTAGGTGTCCGACTTGGCCTTGGGGCGCCGTCTACCCGCCACGAGGTGAGGCGATGTTCTTCTGGGTGACGACAGCATGTTCTGACCAGGCTCCGAACCCCTGGAGTCCAGGGACGCTCCGGACGAGCCCGCTAGGTTTGTCGTGCACATTGGCCTCGGGGTGGCGCTTCGCTCGGCTTTCAAACGCATCCATGAAGGGGAATCCATGTTGTTGCTCGTGAAGTTGCTCGCCTGCGACGCGGCCTGGGAGCACCGGGATGAGGACTGCTCCACGTGGTGCGAGTGGCCGTGGGAGGGGGCGTGATCGTCGATCTCTCCGTGACCCGACTCCTGTTCGGCGCCGCGTGTGCTTGGCTATCCGACGAGGAGGATTCTGCCTCGCGACCCGCGCGTCGCCGGCGTTCCCACGGGCGCCCGGGGCAGCTCACCGTCATCGTGGTGCCCGGCTTCCTGACCGAGTCGAGCGTGGATGGGAAGGGTTGCCGGTCGCGCCCGAGGGGAGGGTCACAGGCGGACTGGCACGCGGCCGGGCGGGCGGTGGCCCCGATGGGGGCGCAGGTGACGAGTTTCAACTGGCACTCCGGGGCGCCGGTCGACCTCGTCGCCGGGCCAGGGGTGGGCGGCGGCCCGCTGTTTGGGCTCGGGGGCCTTGGTGCACTCTACGGTGGCGCGGCGGCCAACGCTTTCCTCGCGTTCCGCCGTGCACTCGATGAGGCTGACGCGGCTATCGAGGAACTGGGTGAGGAGGTCGCGGCCTGCGCGGGCCCCGTGGCGATCGTGGGTCATTCCCTGGGGGGGCGCATCGCACTGCGCTACGCCGAGGCCGCCGGCCGCGGCGAGGTACCCGGGGTGCGGTCGGTCCACAGCCTTGCGGCCGCGATCTCGCCGGACGATCTCGACTGGGACGACGTAGCCAGTGGCGTGGAGCGGAGGCCGGTGGTCGCCTTCAGCCGCGAAGATCTCGTCCTGCGAAGCGTCTACCGCGCCGGTGCGCTCGAGCTTGGCGAACCGGTGGGACTGGCGGGCCCGCCGCGCGATGCACCGGTCTCGCGGCGCGACCTGAGTGCCCTGGGCCTCGGGCACCTCGACTACGTGTCGGAACTGCCCGCTTGTGTGAAGTCGCAGGAGATCGGCGGGGCCAAGCGAACGAAGAGGGGGCATTGATGTCGATCCAGCGCGCCGACGGTGCATTCCCCACCCTCGAGGAAGCAGCCGAGGCGGCCGCCAACGTCGGAGCCGAGGCGATGAATGGTGCCCGCGCCGATATCGAGGCCATCGCCGAGTCCCTCCACCTCGCGGCTCGGCATGCCCAGGAAGCTGTCGCCAGCCTCGAGGGCACGTCGGCGCTGTTTGGATTCCAGCAGGCGATCACCGCCCTCACCGCTGAGGTCGCCACCCGTGGGCAGGCCCTGCGGCGGATGGCCGCGAACCGGGCGGCGACTGCGGGGCGTCTCCGCGTCGCCGCCTTCGGGCGCACGCACGTGGGCAAGAGCACGCTGGTGGAGGCGATGGTATGCGGCGACGGGGCCACCGTCTCAGACGGTCGCACGGGATTCACGCGCACCGCCAAGGTCTACCAGCGGGGCGCGCTGGACGTGATCGACCTGCCGGGGCTCGAGGCCTTCGGCGAGGCCGGCGCGGCGGACGAGCGCGTGGCGGAGGAGGCGGTGCTCGCCGCCGACGTGGTGATGCTGGTGTTCGACACCAACAACCAGAAGGTGACCGAGTTCGAGAAGATCGCCGACTGGGTGACTCGCTACAACAAGCCGCTGGTGGCGGTGCTCAACGTGCTTGGCGAACCGTGGCGGCGGCCCGAGTTCCTGGTCACCGCCGTCCAACGGCGGGGTTTCCAAGTGCAGGTGGAGCAGCACGCGGCCCACGTCCGGCGGCGCCTCGCGGCGCTTGGCCTCGAGGACTTCGTGATCGTGGCCCTGCAGGCGCAACGCGCGCTCTTTGCCCGGAGCGAAGGCCCATGGCGCCAGGCTCACAGCGCCCGCGCGCGCGAGAACTTGCGCCAGAAGTACGGTCGAGAGGCCTTGCTCGAGATGTCGAACTTCCCGAGGCTGGCCACCTACCTCGCGGCTCTCGTGCATCAGGGCGGCCCTCGGCTTCGGATCGCCGCGCTCGCCGGTGAGCTTGCAGGCTCGGCCTCGGCCGCTGGCGACGTGATGGCCGACGCCCGGCTGGCCGCCGAGAGGCTCGCCCGTGAGGCGCTTGGCCCGCAGGTGGAGGTCCTGATGCGCCTCGTGGGTCGCGACCGGGTGTCCCACGACGTGCAGCGGCTCCTGGTTGGGGCCCGCGGCGGGGTGCCGCTTCCGGGGACGCCGTCCGGCGATATCGTAGCCTATGCCCGGGATCTCGCGGCCGCGCGAGTGGGGGAATTGGAGCGCGCCGCGCTCGCGGAGTCGCGCCGCATCGTGGATGCCGAGGAGGAGCTCAGTGGCGCGGCCTTCGGCGCGCGCGTCCTGCCCCAGGCGAAGGCGGCGGAGGTTCTCGCCAGCATCGAGGCTGATCTTCAGGCGCACGTGCGACAGCACCTCGCGGGCGTGAGGGCGGAGCTCTCGAGCGACCTGAGCTCGGTTCTCGACGGCGCGGGCACCTCGGGCGAGGGCGGTTTCTGGAAGCGGGCCGGCGGATGGGCCCTGGGCATCGGCGCGACGCTGGCCGGGGTAGGGCTCTTGTTTGCCGAGCTGAGCTTCCCGCCGCTGCTCATCGCCACGGCGGTGATTGCGTTTTTCGGCTGGCTGGGTCGCAAACTCCGCGTGAGCGCCCAGCGTGATCGCGCGGGGGAAAAGCGTCGCAACTTGGAGCGATCCGAGCGGGCTGTCCGCGACGCCTGCGGCAAGTTGAGGTCTCAGGTCGAACAGCGCGCGGCCGAGCTTGCCGCCCGCGTGGCGGCCGACGTGCTCCTGCCGGTGGCTCGGGGCTTCGTGGCGCTCCACAGGGTGTCGACGGCGCTCCGAGCTCAAGAGACCCGCGTTCGGAACATCGCGGCGCGCCGCGGCTCGCCCCCCCCTCTCGCGGAGATCCAGCGAGCGGCCCGTGGTCACGTGCTGGGAGCCGCCTCGGTGCCCGTCGGCGCCGACCCGGAAGCCTGGATCTTCGTCGGTGGCGACTGGGCCGGCGAGGCGGGGGCCGCGTCCACGTCGGCGCAGATCGAGCCCGCTCCCCGGCTGTCGCGACTTTCCCCGCTGCCCCCGGCGACCCGGTCCGACCTCACCACCATCGACAGGGCGCTCCTGGGCCTCCACGTCGACGACCAGTCCGCGCTGGAGCCCGAGCGGGTGGCCGCGCTCGCCCTCGGCGGGAGTACTCGGCGGCGCTTGGTGCTCGCGGGCGAGTACAACACCGCGAAGTCCTCCCTCGTCCGCCGGCTGTTGCTGGCCGAGGGCCTCCCCGTGCCTGCGTCGCTGCGGGTGGCCGCCCATCCCGAGACGGCGAGCGTCACCGCATATGGCGTCGGGCCCGGGGTGGAACTGGTGGACACGCCGGGGCTCGGGTCAGGCCTCTGCGGCCATGACGAGGCGGCGCGGGAGGCGGCCGCTGGGGCCCCGGCCGGGCTGCTCTGCCTGGCGCCGAGCCTCTTCACCGGCCCCGCCGAGTTCCCCGCCGCGCTTCTTGCCGGGTCGACGGCAGCGGGCACGGCGCCGGGCGGCGACCGGTGGTCGGTTCTCGTCACCCGGGCGGACGCCCTCGGAACCTCGCCGGTCGACGACCCGGCGGGCTGGTGTCAACTCCGCGAGCAAAAGCGGAGCGAGGTGCAAACGCGCCTCGAGGCGTGGGGGGTTGCTGGAGTGCAGGTGTCGTTTTGTGCGGCGGATCCGTTCCAGCGAGCCAGCGGCAACGACGATGCGACGCTCGCCGACTACGCGGGTACGGGTGACTGGGACGGTTTCGAAGACGTCCGGGGGGCCATTCACGCTGCGCTGGACGGCCAGTCGCGCGCTGCGCTCGTGGCGGCGGGGGTCCGGTCGCTCGGGCCGGCCTTCGCCCGCCGCCGTGTCGAGGTCGAAGGACAGCGGCTCGCCGCCAACGCCTCGTCGAGCCTGGACGACATCCTCCGTGGCCAAATCGAGCGAGGAGCACAGGTCCTGAGGGGCCACAAGGCTCAGCTCCGCCAGGCGGTCGAGTCCGCCGTGGATGCCCTCGCCGCCCCCGCGCGCACGTCCATCATCGGTGCGGGTGATAGCCACGCGTTGATCGACGCGCTCGAGGCCCACAAGAGCTGGCCCGAGGGTGTGCCCCGCGCCGTCGCACCGGTGCAGGTGGAGTTGACGTCGCGCCTAGCCAACACGCTCGAGACGCTCGAGGCGCGCATCGGGCGAACGCTCGGCTCGGCGACGGCCAAACTGGCTGCAGAGCACGGCAAGAAACGCCGTGGCACCCGCGAGGCGCCCCGCGACACGCGAAAGGCGCGCGAATTCGCGGGGGGCGCCGGCGGCGCTGCGCGCGCCGCCACGAAAGCGGCCGAGAAAATGGCCACCGATCCGAAGCTCTTGCGGGAGGAGATCAAGGTGGCGGTGGGCGCAATGAAGAAGTGGAAGCCCTGGGAGGCCACGAAGCTGGCGAAGCGATTCAACGTGTGGGCACCAAAGGTGGCGAAGTTCGGTCGAGCGCTCGGTGCCCTCGTGGTGGTGATCGAGGTGGTCACGCTCGTGATCGAGGAGAAGCGTCGACGCGAGTTCGAGGCCACGAAGCAGGAAGCGCTGCGCGAGTTGTCCGCCACGGTCCGACAGATCGCCCAGGGTGTGCTCCAGGGCGATGGTGGCGAAGGACCTGAGGCGCGGCTGGAGCAAATCGCGTCGACCCTGGACGCCGAGGCCAGTCGACTCGTCGCCCAGGCTGCCCAGGCGGGCGAGGAGCGCGACGCACTCGACCGCCGTATCGCTGCCATCAACGTGGCTATCGACGACATCATCACCGCCAGCGGGAGTTCCTGACATGCTTGCCCTCGACAAACTTGCCACCATCGACGCCGAACTCGTGCAGTCCTTGCGCGCGGAGCTTCGCGACTGGGAGCGCCGCGAGCGCCCTCGCCTTGTGCTCCTCGGGGAGTACAACGCGGGAAAAACGTCCCTCCTGGCACGACTCCGGGCCGAGCTCGGTGGCGAGCTGCCGGATGGAAGCCGGATAGCGGCGAACCCCACCACCGACCGGCCTGGGGAGGCTCGGCTCGGCAGCCTGTGCGTGGTCGACACCCCGGGGCTCGGCGGCGGCGAGGAAGGCCACGACGACGTGGCCCACGACCAGGCCCTCCACGCCGATGCCCTCGTGCTGGCGCTCCCGGTGTCGCTGTTCACGGGCGACATCGAGCTGGCGCGTTCGTTGCTCGATGGCAGCGCCTGGGGCGGCGAGGCCGCGCCACCCGCGTTGATCGTCGTCACCTGCGTGGATCGCCTCAACCCTTCGCCTATCGACGACGAGGTCGGCTTCGCGGAAACCTGCCGGGTGAAGGCGGATGAGATCGGGCGTCGCCTGGGGGCGTGGGGTGTGACGGCGCCCGAGCTGCGGTTCGTCGCGGCCGATCCTTTCGGTGCTGTGGGCAACCGGACCGACGCGCCCCTCCACGACTACGCGCGACAGGCCTGGGACGGCGTCGCGGCGCTGGTCGAGGCGCTGAATGCCCTCGCGGCGGCGGGAGCCCGCGCCCGACCCGAGGCGCTCGCTCGGCACGCCCGTCGCCGCACTCTGAGGCGGGCACTCGAGCTGCGTCGAGCCGCGAGCGAGCTCGACACCCTGGCCGCCGAGCTGCAGTCGCGGGATCCGGCCTCGATGCTCCCCGTCGTGGGTGCCGTGGTCGCGCGCGAGGCGGAGTCCCTGCGGTCCATGCTCCACCGGTCCGTGGAGGCGGTGGCCCAGCGGGTTCGCTCCGGCGAGGCGTTGACGCCGGGCGATCTCGACGCGGCGTTGGGAAACGTGTCTCAGCCGCTCGTCGAGTGGCGCGTGGCGGCCGCCGCAGCGGTCCAAGGGGCGCTTGAAGATGGCGCCGTGGACTTCGCCGTCCCCTTCTCGGCGCGCGCGGCGTGGACGGGTGCCCCGGGCGACGCGCGCGTCGAGCCCTGGGCCGACTTTTCTCCCGTCGTCAGGGGCATCCTGCAGGCGGCGGGCACGCGCTGGAAGAAGGATGACAAGGCGCGAGCGGACGTCGACAAGGTCTACGACTGGATGGACTGGAAGGCGAAGCCCTGGGAGAAGGTGAAGCTGGCAGACCGAACGCGTAAGCTCGGCGAGGGCGCTCTGGACGCCGCACCGCGAGTGGCAGAGGCGCTTGCGATGGTTGACGGGCTACGGGCGTGGATGACAGAGCGCGCCAACGCCTTGCAGCGGGCCGATGCGGACCGACGCCTTGGGCAGGCCGTCGACGGGGTGGCCGACGGCGTCTTGCGCGGTCGCCCGGGTGAGCCGGGCCTGCTGTCTTGGTGGGACGGGTACCGGGAGGCGACGCTCAACGAGCGCGAGCTGAGGGACCAGCAGGTCGCGGCGCTGCGCGCCGAGGGTGCGGCGTTGACTCACAGGGCAGCAGCGCTTGAGGAGTGGGCTCGGTCCTGAACCTGGGCAGTCCTTCGCCCGTAGCCGCCCTTCGCCACGGCGCTGTCCGGTCGCCCGCCGCCGGGCGTCTACCCCGCGCAAGGAGTCACCCATGAACGTCGGTTCGATAAACGGCAAGTACGGCACCTACCCCCTGTTGCTCATCAACGGCGACGTGTACTACCGCGACAGCAGCGGTCGCACGGTGAGCACGGGCTTCTCCAAGTCGAGCAGCATGAGCGGCTACACCGCGCCGGACGGGAGCTACGTGGAGCCGGGTCGCCTCTCGAGCGAGGTGCAGTGGCGGTACAGCGCGGGGCGGTGTTGAGCACCGGCCGCCTCATCGCCTTCGAGGGCCTCGATGGCGCCGGCAAGACCACGCTCTCCCGGCTGGTGGCCGCGCGGCTCGGGGCCCACTGGACCACCACGCCCAGCGCCGGCTTCCGCGCGATCCGCGAGCAAGCCGAGGCCGCCCTCGGGCACGACCCGATGGCACTCCAGGCGCTCTACGCCGCCACGGTGCTCGCGGCGTGCGCCGAGATCCGTCCCGTGCTGGCGGCCGGTCGCGACGTGGTGGTGGACCGGTGGTGGGCGTCGACCCTGGTCTACGCGGGGCAGCGGGGCCGCAGTTTCCCGGCGGAGTCCATGGAAGACCATGTCATCCAGGCCCAGTTCACCGTGTTCGTCGACGCCGCCGACCACGTCCGCCTGTCCCGCCTCGCGACACGCGGCCTGTCCGAGCACGACCGCGCCACGCTCCCCGCGCTCGCGGCCGCCGACCTGCGCGCCCGGTATGCCACGGTGTTACGACGCCCCGTGATGGGCCGGACCCTCCAAGTGGATGCTACCGACCGCGCCCCCGAGGCGCTGGTGGAGGCGGTGTTACGCGGGATGCAGGGCACGGAGCGGCAGGGGGCGTTGTGGTCGACGACCTGAGGATCTGGTCGCTTCGTATCCAGAGCGCGGGACGGTTCACGCTGCCGCCTTTCCGCGGTCCGCTGATCCGTGGCATCCTCGGCGCGGCGCTGTTCGACCAGCTCGGTCACGCGGCGGCCAACGCGCTGTTTCGCGGCGGTGGACCGCCCCCGTTCCGGCTCGACACCCCGGTGGGCCCGGTGGAGGAGCTCCACGCGGGCGACACCTGGCAACTGCGGCTGGTCACCTTCGACCCGGGGGTGGAGGAGCCGCTCCTCGACGCGCTCGAGACGGCGCTGGCCGTCGGGCTCGGCGACGCCCGGGTGCCCCAGGAGGTGCTCGGCGTGGTCACCCTAGCCCACGGCGGGGAAAACCCCTCCTCCCATTCGCCTGAGCTATCCCCCGACTTCGACGGTCGCGGTCGCGAGATCTTCCGCATGGGCGGCGTGCGGGTGCGCCTCGCGAGCCCGGTGGAGCTGAAACGTCGCGACGAGGTGATCGCGCGTCCGCTCTTGCTCGACCTGCTCCACGGCGCCCGCCACCGGGTGCGCGCGCTCGGGATCGACGCCTCGACTCTGCCGCGCTTCGAGGACGAGGTCGAGCAAGTGCCCGGCCGTGCCCGCGAGTACCACCACCGCCGCCACAGCGCGGCGCAGGGGCGTGACTACACGCTGTCGGGCGTGGTCGGGAGCCTCGCAGCGCGGCCCACCGAGGCGCAAGCCGCGTGGCTCGCGCTCGCCGAGGTGCTCGGGCTTGGGAGCGATACCGCTCAGGGCAAGGGCGTGATCCGGGTGGAGCCCCTGTAGCTGTCCGGTCGTCGAGGCCGCCGCGTCTATGGGCTGGGAGACGCCATGACCGACGACACGCTTCGCGCCGCCTTCGAGGCGGGTTCCATCCCGGCCCGAGAGGTGGCGCGGCGCGCCGAGGCGCAGGGCGATCTCACGCTCGCGCTGCGCGCGTTGCAGGTGGTGGTGCGCGACAACCCGCTCGACCGCGACGCGTGGCTGGCCCTCGCCGAGCTGCACGAGGCCCGCGGCGACAGCGCCCGGGCCGACGAGTGCCGCCGTCGAGCCGGGGTGGAGCCCGTTGAGAGCCCATCGCCGGTGGTGAACGACGGGGGCGGCCCCACCGACGCCGATCTCCTCCGCTTCTGCGAGCTGTTCAGCGGCCGCGAGGGGGTTCACGCCCGGATGTGGCGCGGCGACGATGGCAGTCACGGCTACTCTCCGGTGGAGCAACCGCTCTCGCCCGACCTCGCGCGCCTCCACGCGCGGGGGGAGCACACGCTCGGGATCTACCTGGTGCGGGTGGACAACACCGTCACCTGCTGCTGCTTCGACCTCGACGTCACTCGCCGCGCCATCCAGTCCGTGGTGGGCGACGCGGAGCGCACCCGGGCGCTCCGGGCGGAGCTGGCGGCGGCCGGTCTCGACCTCTACACCCGACTGCGCGAGCTGGGGCTCGATCCGCTTTTCGTGGACTCCGGCTGGAAGGGGCGTCACTACTGGGTGTTCCTGCCCCGGCCGCAGCCAGCCGCCGACGTGCTTCGCTGGGGACAGGCGATGGTGGCCGCGCTCCGACCCCGCTCGACGTCGCTGTCGCTCGAGTTCTTCCCGAAGCAGGCCACCGTCTCGAAAGATGGCATGGGCAACCTCGTGAAGCTGCCGCTGGCACGTCATCTCGTGTCCGGGCGTCGCGCGGAGCTGCTCGACCCCGACAGCAAGCCAGTGGCCGACCCGTGGGCCCGACTTCGGCAGGTTCGCCGCGTCCCGTTGCCCACTGCCCCTGAGCCGCTGCCCGCCGTGGTCGATCCCGGCGAGCCGGAGACCGCGCCGTTCGCCCCCGCGCCCGGCCCCGGGGACTGGACTGAGGCCGACTACGAGGCCAATGCCGAGGTTGGACCGGTCTACCGTGGCTGTGCCGTGATTCGGTCCATCGTCGAGCAAGCGTTGCGCGAGCGACGACTGTCCCGGGACGAGGCGGTGGTGCTCGAGCACAGCCTCGGCCACGGCGCTGACGGCGTGCGCGGCGTGAACTACGCGCTCGATCGCGTGCCGGGGTGGCCGGCCGACGGGCGCATGCAGAGCCCCCACCGGGGCAGCCCCATCAGCTGCCAGCGCATCCGCCAGCGCGCGGCGGGTCACGCTCGCCGGGTGGGCTGCGACTGTCACTTCGAGGAGCGGCCGGGCGAGTACCCGAATCCCCTGCTCCATCGCCGCGAGATCCACCCGCACAAGCACGACCCCACGCTCGACGACGCGGTGGAGGCGCTGGCCCGCGCCGAGGATCGCCTCCGCACCATCCGCGGCGAGGTGCAGGCCTTGCGGGCGCAGGTGGCGGAGAAGCTCGCCCGCGTGCCCGGTCGCCGCTGGGCCGGGCGGGGAGGGGAGTGGGTACTGGTCGACGACGACGGCGTGGCCGATCTACGTTTCGAGCGACGGTAGGCGGCCGTGGCGCTGCTCGCGGTGTTCGAGAACGACGTGTCGGTAAGCGTGCGCAACGGCGCGGTGGTGCTGCTCCGCCGCGGCGAGGTGATCCAGACCGTCGCCGCCCACGAGATCGACGAGGTGCACCTTCACGGTGGCGCCGACCTGACGCAGGCCGGCCGCAACTTCTTGCTGGGGCGGGGCGTGGAGGTCGTGTTCCTGACACTCGACGGCCGGGTACGCGGGCGGCTGGTGGGCGACGAGAGCGCCTGGGCAGCCCGCCGGGTGGCGCAGTATCGGCTGGTGATCGACGCGCCGCGGCGCCTGGAAGTGGCCCGGGCGATGGTGAAAGGCAAGCTCGAGAACCAGATCACCCAGCTCACGGTGCGGCAGAGGACTGTCCGCAGCGACGAGGTGGCCAGCGCCATCCTCGTCCTGCGCGCGCAGCGGGAGCCCGCGAAGGGCGCACGCGACCTCGACGCGCTGCGAGGCGTCGAGGGCAACTGTGCCAACGTGTACTTTGGCACTTTCGGGCACCTCCTCGGCAACACGGTGTTCGCCTGGAACGGCCGCAACCGTCGCCCGCCGCGCGACCCGGTCAACGCGGCGCTATCATTCGCCTACACGATGTTGTGCTCGCGGGTGGAGCACGCGGTGCGCCGGGCCGGGCTCGACCCCTACCTTGGCTTGCTGCACGAGACCATCCGCGGTGCCCCCGCGCTGGCGCTCGACCTCGTCGAGGAGTTCCGGCCGATGGTCGACAACCTGGTGTTGTCCCTGTTCAATCGTAAGCAGCTCGGCCCCGAGGACTTCGGCCCGCCCGACCCCGACGCGCTGGCGGCGGCCTTCCCGGACGAGGAGACGGCCGACGGGGCGGTGTACCTCACCGCGCTCGGGCGCAAGATCCTCACGCGGGCGTGGGCGGTGCGCTGCAACGAGCGGTCGCCGCACCCGCTGACGGGCAACGACTGGACGACGGGCGCGCTCTTCCTCGAGCAGGCGCAGCAGCTCAGACGGGTGATCGAGGGCGAGGCCGAGGCCTACGTGCCGGCGCGGATCACCTGATGGTGCTCGTTCTCTGCTACGACGTCAACGACGATAAGCGGCGGGCGAAGCTCTTCAAGCGCCTGAAGGGCTTCCTCACCCCCGTGCAGGAGAGCGTGTTCGAGGGCTTCTTGCCGTCGAACCGCTGGAACGAGCTCTTGCGCGTGGTGAACCGCACCATCGACGCCGACTTCGACAGCGTCCGCGTGTACAACCTGTGCCGCGGCTGCGCCGGCACGTCCACCCTCCTTGGCTGCTCGCCTCGCCTCCGCGACGTGGGCGAGCCCATCATCGTGTGAGGCACCGATGAACTGGCTCGAGTCTTGGCTTGACGTGTTCCTCTCGTCGTCGCGAGGAGGGGGCGGCCAGGGACCGCCCGCCGGGGCTACACCGGTGCCGCCTCAGGTCGCCCGGCGGGCCCGTCGGGAGGCCGAGATGAATGCCCTGGGCATCACGCGAGGGCTCTTCCATCTCGCGGCCCGGGCGGCGGGCGAGCCGGTGGGCGACGACGCCTACGTCGACCTGCTTCGCGGCATGTTCTTCGACATGTCGTACGTGCCCGGCCTCAAGCGCTTCCGGGTGAAGGAGGTCAACGGCAAGCGGCGAGAGCTGGTGTCGCCCCGGGGCCTCGACGCGGTGATGCTCCGGGCGTGGGCGATGCTCGCCGAGGCGCGCGTGGAGCGCGTGCAGCTCGACCACGTTCATGGCTTCCGCAAGGGGCGGGGACCCCACTCGGCCGCGCGCGCGCTGGCCGGCGTGCAGCTGCCCCCCGGTGGGGCGCTGATCCGCGCCGACATCCGGCGCATGTTCCCCAGCTTGCGGCGAGAGTACATGGACGATGCCGCTCTCGCGGTGCTCGGAACCGTTCCCGGTCTAGCCGCCTCGGAGACCTTCTACGGGCGCGAGGTCGATCCGCTCGGCCGTCGTCTGCTCGGGATTCTCAAGCGTTGGCTCGACGCCTGGGCGGTGCCTGGGGGCTTGCCGCAGGGCCTGTGCGTGAGCCCGATGTTGTCGAACGTGTACATGTCGCGCGAGGTCGACCCGTGGATTGCGGGCTCGCTGCGGAGCGGCTTGCTGCTCGGCGCGGTGCGCTACGCCGACGACTTCGCGCTGGTGTCGCCTCGCCCCGCCGAGGCGCTGGCCGGGCTGCGGCGGGTGGTGGAGCGGTGCCACCTCGCCCTCCATCCCGAGAAAACGAAGGTCATCATGGCGGAAGGCGAATGGCCGCAGCGGGTTCTGGGCGTGGAGATCGACCTGGCCACTGGCGCGCTGCGGCCGCGCCATGGTAAAACCTCCGGGCGTCGGCGAAAACCGGCGTCTGGCCGTTGAGGTTTCCAGCTCTTTTAGAACGCGAAGACTTCCACGGTGTTCCTTGAAAACCGCCAAATCGCTCGCCGAACTACACGGTCTGAGCGAACACGTCTCGCGACGAACTCGCGAGGTTTGCGGATCTGCCCCTAGGGTTCGGGGGTGAAACTATGTTTTTAGGGTATGCACTTGCAGAACCCTTCCCGGCTTGGACGGGATTGAAACCTCACTTGGAAGTTTCGATTGTCTTTCGATTCTCCTTGCAGAACCCTTCCCGGCTTGGACGGGATTGAAACACTCAACGTTCACCGCGGCGGCGAGCGCCGTCTCCTTGCAGAACCCTTCCCGGCTTGGACGGGATTGAAACTCATCGGGAGAGCGTTGACGATGCGGAGGCTCAGGGCTTGCAGAACCCTTCCCGGCTTGGACGGGATTGAAACCTCCAGCATGCGGGGGAGCAGCCCGGTGCTGATCCTTGCAGAACCCTTCCCGGCTTGGACGGGATTGAAACTTCCGGCACCGTCGCGTCCAACACGGTTACGTACTTGCAGAACCCTTCCCGGCTTGGACGGGATTGAAACCACCGACGCTTGCGCCCGTCCTTGGTGACCTCGTGGACTTGCAGAACCCTTCCCGGCTTGGACGGGATTGAAACCAGCGAGCCGTCTCGGTCGTCCTTGGCGAGGAGCTCTTGCAGAACCCTTCCCGGCTTGGACGGGATTGAAACACGCTCGTTGCGGACAGTGCGGAACCGTTCCGTCCTTGCAGAACCCTTCCCGGCTTGGACGGGATTGAAACCAGGGACTTCAACGCCAGGTGGAGTTGCTGATTCAGCGCCTTGCAGAACCCTTCCCGGCTTGGACGGGATTGAAACCGCCCAGGGGCATGGACTGGAGCCGTCCCCCGTCGCTTGCCTACCCCTGCCCGGCGTGGACGGGATTGAAACCTCACTTGGAAGTTTCGATTGTCTTTCGATTCTCCTTGCAGAACCCTTCCCGGCTTGGACGGGATTGAAACACACAACGATAACCCCCG